>NZ_CP034015.1:313750-627500 GCF_003855395.1 Shewanella livingstonensis | reverse complement strand
CTCAGAACAGCTAGGGATCGTCGCCTTGGTGAGCCATTACCTCACCAACTAGCTAATCCCACCTAGGTTCATCCAATCGCGGAAGGCCCGAAGGTCCCCTCCTTTCCCCCGTAGGGCGTATGCGGTATTAGCAGTCGTTTCCAACTGTTATCCCCCTCGACTGGGCAGATCCCTAGGCATTACTCACCCGTCCGCCGCTCGTCACCTCAGAAGCAAGCTCCCTTGTGTTACCGCTCGACTTGCATGTGTTAGGCCTGCCGCCAGCGTTCAATCTGAGCCATGATCAAACTCTTCAATTAAAGTTCTTTTGACACATCCCCTTAAGAATGTATCGGCTCAATGAATTCTGATTTTGTTTTCTAAATCCCGAAGAACCTAGATAACGTTTGTACATATTACTATGAACACTCATCGTTGCATTGAGTTTAAATTTTTTGATTGCCAACATTCCGAAGAACAGAAGACAATTTCGAATAACTCAATACCTGTGAATGTCCACACAGATTTCTTGTTTAGATTGTTAAAGAACGTGATGTCGATTTTTCAGACATCGCCATAAGACGCTAGGTCGTTGGCTTGGGGTGCGTATTCTACGCTTTCCCGTGTCGGCGTCAAGTGTTTTTTCAAACTTTCTTTTCGCCTTGAATTCAGTGTTATTAACCACTTAACTCAACCCAACTCGGTGACCGCTTTCGCTGTCTGCCGTGTCAGTGGATGCGCATTATAGGCAACACAAGATTTTGTGCAAGGCCTTTTTTGACGTATTTATTAATTAGTTTTTATACTCTACTTAACACCATCTTAGGAACACCTTACCCACAGGTTTATCCACAATCATGCATCAACTAATCTGAATTTAACCCATATTAAGATTGGATAATCCTGTTAAAACTCGAGCTTAACTCATTAAAATTATCTAAAAAAACATCATAACATTAAAGGAATAGCCTAAGCCTAATGAAAAATGGATCACAAAACATGTTGAAAGCCTTCCGAACTATAATAGCTGCACCACTTTTGTGTTATTTACTTGGTTAAATAAATTGATTAACAGAGACAACTATTGAATATTGCGACCATATACCTCGATAAGGGTGCAGTAGGCTTTATTATTTTTCCCAATGAAAGCGTTAGCATCATAATTTATTAAGTAACATAGGTTTTGATAGTAACAACCAACTCTAAAACTATATTCAACTCTAATCGTAAGTTTGTGGTGGGACGAATCGAACTATATAGAGATAAATTCGATAGTAAAGACTCCCAATGAGCACTAACCGGTTCTACACTTGAATATAATGACGGAAAATGAGAAATTGGCACTATTAGCAATAAACTCTTCTATGTGATTACGAAATTTAATCTTTAATCGGTAAGCTGACAAATTAAAGCTTTAATAGGATTTGCATTATGTGGACATATCTTCAGAAACTAGATAATAAAGTATATTTAAGAGGAACTTTTAATTTATCCTCATAAACAGATACAGATGGTCATTCAAGATAAATGGAAATACACACTACATTAGTGAATCATACGATATGGAGTTTAGGATGAAAGCTATTGTTAAGAAGGGTGGCAAGGTAAACTCGAAAAATATCTAAAATTTTTCTATGCTTGAACATATATCTCTTCTCTATCTAGACTCATAATGAACAAGGCTCATTAAACTTAATACTTCCCTCTATGATTTAGCTATCAAGAATAGACCGTTAATTTCATTTTCTTTCGGTTAGACATGACTGATACGATAAATTAATACCAACAGTAGCACCGAGAATATCCAGCAAATAAAGATAAACATTATCGACGCTCACAAGTGTCATCAATATTGAAATTATAGTATTGGTTACAGCGTATTTAGCCTTTGGGTTGTGGTTTAAATACTTTACAACAGGAATTTATCCCATAATAAGTCGTCATGATATTGTTACTTAACTTTTGGCTTCATCTATCAATAGATTACCGAAATGAACTATTGCTAAGTACACTGAGTGCCTGAGAGTTAATGTAGGTAAAAATTCTCAAGGTCAATTGACGAATTTAAAGAGATGACTATCGAAATGATGCTCTTGCTTGAGTAAAGCGAACTTGGTGCTGTAATGCTATCTTCTATTAACTGGTTAATAGATGCCGCCAGAACTAGCCTGAATAACGCGATCAAAAGCTAACACTCCGACCATTCTAATGTATTCAATTAAAGTAGGATGTTGAATGATTTTTAAGCTTACTCATTTTCATCGCTAATTATAGGAATTGGCAATATAGAATGATTTTATCGACTAAAACCTTCTATTTTTTATAAGATAGAGGGTTATTCAATTTATTGTTACTGATGCACAGATTTTTGGCATGGTTGTTTACAGATACATAGGTTCGTCACGCTAGAGATGACAGCATGATAACTTAGGTAAATTTACACATAACTAATAAACAACTCGATAATAACGGGCAGTTTCATGACTATTCCAAGTCTGTTATACACCTTGAAATAATCTACTACTAACATAAATAAACGAAGTGTTTATTCTCCAGGATGTATCATACGTTTTTTATCTCGAAGGGGCGCATGTATTAATGGCTCGCACTGCCAGTCATGTTTTCACGCAGTTTATTGCCTCAAATTACAGACTTAAAAAGTTCGTTATGTAATAACAACATGTTTCACAACGCGAGCAAGTCAATTAGGCGCCTAGAAATGATCTACTTTTTTATCTTCGTAAGAGACGCATGGGCAGAACGGCCACACTGCAGTCATATTTCAATCTAGTTTGCACTGGTTGGAATCATCTATGTTTCAGGCGCTGTTGTAGGTAAATGTTGTCTATACTTAATGAGTGAAGCTAACTGATTGAGGGTAAAGGAAATGAAAGCAAAATTATTTGTGAGTAAACTTAACCAGATAACAAAAGCACTTATCTTTATGACTCCAGCTCAGAGAGAGGTAGTTCACCAGTCAATTCAAGCATTAGATACCGAAATCCCTATAGATGAGCTGTTCCAACCACTTTTTGATTCAAAATCGCAGTGTCCACACTGCGATTCAAGCCAGTTCAAAAAGTGGGGGAAAGCAGGTGGAGTACAACGATATCGCTGCAATAGCTGCAGTAAAACGTTTAACAACAAGACTAATACCCCGCTAGCTAGGCTGCATAAGAGCTGCATTTGGGTCGAGTATGCCCACTGTATGGCGTTGCGGTTAACGCTGAGGCAGGCGGCTAGAGTCTGTGGTATTAATCTTAAAACAGCCTTTTTATGGCGACATCGATTTCTTCAGGCTCAGGCAGGGAAAAATGATGACAAACTATCGGGCATTATCGAGGTTGATGAATTCTTTCTTGCCTATTCTGAAAAAGGTAATAAAACACTCGGTTCAGGTCAAAAAGCCAGAAAGCGCGGTGGTGATATTGATAAACGTACTAAAGAAGGCCAAGTTGCGGTGCTTCTTTCCATTGACCGCAGTAAACACATGATAGCGCCAATTTTATCTGCTGATACGTCTTCAGAAATATCCATTAATCTTACTGAAAACATTGAAGAAAATTCAGTGCTTTGCAGCGATGGTGCATGGGCATATGTGAAGATAGCCAAACTAAAGCACTGTGACCATAAGCGATTGATAAATGGGAAAATCAGAGTGATGGATAATATTTATCACATTCAGACTGTCAATGGTGCAATAGCGAATTTTAAAGCCTGGGTAAACGGAAGTATGAAGGGAGTAGCTACAAAATATTTATCGAATTATCTCGCTTGGTTTAAGGAAAGCAGCGCAAAGCTAAATAAACGGCAAATACTGTTGTCCGCTTACGGTAGACAACAGTATTATGGAACATAGCCATGTTTCAATATGCTTAAATTACAGACGTAAAAAAGCCCGCTATATAATAGCGGGCTGTTTTACGACTCTTGCAAGTCAATTATGCGCCTGGAAATGACCTACTCTCGCATGGGGAGACCCCACACTACCATCGGCGATACTGTGTTTCACTTCTGAGTTCGGAATGGGATCAGGTGGTGCCACAGCTCTATGGTTTCCAGACAAACTTTTTTCTAGGACATTACACTAGATTATTCTTGGTGCTGATACCCAGAATCGAACTGGGGACCTCATCCTTACCAAGGATGCGCTCTACCAACTGAGCCATATCAGCAAAACTATCTACTACTTGAGCTTATTAGGCGCCTGGAAATGACCTACTCTCGCATGGGGAGACCCCACACTACCATCGGCGATACTGTGTTTCACTTCTGAGTTCGGAATGGGATCAGGTGGTGCCACAGCTCTATGGTTTCCAGACAAATTTGCATATCTAACACACTAACTCTTCATTAGGCATTAAATAATAATTCGGAAAGCTGATTGCTTCTATCTTACTTTGAGTCTCTTCACACCGTTTAAGCGCTTCATTCTAACACTAAGGTCAGTAAAACCCATCTGGGTTGTATGGTTAAGCCTCACGGGTCATTAGTACAAGTTAGCTCAACGCCTCACAACGCTTACACACCTTGCCTATCAACGTAGTAGTCTCCTACGGCCCTTTAGAGAGCTTAAAGCTCTAGGGATGACTCATCTTGGGGCTCGCTTCCCGCTTAGATGCTTTCAGCGGTTATCGATTCCGAACGTAGCTACCGGGCAATGCCATTGGCATGACAACCCGAACACCAGCGGTTCGTCCACTCCGGTCCTCTCGTACTAGGAGCAGCTCCCCTCAATCATCCAACGCCCACGGCAGATAGGGACCGAACTGTCTCACGACGTTCTGAACCCAGCTCGCGTACCACTTTAAATGGCGAACAGCCATACCCTTGGGACCGACTTCAGCCCCAGGATGTGATGAGCCGACATCGAGGTGCCAAACACCGCCGTCGATATGAACTCTTGGGCGGTATCAGCCTGTTATCCCCGGAGTACCTTTTATCCGTTGAGCGATGGCCCTTCCATTCAGAACCACCGGATCACTATGACCTACTTTCGTACCTGCTCGACGTGTATGTCTCGCAGTTAAGCTGGCTTATGCCATTGCACTAACCGTACGATGTCCGACCGTACTTAGCCAACCTTCGTGCTCCTCCGTTACTCTTTGGGAGGAGACCGCCCCAGTCAAACTACCCACCAGGCACTGTCCTCAACCCCGATAAGGGGCCAGAGTTAGAACATCAAAACTACAAGGGTGGTATTTCAAGATTGACTCCACTCAGACTAGCGTCCAAGCTTCAAAGTCTCCCACCTATCCTACACATGTAGGTTCAATGTTCAGTGCCAAGCTATAGTAAAGGTTCACGGGGTCTTTCCGTCTAGCCGCGGGTATACGGCATCTTCACCGCAATTTCAACTTCACTGAGTCTCGGCTGGAGACAGCGTGGCCATCATTACGCCATTCGTGCAGGTCGGAACTTACCCGACAAGGAATTTCGCTACCTTAGGACCGTTATAGTTACGGCCGCCGTTTACCGGGGCTTCGATCATGAGCTTCTCCGAAGATAACCCAATCAATTAACCTTCCGGCACCGGGCAGGCGTCACACCGTATACGTCATCTTGCGATTTTGCACAGTGCTGTGTTTTTGATAAACAGTTGCAGCCACCTGGTATCTGCGACTGCCGTCAGCTTAGGGAGCAAGTCCCATCACCAACAGCAGCGTACCTTCTCCCGAAGTTACGGTACCATTTTGCCTAGTTCCTTCAGCCGAGTTCTCTCAAGCGCCTTGGTATTCTCTACCCGACCACCTGTGTCGGTTTGGGGTACGATTCCTACTAACCTGAAGCTTAGAAGATTTTCCTGGAAGCATGGCATCAACTACTTCATCACCTTAGTGACTCGTCATCAGCTCTCAGCCTGTACATTAAAGTACGATTTCCCGGATTTGCCTAAGAAATCAACCTACCACCTTAAACGCGGACTACCAACGCCGCGCTAGCCTAGCCTTCTCCGTCTCTCCATCGCAGTTAGCAGAAGTACAGAAATATTAATCTGTTTCCCATCGACTACGCCTTTCGGCCTCGCCTTAGGAGTCGACTCACCCTGCCCCGATTAACGTTGGACAGGAACCCTTGGTCTTTCGGCGAGGGAGTTTTTCACTCCCTTTATCGTTACTCATGTCAGCATTCGCACTTCTGATACCTCCAGCGTGGGTTACCCCTTCACCTTCAACGGCTTACAGAACGCTCCTCTACCGCGCACTTCTAATGAAATGCACCCGTAGCTTCGGTGACTAGCTTAGCCCCGTTAAATCTTCCGCGCAGGCCGACTCGACTAGTGAGCTATTACGCTTTCTTTAAATGATGGCTGCTTCTAAGCCAACATCCTAGCTGTCTAAGCCTTCCCACATCGTTTCCCACTTAGCTAGTACTTTGGGACCTTAGCTGACGGTCTGGGTTGTTTCCCTTTTGACAACGGACGTTAGCACCCGCTGTCTGTCTCCCGAGTAGTACTCATTGGTATTCGGAGTTTGCAAAGGGTTGGTAAGTCGGGATGACCCCCTAGCCTTAACAGTGCTCTACCCCCAATGGTATTCGCTCGAGGCGCTACCTAAATAGCTTTCGAGGAGAACCAGATATCTCCGAGTTTGATTGGCCTTTCACCCCCAGCCACAAGTCATCCGCTCATTTTTCAACATAAGTCGGTTCGGTCCTCCAGTTGATGTTACTCAACCTTCAACCTGCCCATGGCTAGATCACTCGGTTTCGGGTCTACACCTTGCAACTAAACGCGCAGTTAACACTCGGTTTCCCTACGGCTCCGCTATTCGCTTAACCTCGCTACAAAATGTAAGTCGCTGACCCATTATACAAAAGGTACGCAGTCACGGTCTCAAGAACCGCTCCCACTGCTTGTACGTATACGGTTTCAGGTTCTATTTCACTCCCCTCACAGGGGTTCTTTTCGCCTTTCCCTCACGGTACTGGTTCACTATCGGTCAGTCAGGAGTATTTAGCCTTGGAGGATGGTCCCCCCATATTCAAACAGGATGTCACGTGTCCCGCCTTACTCGTTTTCATCTATGGTTAGTTTTCATGTACGGGGCTATCACCCTGTGCCGCTGTGCTTTCCAACACATTCCACTAACACCCCATAGACTTAAGGGCTAATCCCCGTTCGCTCGCCGCTACTAGGGGAATCTCGGTTGATTTCTTTTCCTCCGGGTACTTAGATGTTTCAGTTCCCCGGGTTTGCCTCATAACGCTATGTATTCACGTTATGATGACCACTTATGTGGCCGGGTTTCCCCATTCGGATATCGTTAGCTCAAATGCTTATTACTAGCTCGCCAACGCTTTTCGCAAGTTATTACGTCCTTCATCGCCTCTGACTGCCAAGGCATCCACCGTATACGCTTGGTCACTTAACCATACAACCCAAATGAGTTTCACACCCTTGAATTAACAAGAGAAGAGCTCTGGGTCATATCATGACCAGCTGGTTTTTACTTGTCTCACTCCCGACCAGGAAGTGGACTCGCCTTAGTCTTTTAGAATATTCAAGACACTTAAACAGTGTGTTGAGAACTCAAGTGTTAATGCTTTCGCATTAACGTTTTTCGCACTAACATAATCACACGAATGACAACGAATCATCATCCATGCGCCTTTAGTTAGTACTATCAGCTTTCCAAATTGTTAAAGAGCGGGCTAAAAAAAGCCAAAGATAAAATTTCGTTTATCTTTGGCATCTCTGACCAATGCATATGCTTATCTATCAAGATAAGTGTAAATGGTGGAGCTATGCGGGATCGAACCGCAGACCTCCTGCGTGCAAGGCAGGCGCTCTCCCAGCTGAGCTATAGCCCCATTTACATGCAGTTGAGATAAATATCAAGTATCCAATCATAAGATTGGCGAACCCAAATCGAACTTTAGCAAGTTAATTCAATGCGACGTTTCCTCTCTTATTACAAGAGTCTAAACGAGTATTTAATTAACGCAGATAAAATGAAGATTTGGTGGGTCAGAGTGGACTTGAACCACCGACCTCACCCTTATCAGGGGTGCGCTCTAACCAGCTGAGCTACAGACCCATTCTTTTTGGTCTTTTAACTGTTACTCAGCGTTGCTTTCGTCGCTCGGTCGTCATGTAGTGAACTACACATCCTTCCTCTCTTCTCAAGCGCCTTGATTAACAATCAAAATCCTCAAAAATACCTTTCGATATCTTTCTCTTTCTTCTATCAAGTAATCTGTGTGAACACTCACATGCATCGCTGCACTTTAGGTATTGAGTTAGTCGTATAGGTAAGGAGGTGATCCAGCCCCAGGTTCCCCTAGGGCTACCTTGTTACGACTTCACCCCAGTCATGAACCACAAAGTGGTGAGCGTTCTCCCGAAGGTTAAACTACCCACTTCTTTTGCAGCCCACTCCCATGGTGTGACGGGCGGTGTGTACAAGGCCCGGGAACGTATTCACCGTGGCATTCTGATCCACGATTACTAGCGATTCCGACTTCACGGAGTCGAGTTGCAGACTCCGATCCGGACTACGACGTACTTTGTGAGATTAGCTCCACCTCGCGGCTTTGCAACCCTCTGTATACGCCATTGTAGCACGTGTGTAGCCCTACTCGTAAGGGCCATGATGACTTGACGTCGTCCCCACCTTCCTCCGGTTTATCACCGGCAGTCTCCCTAGAGTTCCCACCATTACGTGCTGGCAAATAAGGATAGGGGTTGCGCTCGTTGCGGGACTTAACCCAACATTTCACAACACGAGCTGACGACAGCCATGCAGCACCTGTCTCACAGTTCCCGAAGGCACAAGTCCATCTCTAGTCTCTTCTGTGGATGTCAAGAGTAGGTAAGGTTCTTCGCGTTGCATCGAATTAAACCACATGCTCCACCGCTTGTGCGGGCCCCCGTCAATTCATTTGAGTTTTAACCTTGCGGCCGTACTCCCCAGGCGGTCTACTTAATGCGTTAGCTTGGGAGCCCAGTGACTAAGTCACCAAACTCCGAGTAGACATCGTTTACGGCGTGGACTACCAGGGTATCTAATCCTGTTTGCTCCCCACGCTTTCGTGCATGAGCGTCAGTCTTTGTCCAGGGGGCCGCCTTCGCCACCGGTATTCCTCCAGATATCTACGCATTTCACCGCTACACCTGGAATTCTACCCCCCTCTACAAGACTCTAGTTCGCCAGTTCCAAATGCAATTCCCAGGTTGAGCCCGGGGATTTCACATCTGGCTTAACAAACCGCCTGCGCACGCTTTACGCCCAGTAATTCCGATTAACGCTCGGACCCTCCGTATTACCGCGGCTGCTGGCACGGAGTTAGCCGGTCCTTCTTCTGTAGGTAACGTCACAGCAATGTGCTATTAACACATCACCTTTCCTCCCTACTGAAAGTGCTTTACAACCCGAAGGCCTTCTTCACACACGCGGCATGGCTGCATCAGGGTTTCCCCCATTGTGCAATATTCCCCACTGCTGCCTCCCGTAGGAGTCTGGGCCGTGTCTCAGTCCCAGTGTGGCTGATCATCCTCTCAGAACAGCTAGGGATCGTCGCCTTGGTGAGCCATTACCTCACCAACTAGCTAATCCCACCTAGGTTCATCCAATCGCGGAAGGCCCGAAGGTCCCCTCCTTTCCCCCGTAGGGCGTATGCGGTATTAGCAGTCGTTTCCAACTGTTATCCCCCTCGACTGGGCAGATCCCTAGGCATTACTCACCCGTCCGCCGCTCGTCACCTCAGGAGCAAGCTCCCTTGTGTTACCGCTCGACTTGCATGTGTTAGGCCTGCCGCCAGCGTTCAATCTGAGCCATGATCAAACTCTTCAATTAAAGTTCTTTTGACACATCCCCTTAAGAATGTATCGGCTCAATGAATTCTGATTTTGTTTTCTAAATCCCGAAGAACCTAGATAACGTTTGTACATATTACTATGAACACTCATCGTTGCATTGAGTTTAAATTTTTTGATTGCCAACATTCCGAAGAACAGAAGACAATTTCGAATAACTCAATACCTGTGAATGTCCACACAGATTACTTGATAAATTGTTAAAGAGCGTGATGTCGATTTTTCAGACATCGCCATAAGACGCTAGGTCGTTGGCTTGGGGTGCGTATTCTACGCATTCCCTTTGTGGCGTCAAGTGTTTTTTCAAACTTCTTTTTGCCGGTTATCAACACCACTAAGTGGTCGGTGATAACCCTAACCGGTTTTCGCTTTCGCTGTATGCCGTGTCAGTGGATGCGCATTATAGGCAGCTTAAGATTTAGTGCAAGCGCTTTTGTGCAAAAAAATGATCTTTTATTCATTTATCGACTTAACAACATGATACCCACCATTTACCCCCAAAGTTATCCACAATAGGTCAATTTATCAATCACTTTTGGAATGGCAGAAACAAAAAAGGTAGCGAATAATCGCTACCTTTTTTAGCTAACATCAATAATATATTGAGGATTAACTGAGTTTACCGTGACATTGTTTGTACTTTTGACCAGAACCACATGGACATGGATCGTTACGGCCAACCTTCTCACCTTCACGGATCACGGTTTGAGGCGCTTTGATAGGTTGTTCATCTTCACTACCTAGGACTTCTGCCGATGCGTGCTGATAAGCAAGTTTGATCTTTTCGTCCTCTTCACGGCGACGTTGTTCCATTTCGTCTACATCAGACTGGGCTTGTATTTGCACTTTAGATAGCACACTGATGACATCATGCTTTAGTGTTTCAAGCAGTTGCTGAAATAGCTCAAACGATTCACGCTTATATTCTTGCTTTGGATTTTTCTGTGCATAACCACGCAAATGGATACCTTGGCGCAGATGATCCATTGCAGCTAAGTGCTCTTTCCATAGTCCGTCAAGTGTTTGTAGCATTACCGCTTTTTCGAATTGACGTAATACTTGCGCACCAACCATTTCTTCTTTAGCTTTATATGATTCAGTCCATGACATTAGAATACGTTCACGCAACGTTTCTTCATGCAGATTATCATCTTTATCTAACCATTCTTGAATCGTTAGCTTTAAACCAAATTCATTACCAAGACGCTGTTCAAGGCCAGTAACATCCCAGAGCTCTTCAAGTGACTGAGGTGGAATATATTGATCAACAATTCCACTAATGACATCTTGTTCAATATTCTGAATAGTATCTTGAATACTTTCAGCATCCATTAACTCATTACGCTGTGCATAAACGACTTGGCGTTGATCGTTAGCGACATCATCGTATTCAAGCAATTGCTTACGAATATCAAAGTTACGCGCTTCTACTTTACGTTGTGCATTTTCAATCGCACGGGATACCCAAGGATGCTCGATAGCCTCACCCTCTTCCATACCGAGCTTTTTCATCATGCCAGATACACGGTCAGATGCGAAAATACGCATTAAACTGTCTTCCATCGACAAGTAGAAACGTGAAGAGCCTGCATCTCCTTGACGACCAGCACGGCCTCGTAACTGATTATCAATACGACGAGATTCGTGACGTTCTGTACCTAAGATGTGTAAACCACCCGCTGCAAGCACTTCATTATGACGTATTTGCCAATCAGCTTTAATTTTAGCTTTCTGATCTGCTGTTGGATTATCTAGCGCTTCAATTTCCATGTTCCAGTTACCGCCTAATACGATATCTGTACCACGACCTGCCATGTTGGTTGCAATAGTCACTGCACCTAAACTGCCGGCCTGAGCAACAATCTCGGCTTCTTTTTCATGAAACTTAGCGTTTAACACACTATGTGGAATATTAGCTTTTTTCAATAATGAATTGAGCAGCTCTGATTGCTCAATAGATACCGTACCGACCAGTACAGGTTGGCCACGTTCACGGCAACCTTCGATATCTTTAATGATAGCGGCATATTTCTCTGGTGCAGTTAGATAGACCAAATCAGCCATATCATTACGTACCATTGGGCGGTTTGTAGGAACAACAACGGTATCTAAACCATAGATATGTTGAAATTCGAATGCTTCAGTATCTGCAGTACCTGTCATGCCAGCAAGCTTTTCATACTGTCTGAAGTAGTTTTGGAAAGTAATTGAAGCTAGTGTTTGGTTTTCGTTCTGAATTTTAGCGCCTTCTTTGGCTTCAACAGCTTGATGCAAGCCTTCAGACCAACGACGACCAGGCATGGTACGGCCAGTATGTTCATCAACAATAATGACTTCATCATCTTTGACAATATAGTCGATATCTTTTTCAAATAAGGTATGTGCGCGCAGTGCAGCATGAACATGGTGCAGTAAAGAAATATTGGTAGCAGAATAAAGCGAGTCACCTTCTGCTAACATGCCTTTTTCAATTAAAAGTAGTTCAACTTTCTCTTGACCACGTTCAGTTAAATGAACCTGCTTACCCTTTTCGTCAATACTGTAATCACCTTCGCCGACATAGTCTTCGGTGTCTTCTTTATCTTGTGGAATTAGACTTGGGATTAATAAATTGATTTTAGCGTACAGCTCAGAGCTGTCTTCAGCAGCACCGGAAATAATCAAAGGTGTACGTGCTTCATCAATTAAAATTGAGTCAACTTCATCAATAAGGGCATAGTGCAATGGTCGTTGAACGCGCTCTTGTGGAGAAAACGCCATGTTATCGCGAAGATAATCAAAACCAAATTCATTATTGGTGCCATAGGTAATATCTGCGTTATAGGCCTCTTTCTTTTCGAATGAACCTAAACCAGCAATGTTAATGCCAACGCTTAATCCTAAGAACTCAAATAGTGGACGGTTGTTCTCTGCATCACGCGTTGCTAGGTAATCGTTCACAGTAATAACGTGAACGCCTTTACCCGTTATGCCGTTAAGATATGCGGGTAAAGTTGCCGTTAGAGTTTTACCTTCACCGGTTCGCATTTCAGCAATACGATTGCTGTCTAGTACCATGCCACCAAGTAATTGAACATCAAATGGACGCATGTCAAAGACACGCTTTGATGCCTCACGTACTACAGCAAATGCTTCTGCCATGATGTTATCTAGGGTTTCGCCATTTTCTAGACGTGCTCTGAACTCTGCTGTTTTAGCTTTAAGTTCTTGATCAGAAAGCTTTTCGTAATCAGCTTCTAATGCATTAATTTGAGTAACAATTTTTCCAAGGTTTTTCAGGGTGCGGTCGTTGCGACTTCCGAATACTTTTGTCAGTAGTTTGCCTAACATCTTAATCACTTATCTGTTGTAGGTTTGGCTCATTTGAGCGCATTAACCGTTAATATTATTAACTTGCTTTGCGGTAGACGTATTTCTGTGGATCTATTTGTTGTTTACCACGCAGCACTTCGTAATGCACATGGGGGCCGGTTGAACGGCCTGTGCTTCCCATACTGGCAATTTTATCGCCTTTGGCAACGACGTCACCTACGTTTACTGACAGAGATTTATTATGTCCATAGCGAGTACGAAGACCATTACCATGATCTATTTCGACTAATTCACCATATCCAAGCATGCTTCCTGACCATGTTACAACGCCTGCTGCAGTCGTGGTAACATCTGCCCCTTCCTTGCCGGCAAAATCAATACCTTTATGCATTGTTCGTCGGCCACTAAAAGGGTCATTTCGTAAACCATAGGGCGAAGATAACCAACCTTTATCGATTGGCCGCCCTGATATATAACGTTCTTCATCTATATGGAGATTAGATGCTACTGTTTCAAGTAGTGATAGCTGAACATTATTGTTATCAATTCTAGATGCCAGCTTATTCATTTCATCGATAAGCTGACTTAATTCGACACCATTGCCTATTTCGCTTAACCCGCCGATACCGACTTCTGTAGAGAAATCGAATTGATCATCAAGGAGGTTATTTTGCGCTACTTGCTGCCCAAGGGCTTCAAGTCGGGTGATTTTGGCCTGCATTTTTGCCACATGAACAACCAAAGTTGCCAGCTGGGTTTCTGTTGCAGTTTTGAGTTCTACCACTTGTTGCTTTTGCTGTTGGCGCAGTTGTTTGTTCTCATCAACTTTCGCTTGTTGGTTAGCAAAACGCTCAGTGCTATATTGATATATTCCTGTGCCTGTGGCCATTAGAATAATAGGTAGGAGTAACCAACGCTTACTTGGTTGCCAGCGCGTTACACCATTTCGACCTTGAATAAAAACTGTTACACTCATAGCCTAATTCAGCCATCTTATTATCATATGAAAAAGCCCCCTCAAGATCTCAGCAATTTAGTTCATTTGTCTGGGAGACTGCCTGAACTGGCCGAAAAAGCAGAACTACTTAATAATCTGAATCGTTATGTTAAACAGACGTTAAATGGTCCTGTGGCTGAGCAGCTAAAAGTTGCAAATCTCCGCCAGGGTGTTCTTGTTATTGAAACTACTTCAGCAGCATGGGCTGCGAGAATAAATTTTCAAAAGCAGAAGCTATTAAAACAGCTTCAAACTGATACGCTTCCGATGCTTACCGCTATTGAGGTAAAAGTCAATCCTGGACTTGCCTTGGCAAAACCACAATCTCAAGTTAATCAAAATGTGATCAGTACCACTGCAGCACAACATATTGAAGCATTAGCAGAACATGTCGATGGTTCTTTAGGTATAAAACTAAAACGGCTGGCTGCATTAGCCAGCCGTAATAGGCAATCTTAACTGGTTAAACGTGCGCTAATGCACCCGGAACCATGAAGCTGACAGGCACATCAGCCTCTTTGTCAAAGCTGACTAACTCCCATGCATCTTGCTGAGCAAGTAATGCACGTACCAGTTGGTTGTTTAACGCATGACCAGTTTTGTAAGCCGAAAACTCACCGACAATAGCATGACCAGCGACATATAAGTCACCGAATGCATCGAGAATTTTATGCTTAACGAATTCGTCTTCATAACGCAGACCATCAGGATTTAATACACGATATTCGTCAAGTACAACGGCATTTTCCATGCTGCCACCCAGTGCAAGATTATTTGCACGTAGGTATTCAATATCCCGCATAAAACCAAACGTTCTGGCACGACTAATGTCTTTCACAAATGCTGATGTCGAAAAGTCCATCACCATGTGTTGCTGACTACGAGCAATTTCTGGGTGAGCAAAGTCAATTTTAAAGTCAACTCTAAAACCTTTAAAAGGTTTTAGCTCGGCCCATTTATCACCATCTTCAACACGCACTGATTTGGTGATTTTTATATACTTTTTCGCTGCGGCTTGTTCTTTTATACCTGCACTTTGCAGTAAGAACACAAATGGGCTTGCACTACCATCCATAATCGGGATTTCTGGTGCATCAACTTCGATAATAGCATTATCGATGCCTAAGCCGGCAAGTGCCGCAAACAGATGTTCAATGGTTGAGATTCTAATACCAGCATCATTAACAAGGGCAGTACACATTGTTGTTTCACGAACCATATCCGCCTTAGCTGGGATCGACACAACTGGGCTAAGATCGGTACGCTTTAGTACAATCCCTGAATTTACCGGTGCGGGCTTAATGCACAGAGTCACCTTGTTGCCAGAATGTAATCCGACACCAGTGCTCTTTACCATCTTTTGAACAGTTCTTTGAAAAATCATTCAGTAGCCCATAAATATCAATATTAAACAAATAGTTGCAATAATAGCTTTAGGCTATCATACATAACTGGTACATCATGCTACCATAAATTTGGTTTTTCACAAAAAAAACGCCAAACAGATAGCAAATCTGTAAACCTGTTTACAAAACAACCATTATTAGCACATCACGCTCATTAGTCACGCTAAAACATCGCGTTTTATCCGTGTATTAATCCGCTTGTTTGCGCAAAAATGCTGGGATATCAAGATAATCAGCATCTGTACGTTGTGCAGGTTGTGGCTGTGGAACAGTATTCCCTTTTGGCGCAGCGTAACTTTGTTGTGATACGACTTCATCAACGGGTTCTGGACGAGTCTCTATTACAACAGGTTCTGGGCGAGCAACAGGCTTAGACACTAACTGAATGTCTGGCTTTTTCTCAGCACCAATACCTGTAGCCACAACAGTTACACGTAATTCATCACTCATTTCAGGGTCGATTACCGCACCAACTACCACTGTTGCATTCTCAGATGCATATGCTTTAACGTGATTACCCACGGTTTCAAGCTCTTCAATGGTGATATCCATACCAGCAGTAATGTTAACTAACACACCGCGGGCGCCGGCTAAATCGATATCTTCAAGTAATGGACTCGCTACGGCAGCTTCAGCAGCTTCTTCAGCGCGATCATCACCACGAGCAACACCGGTACCCATCATGGCATTACCCATTTCAGACATAACGGTTTTCACATCGGCGAAATCGACGTTAATAAGACCAGGGCGAGTAATCAGCTCTGCGATGCCTTGAACGGCACCAAGTAACACGTTGTTAGCTGCAGCAAAGGCATCAAGAAGTGATGTGCCACGGCCAAGTACTTTTAATAACTTTTCGTTTGGAATAGTAATTAACGAGTCAACATGTTTGGCTAATTCTGCAATACCTAGCTCAGCGTACGCCATACGCTTTTTGCCTTCAAATGGGAAAGGCTTAGTCACTACTGCTACCGTTAGAATACCTTCTTCACGTGCAATTTCTGCTACGACTGGAGCTGCACCGGTACCGGTACCACCACCCATGCCAGCAGCGATAAAGATCATGTCAGATCCTTTGATTGCCGCACGAATATTTTCGCGGTCTTCTTCAGCTGCTTGACGGCCGACATCAGGGTTTGCACCTGCACCGAGACCTTTGGTCACGTCGCGACCTAGCTGAATAGTTGAACCCGCACTTGATTTACGTAGTGCTTGTGCATCTGTATTTGTAACGATAAATTCAACACCTTCGATGCTGTGTTTTACCATATGTTCGACAGCATTTCCGCCGCCGCCACCGACGCCGATGACTTTAATCACCGCTTCGTCTGAATGAGTGTCCATGATCTCAAACATTGTCTGATCTCCATTTGTCTGCGTTATTAAAATTCACCTTTAAACCAACTTTTGACCCGATTCAAAAAGCTGGTAACCCCTTGTCGCTCAGGTCGTTCGAACTGTCGTTCGATAACTCGCCTTGCGCCATAATGAAGCAACCCTATTCCTGTAGAATAAATAGGTTGATCCACATATTCGTATAATCCTTTTACTGGTAGCGGTGACGCTACACGAACTGGCATTCCAAAAGTTGCTTCTGCAATCTCAACGGCACCCGAAATCGAGGACGTTCCTCCGGTAAGCACAATCCCTGCTGCTATTTGGTCTTCTAGACCGCTATCTTGTAACTGCTTAAGCACTAACTCAAACAGTTCTTGGTATCTTGGTTCTACCACTTCAGCCAGAGTGTGACGTGACATACTGCGTGATGGACGACCACCCACTGATGGCACTTCAATACTGTCTTCACGACTTACCGTTGAACTTCTGGCACTGGCAAACTGCACTTTAATTTGTTCTGCATGCGTTAACGGTGTTCTGAATATTTTGGCAATGTCACTGGTAACTTGGTTTCCCGCTACTGGGATCACCGCACAATGACGTAATGCGCCGTTGGTGTATACAGCAATATCGGTTGTTCCACCACCAATATCAACAATACATACGCCTAAATCTTTCTCATCATTTGTGAGCACGGAATCTGCAGATGCAATACCAGAAAACACTAAATCGTCGACTTTCAATCCGCAACGTTCGACACTTTTGGTAATATTCTTTGCCATGTCGTTAGCACAAGTCACAATGTGCGCTTTGGCTTCCATACGCATACCAGACATACCAATAGGGCTCTTAATGCCGTCTTGAACATCGATTGAATATTCCTGCGGTAAGACATGCAAAATACGACGTTCTGTCGGGATCTTAACCGAGCGAGCCGTATGGATTACATTGTCAACGTCTTCTTGAGTAACTTCTTCATCGTTAATCGACACCATGCCATTTTCATTTTGACAGGCAATATGTTTACCCGAAATGCTTAAGTACACCGATGACACCTGACAATCAGCCATTAATTCAGCTTGATCTAACGCTCGTTGTACACTGCGTACAATAGAGTCGAGATCATTTACACCGCCTTTATCCATGCCACGGGAAGGATGATTACCTAAACCAATGACACTAATTTCACCATCAGGTAATACTTCGCCAATGATCACTGCGACCTTGGATGTCCCTATATCTAACCCCACAATGAGGTTTCTTTCCTGATTTTTGGTCATTTATTGTCGACTCTCTGTTTTGAATCATCCCAACCTACAGCAAACCCGGTATCGTAACGTAAATCAACGGTCGCAACTGGTTTTTCACTTTGCTTCAAAGAAGGATACACATTAATAAAACGTTGGATCCGTGACATTTTGTCTTCTCGCCCAAGCTCAATTTCAATCCCGTTAGCCAGTATCGCATGCCACGCATGACGTGGACTTAAGCGTAAACTGGCCAACTTAAATTCGTTTATTGTCAATAAATCATCTAATTGCTGATAACTGGTCAATACTTCCATTTCTGTGCCTTCTGGGCCAGACAACTTGGGTAAGGCATCATGTTCTGGATGCGCTGACGCCTCAAAGACCTCACCATTAATATTGAGCCAAGACACGTCATTCCAATGTGCTACAGCTTGCTGCTCTTGCAAGGTAACCTTGAACTTAGCAGGCCATTCTCGCCTTACTGATGCATGATAAACCCACGGCAAAGCCTCTAATGCTTTTTGTACATCCACTACATCTGCGCTAAAAAAACTACTTTGCATTAATGACTGTAATGCGTTTTTAATTTCGTCATCGGTGGTAAAAGATCGCTCACCTTTAATGGCTACCGCTTCAATTGGTAATGCATCTGCATCATTGAGCAGATCATGTAGTTGCACGCCGCCCCATGCTACGGTGCCAAGCACACTGGATAAGAACAGTACGCCAGTGCAAAAATACCAATTAACACGAGCCAATTTATATTTTAGTTGCCGCCCTTTATCGCTCCACGACACCTTAAATCCGCCTCTGACATTGTTCCGGAGTTGACCCCAAAAGATCGGTCATTATATAGACCAATCCACAAGGTTTAAAGCTCGATTTTCACACGCAATTATTGGTGATAAATCAATCACTTTATTAATCTTCTGCACCTACTTCACAACCCAGATTATTCTGAGCTAATTCTTTTGATAATGTACCAATATTACCTGCGCCCTGCGTCATAAATAAATCTCCATGTTGCAATACATCCGGCAATACCGCTGCAAGTTGATCTGGACTGGCAATAAAAATAGGGTCTATTTGGCCACGTAATCGAATTGAACGACATAAAGCTCGTCCATCGGCTCCCGGGATAGGAGCTTCACCGGCGGCATAAACATCTAATAATAATAAACAATCTACTTGCGATAGCACATCAACAAAGTCTTCATATAAGTCACGTGTACGGCTGTAGCGATGCGGCTGATACGCCATAACTAAACGTTTATCTGGCCAACCGGCTCGTGCAGCTTTAATGGTTGCGAGTACTTCACTTGGATGATGACCGTAATCATCTACAAGCATCACACTACCGTTAGGTGTTTTAAACTCACCTAAATGCTGAAAACGACGACCAATACCTTCAAATTGTGCAAGTGCTTGCACAATGGCACTATCATCAATGTCATCTTCACTGGCGACAGCAATCGCCGCTAATGCATTCAGTACGTTATGTTGACCAGGTAAATTAAGTACAATGTCGACATTGTCTTTACCATGGCGTTTAACCGTAAAGCTTGACTCATGGCCATTTTGAGAAAAATTAATCGCCTGTACATCGGCATCATCACGAAAACCATAGGTGACAACTTGTCGACCAATACGCGGCATGATTTCGCGAATAACCTCATCATCAATGCACATAACGGCTACGCCATAAAAAGGCAAATTATGTAAAAAGTCGACAAAGGTGTTTTTCAACTTTTCAAAATCGCCACCATAAGTGTCCATATGATCAGCTTCAATATTAGTGATCACACTCACCATGGGCTGCAAATGTAAAAAGCTTGCATCACTTTCATCAGCTTCAGCAATAAGGTAACGACTGGTACCTAAGCGTGCATTGGTACCAGCACTATTAAGTAGGCCGCCAATCACAAATGTAGGGTCGCGATCAGCTTGACCATACACACTGGCAATAAGGCTAGTGGTGGTGGTTTTACCATGCGTACCCGCAATGGCAACACCATGGCGATAGCGCATTAACTCGGCAAGCATTTCTGCGCGACGCACTATCGGAATACGTAATTCTTTGGCAGCTATAATTTCAGGGTTTTGTGGGTTAATAGCTGTAGAAACAACTACCACATCAACTTCCTCCACACTTTGAGCCTGATGGCCAATAATGATTTTTGCGCCTAAACTGGCTAGACGTTCAGTGACACTATTTATTGCGATATCCGAGCCACTCACTTGGTAACCTTCGTTTACCAACACTTCTGCAATACCGCCCATGCCGGCACCACCAATGCCCACAAAATGAATGCGTTTGATCCGTCTCATTTCAGGGATCATGCTACGAAGCTGCGCGTATCTTTCTGTTTTTGTCATTTCAACCCTTTCTCGCAAATGAGGCACAAATATCGGCTACTCGTTCAGTCGCATCTAATACCGCGACGCCTCTTGCTTTATGACCCATTTGGGCTAGTTCTTGTCTATTTTCAGCAAATAACTGCAATTTCTCTGCTAGATTATCTGCATTTAAAATGGTTTGTGGTAATAAAAAACCCGCGCCGGCATCAACAAGTACCGATGCATTCACGGTTTGATGATCGTCAACGGCGTGAGGATACGGAACTAAAATACTCGGTAAGCCCACGGCAGCTAGTTCTGATACAGTAAGAGCGCCTGAACGACATACCACGACATCTGCCCAACGATAAGCAGCTTCCATATCATCAATAAATTCAGCCACATTGACACTGTCTGATTGTCCGAGTTGTTGATAACTGGCTTTTACAGTGGCTTGATTATTTTTGCCTACTTGGTGCCAAACAGTCAGTGAATGGTATTTGCATAAATGAGCCACTACTGCCGGCATAACATCATTCAACACTTTAGCGCCTAAACTTCCCCCTACCACTAATACTCTTAATGCATCTGCTTGTGGGGTTTTAATTTGTTCACCTAACTCAATCAGTTCTTGGCGAATAGGATTGCCCACAACTTCAACATTAGCCACGTTACTGGCAAAGGTATTTGGGAATGCGCACAATACCTTTTTGGCAATCTTAGATAACAATTTATTAGTTAATCCTGGAATAGCATTTTGCTCATGCAATACCAGTGGAATACCGGATAATTTACCCGCTACGCCACCTGGTCCACTGGCAAATCCACCCATACCTAAAATCACATCAGGCTGAAAATCATCAATCACAGCTTTGGCTTGAATAATTGAACGGATAATTTTAAATGGCGCCGCTAACTTACGCATAAGTCCGTTACCACGCACGCCTTTAATATCGATAAATTCAATATCAAACCCATGCTGTGGAACTAGCCTAGCTTCCATACGATCGGCTGTACCTAACCAACGAATTTGCCAACCTTTCTCAGCTAAGTGTTTTGCCACTGCAAGAGCGGGGAAAACATGACCGCCAGTACCACCTGCCATAATCAATATTTTAGGAGAACTGCCAATATTACTGTTCATTAACTCGTTCTCCCTTGTACGGCTTGCACCAAACTAACTCGACGTTCATGATCAATCCTAACAAGCAACATGACCGCAGCGGTCATAATCCACAAACTACTGCCACCATAACTAATAAATGGTAGGGTTAACCCTTTGGTTGGTAACATACCAATACTGGCACCTACGTTAACGACGGTCTGAAAACACACCCATATGCCAACGCCATACGAAACATAACTTTCAAAAGGGCGCTGCATTTTTAAACATAAATTGCCCAATCTAATGGCACGAATAGCAATAAAAAATAGTGTGCATAACACCACAATAATACCGGTAAACCCAAGTTCCTCACCGATTACCGCGAAGATAAAGTCGGTATGTGCTTCAGGTAAATAAGCCAGCTTCTGGATACTGTTTCCTAAACCTTGACCAAACCAATCACCTCGGCCATAAGCCATTAATGACTGCGTCAACTGGTAACCACTGCCAAACGGGTCTTCCCATGGGTCCATAAACGAGGTGACTCGTCGCATACGATAAGGTTCAAATAATACCAGTAACACAAATGTCGCTACGCCAAGTAACACCAACACCATAAAGTCAGTGAGACGTGCACCCGCTAAAAATAGCAAGCTCACGGTACAAACGAACAGCACCACCACGGTACCCAAGTCAGGTTGTAATAAAATCAACACGGCGAACAAACCGTAAACCCCAATCGGTTTATAAAAACCTTTACGGTTTTCACGTAGTTCACCATGGCGACGAACTAAGTAACCCGCCATGTAAACTATAAACACAAACTTCGCCATTTCCGCGACTTGGATCCTAATAGGACCAATAGACAGCCAACGACGTGCACCATTAACCGACGTACCAATAAACAGTACCGCTATCAATAATATCAACACGGCTAACATCAACATGCCGCTATTTTTTTCCCAATAGCTCACTTCAAACTTAAGTACCACAAATGCAATCACCACACAGCCCACAAGATAAAGCACATGGCGGTACATAAAATAAAGTGGATCGCCAGTCAGCTTAGTCGCTTCAGGCATAGAAGCGGACATCACCATAACGAAGCCAAAACACATCAAGCCGACAATTGCGACTAAAAAACTGCGGTCGTACAGCGGCATACCCGGAGTATGATCATCTGATAATAACGAGGGCAAAGTCCAATTAAGGCCTCGTTTAAACAAGCTAAGTTGCTGCTCGCTATTCGCCATCGACTAATGACTCCACACATTGCCTAAAGTCATCACCGCGAGCCATAAAGCTCTTATACATATCTAAACTGGCACACGCTGGAGACAATAATACGATGTCACCAGATGATGCTAGTTCAGCCGCTTTAGCGACAGCTTCAGCCATCGTTGCCACCTCAATAGTGCCTGGCTTTAACTTAGCTATTTTTCGACCATCTCGCCCCAAGGTAATCAGCTGAGTAATATTGGCTAACGGTTCTGCAAGAGGGCGAAAGTCGCTGCCTTTGCCATCGCCACCGGCTATCAAGTATAAATCACCTAGGTGTGAGTTAAGTCCCTCCAGAGCGGCAACCGTCGCGCCGACATTGGTGGCTTTAGAATCATTGATGTACGACACACCTTGTTTAACAGCCACAAGCTCGCAACGATGGCTTAAACCAACAAAGGTTTTCGCTACGTTAATCATCGGCTCTTTACCCACACCACAAGCATCAGCTAATGCCATTGCGGCTAATAAATTTGCATGGTTGTGACTGCCAATTAACGTCACATCATTTAAGTTAATAATTTCACTGTCACCATGAAAAACCTTGCCATCACTTAATCCCCAGGCGTCACCTTCAGGCACGCCTAAACCAAAATTATTTTGATTCATTGGTTCTATAGGATAAGTGAGCTGATCGTCACGGTTGTACATTACAAAGCGGCTTTGTGGGTATAACCGCAATTTTGCTTCGCGGTAAGAATTCAGATCACTATAACGATCCATATGATCTTCACTAATATTAAGACACGTTGCTGCAATACAATTTAACGAATGAGTAGTTTCTAGTTGAAAACTAGACAGTTCAAGCACGAAAAAGTCAGCATCTTGAGGTAATAAATCTAACGCAGGAGTGCCAATATTGCCGCCAATCGCTACTGACTTACCAGCAGCTAGCAGCATTTCGTACACTAGTGTTGTCACGGTAGACTTACCATTAGATCCCGTGATACCTACAACACATGGTTTTTTGTTGGCAATATCTCGAGCAAACAACTCAACATCACCAATCACCTCAATACCCATATCAAGTGCGGCCCGCACTTCAGGTGTATCAATCGGTACACCTGGACTAATGATAATTTGGCTGGCTTGCACTAAATATCGACAATCAAACCCACCAGTCAATAACTCAATATCGGCAAACTCTTGAGCCAATGCCTCAGCACCTGGAGGATGACGACGACTGTCCATCACTAAAGGTTTAATGCCTTTAGTCGCTAAAAAACGCACGACCGAGAGCCCTGTAGCCCCTAAGCCTAAAACAATGTGCGTGTATTGAGTTTGCATAATACTAACCTTTATTAACTGCTTAGCGTAATTTTAGCGTCGCAAGACCTAATAGGACTAAAAACAATGAGATAATCCAAAAACGTACAATAACTCGCGGCTCTGGCCATCCTTTTAATTCATAATGGTGATGAATAGGCGCCATACGGAAAATACGTTGGCCACGTAACTTATACGAGCCCACCTGTAAGATCACCGATACCGTTTCCATCACAAATACGCCGCCCATAATGACCAACAAAATCTCTTGGCGAACTAGAATCGCAATTACGCCCAATGCTGCGCCCAATGCCAATGAACCCACATCGCCCATAAACACTTGTGCAGGATAAGTGTTAAACCACAGAAAGCCCAAACCAGCCCCGACCATTGCAGTACACACAATCACTAATTCGCCCGCTAAAGGTAAATGTGGGATGTGTAAATAACTGGCAAACTGCGCATGACCAGATAAGTAAGCTATCAATGCAAAAGCTGCTGCAACCATCACCGTTGGCATAATCGCCAAACCATCTAAACCATCGGTTAAGTTCACCGCATTACTCGCACCCACAATGGTGAAGTAAGCTAAAACAACAAACATCATGCCTAATTGAGGCATGATGTCTTTAAAAAATGGCACCACTAATTGGGTTTCCCCACCCATGGTCGATGAACTGTACAAATACACCGCCACTACTAAGGCCGCGATAGACTGTAGGGCATATTTCCAACGTGCAATAAGGCCTTTAGTATCTTTTTTTACCACTTTGCGATAATCATCAATAAAGCCAATAGCACCAAAACTAGCGAGTACAAATAAAGTCACTAATACGTAACGATTGGATAGATCACCCCATAACAACACACTGATAAAAATCCCAGCAAGGATCATTATTCCGCCCATTGTCGGTGTACCACGCTTGCTGAAATGAGACTCTGGGCCGTCACTTCGTACCACTTGACCAATTTGCAATTCTTGCAAACGCTTGATCAAAATAGGTCCCCACCATAAACTAAATACTAATGCAGTTAACAAGCCTAAAATTGCCCGGAACGTTACATACGAAAAAACGTTAAACCCTGAATAAAACTGGGTTAAATACTCGGCTAGATAAACCAGCATCTACACTAACTCCCCACGCCCATAGGCATCTAATAAACTGTCCACAACTCGCTCCATGGCGGCGCTGCGGGAACCTTTAACTAAAACGGTGATATTACCTGTGGTATTTGCTAACTGTTTTTGTAATGCCACAATTAATGCCTCTTGAGCAGAAAAGTGTTCACTACCAAATGCTTCACTGGTATTTTCCGATAACTGGCCACAACAAAATAATGACTCTATGGTTGAATTTTTAACCTGTAACCCAATGCTGGCATGCAAAGGGGCAGCATTGTCGCCTAATTCGCCTAAATCTCCCAGCACTAAACAACGATATCCATCACGTTGTTGCAACCAATTAATGGCTGCACCGACCGACGTTGGATTAGCGT
Organism: Shewanella livingstonensis; assembly: GCF_003855395.1. Taxonomy (NCBI): domain Bacteria; kingdom Pseudomonadati; phylum Pseudomonadota; class Gammaproteobacteria; order Alteromonadales; family Shewanellaceae; genus Shewanella; species Shewanella livingstonensis. Next base: position 601,918 of record NZ_CP034015.1, on the reverse strand, counting down.
TATAACTATCATCAATTAATAATACTCGGCCAAGATCATGAGGCTGCATACGACCCTTTACAGGTTTCAGTAAAGCAAAGCCTTGTGCAATTTCAGCAAGCGATAGCCCTAGAGCAATTGACATTGATGCCGCAGCAAGCGCATTACTTACTTGATGCATGCCAGCCAATGGCAAATGCACAGGCTTATGTTGATCATTAAAGGTTAATGTAAACTGATAACAACCATTGGCATCAGCCACTATGTCTGTTGCAGTAACATCCGCATCTACATTCTTATCACATGAAAAACGCAACTGCTTATGGCCTTTAGAGCGTTGCAACATAAAATCGGCAAACTTGTCGTCAGCGTTAATAATCGCAGTGCCATTTGATGCCAAATGGTTAAAAATTTCAGATTTTGCTTGAGCAACACCTTCTAGCGAACCAAACCCTTCAAGGTGTGCATTGCCGACGTTATTCACTAACGCGACTTGAGGTTGTACTAACGATGAGGTGTAATCGATCTCTCCACGGTGGTTTGCGCCAAGTTCAAAAACCCCGTATTCATCGCCTTCACTTAACCGCAGCAAAGTTAACGGCACACCAATTTCGTTGTTAAAATTACCGGCGGTAAATAACACTTGGTGATGTTGAGATAAAATAGTAGCCAGCATTTCTTTAACGCTGGTTTTACCGTTGGACCCAGTTAATGCTACGCAAATAGGCGCTACAGTTTGACGCACAAACATGCCTATTTTACCCATAGCCTTTTGGGTATCGCCGACCACAATTTGTGGAATATCGGCTGCAAAAGAATTGTCGACTAATAGATGATCAACCAACAGTGCTACTGCACCATTTTTAATCGCTGTATCGACAAAATCATGACCATCAAAACGTTCGCCTTTTAACGCGATAAACAAGCATTGAGCGGGAATGTTCCGACTATCAGTACTCACACTGGTAATCACACTGTCTTGACCGGTTAACGTACCATTAAGATATTGAGCTAATATCGACAAAGTGACGCTAATCATGATGCCTCCTGAGACAAGGTTAATGCTAAAGCGCGCTCATCATAATCGATGCGTTGACCTGCCACTTCTTGATAGGTTTCATGACCCTTACCAGCAAGCAGCACAATATCGTTAACGTGTGCCAATGAGGTCACTTGGGTAATAGCTTTAATACGATCAACCTGGGTGAGCACATTTTGAGGCTGATTAATTCCCTGTAAAATATCGTTTATAATGGTTTGCGGATCTTCACTGCGGGCATTATCACTAGTGATCATCACTTTATCTGCATATTGTTCAGCTGCACTGGCCATCAAAGCACGCTTACCTTTATCACGATCGCCACCGCAACCAAATACACACCATAACGTCCCTTTGCAGTGAAGTCTTAGTGCTTTTAGCGCTTGCTCAATAGCGTCAGGAGTATGAGCATAATCAACAACTAACGTCGCTTTATTGGCCGATGTAAAACGTTCCATACGTCCTGCAACTGGTATTAATTGTGGGATGACCGCTAATATTGATGCCATCGCAGTTCCTTGTAGATACAGCACCGATATGGCGGCTACAAGATTAGACAAATTAAAGGCACCTAATAACGGTGAACTAAACGATGTACTTACTGGCTGCCCACTGTCAACATCGACAAAATGCAATGTCGCTGTCACGCCTGCATCATAATATTTGATGAAATCACAATAAAAATCGGCCGAGGTATTACCTTGAATACTAAATGATTTATTTTTATTATCAGCCAGTTCAGTTAGCCACTTAGCCCCAACTGCATCATCAATATTAATGACACCATGCTGGACACTCGGAAATTGAAATAAGCGTTTTTTAGCCGCAGCGTAGGCATCCATATCACCATGGTAATCTAGGTGATCACGACTTAAATTGGTAAAGACTGCGATATCAAATGGAGCAGCTTCGACTCGCCCTTGGACTAAACCATGACTTGATACTTCCATGGCACACAGCTCAGCACCCTGGGCAACAAACTCTCCAAGTTGGCGCATAACAGTCACAGCATCGGCTGTGGTATTGCCACTATCAACAAGTTTTCCCCATAAGCCATTGCCTAACGTGCCCATTACGGCTGCTTTATGTCCAAGTAAATGTACAATTTGCGCGATAATCTGGCTTACAGAAGTTTTGCCATTAGTTCCCGTGATCCCAATCAAAGACAACGATTGGCTATTGGGTAAATAAAACTGCGCGGCAACCGCCGATAATTGACGACTTAACTGGCAAAAATACACTAACGGCACAGTATATTGAATCCGGTCGACCTTACCGTGCTCATCTGGATTATCAGTATGCACCAGTATTATTGCTGCTCCCGCTTCAATAGCTTGAGGAATAAAGGCTCGGCCATCAACTTTATAACCCGGCAAGGCCACAAATAAACCGCCCGCTTTAACCTCACGACTATCAAGGGTTAGCCCATTAATAGATTCACGGCCAGAGTAGTGAAACCACGGTGCTAATAAATCATTTAATAACATCGTTCTGCGCTCCTCGTGCAGTGGCCAAATGAACAGCCTCCTGCTCTGAAATCGGTTCAACATTGAGCATTTGTAAGGCACCAGACATTATTTTAGCAAAGGCCGGACCAGCAACGTCGCCACCGTAATATTTATCGCCTTTAGGTTCATTAATCACTACGGAAATAGCCAATCGAGGTTTATGAACAGGAGCAACACCAGCAAATAAAGCAACATAATCATCACCATAACCACCGGCAACAGCTTTACGGCTAGTGCCGGACTTGCCTGCGACTGGGTAGCCATCAATATGAGCTTTAGTACCTGTGCCTCCTGTTTCTGTCACTCCTACAAGCATTTGCATGACTTCATGAGCAACTTTATTTGAAATCACTTGCTCACCCTTAGGAGGCTGTTTCAGTTTTAAAATGGATACAGGATAAAGTACACCACCGCTGCCTAACGTGGCGTACATACGTGCAATTTGTAACGGGGTAGCGGTAAAACCATAACCAAAAGACAGAGTGGCACGCTCAAAGTCAGACCAACGATGGCGATTATGAATTAATCCTGCACTTTCGCCGGTTAAATTAATCCCTGAATAATTACCTAATCCCATGGATTGGTATGTACCGAGTAATTGTTCAACGGGCATAGACAAGGACAACTTACTAATTCCCACGTTACTCGATTTAACTAAAATTTTAGCTAACGTCATATCACCATAGTTATTCGAATCGCGAACTTGACGCCCACCAATTCGCATCCACCCTGGTGATGTCGATATTAATTCATTCACTTTCACAGTGCCTGCATCAAGGGCTGCAGCAACAACAAAAGGTTTAATTGTCGAACCAGGTTCGAATGTGTCAGTTAAGGCGCGGTTGCGCATACGATGAGGTTGTAAATTATCTCGGGCATTAGGATTATATGAAGGAGTATTCACCATCGCTAACACTTCACCCGTAGATACATCGATAACCACCACAGATCCTGAAGTCGCTTGGTATACTTCTGTCGCACGTTTCAATTCACGATAGGCTAACTGTTGAATGCGTTGATCGATACTGAGCACTAAATCGTTAGAACTTTCGCCTTCTTGGACGATATCTAAACGCTCAACCACACTACCGTCGCGAGATTTACGCACCTTTTGCTTCGATGGTGTCCCTGTTAACCAGGTATTGTAGGTATTCTCAATGCCTTCGATACCCACATCGTCGATATTAGTGATACCAATTAACTGAGCGGCAATTTCACCCGCAGGATAGTAACGGCGAGATTCTGATTTAAGATAAATACCGCCAATTTTTAGCTGTTCAATATAGTCAGCTACAGCTGATGTCACTTGACGTTTAAGGTATACAAAGCGTTTTTTAGGGTTGTTTTTAACCTTATTGACCAGTTCATCAACAGGTTCTTGCAGTACATCAGCAAGGGCTTGCCAACGGCGCATATCTTTAAACGCATCTTGATCATAGGCATGTTTTGGGTCAGCCCATACTGCTCTAACCGGGACACTAACCGCTAACATATCGCCATTGCGGTCGGTTATTAAGCCTCGCTGGACTTGATTACTCGTGGTACGTAACGTGCGCATGTCACTTTCATGGCGCAGTTTATCTGGCTCAATAATTTGAATATAAGCGGCACGTGCAACTAGACTACAAAATAATAACAATACGAAACCCACCACAACGTATAAACGCCATGGGATCAGTTCGTGACCTAATTTTTGTTTTGCTTGTCTAGCCATATTCCCTATGCTCACTGGACTCGAATGATAACTTCCTCCTTAGGAAGCGGCCGAGACATATTTAATTCTTTGGTTGCCATCCGAGTCACACGACTGTGTTCAGATTGCGATTGTTCTTCTAATAATAAGTTGCGCCATTCAATATCTAAGCGATCTTGTTCTTGTAGCAACTGATCCCACTGGGTAATCAACTTACGTGTTACATGGCTGGTGTAAACGACGGCGACACCATTTATCACAACCAACAAACTCAACAGCACGACCCACTTGTGGTGCCACATGTCGAGGAACACAATCCGAGGCAAATTTAATGGTGATTGGCTCACATTATCCTCGGCAGTTAGTAATCCAGACGCTCGGCAACTCGTAATACTGAGCTGCGCGCACGTGGATTTAGCTCTAATTCTGCATCAGAAGGCTTTAGTGCCTTACTAACCGCTTTTAATTTACGAGATTTATTCAACTCAGCTTCCATAATAGGTAAACCATGTGGCACGCTTTCACCTTGACTATGGCGACGAATAAAACGCTTAACCATACGATCTTCGAGTGAATGGAAACTGATCACAGAGAGACGTCCCTGAGGTGCCAGCACGGCTAATGCACCTTCTAAAGCTTGATCTATCTGTTCTAATTCACTGTTGATATAAATACGAATAGCTTGAAACACTCGCGTGGCTGGATGCTTATTACGTTCTTTATTTTTGGTAATACGCGCAATTAAATCAGCTAAGTCTTTGGTGCGTAAAAAAGGGGCTTTTTCACGATCAGCAGCAATACAACGGGCAATATGACGCGAATTTTTTTCTTCGCCATAGGTTTTAAATACCCATGCCATGTCTTCAATTTCAGCACGAGCTATCCACTGAGCTGCCGTTTGGCCTTGGCTATTGTCCATACGCATGTCGAGCGGACCATCACGTAAAAAACTAAAACCACGTTCTGCATCATCTAATTGTGGCGACGACACCCCAAGATCAAGTAATACACCATTGATCTTGCCTGTTAACCCAAGCTCTTCAACATACTCAGCTAATTGACCAAAGCCACCGTGGACAATTTGGAATCGAGGGTCATCGGCAAACTGCTTCGCAGCCTCGATGGCTTGCGGATCTCTGTCAATGGCAATTAAACGGCCATTATTACCTAAATGACTAAGTAAATGACGCGAATGCCCACCACGGCCAAAAGTGCCATCGATGTAGATGCCATCACTTTGGATATTGAGACCGTTGACGGTCTCATTGAGTAATACAGATAAATGGGCAAACTCTTGGCTCATTGGGTTCTTCTAACCTTTTTGGTAACTACAGTGAAAAGTGTGCCAGGCGTTCATTGCTGGCTAAATCTTGGCTTTGAATGAGCGTATTGCCATCATCCATTTGTTGCTGCCAAGCAGACTCTTCCCATAATTCAAATTTATTCAGTAGGCCCACCAGCATGGTTTTCTTTTCTAAACTGGCGAAACTTCGCAATGCCGGCGGAATAACAATACGTCCGTGGCTGTCTAGTTCACAATCTTGTGCGTGACCTAGTAATTTTCGTTTAAAGGAGCGTTCAAGTGGATCGGTGTCAGAAAGCAAGCTTAGCTTGGCTTCAATTTGCTCCCATTCGTGTAACGGATAAATCAACAAACAAGCGGCTTCAATATCAACGGTCATAATCACAGTACCGGCATGCTCCACACATAACGCATCACGGTATCTCGCTGGAATAGCGATCCGCCCTTTAGCATCCATGTTGATTGCACTAGCACCTCGAAACACGTTATTTAACCCTTATTGTTATCATTTGATCCACAATGATCCACTTCTCCCCACAAATGCTAAGTTTAGGGACTCTATGCAAGTGTTGTCAAGGGATGGACAGATATATTAAATCCAGACCCCAAGCGGGTTAGCAGCAAATTAATATCAAGCAGGATGAATGACAGAGCTGTCAGTACAAAACAGCTAAAAATCAGGGTAAATGAGTTAAACCAGACACATAACGGTCACTTTATCGGCTAAAATAGACATGCGATCTTTTTAATTAATCTTCTTTTATTGTTCAAATATTCGGTCTTTACCACATAATATTGCTCAGCAACCTCATTTTAACTACATTAAAAATCAACAAATAGTCGACTGAGTCCACTTTTCTCGCTTAAAAAACGCATCATTATTTGCTAATAGTAAAACGCTAGCGCTTAACTTTACGATGTTCATGATTGATAGCGTAATGTTGAGGGCAAGTATTTTATCAATTCATCTTGTAATCACAGTGAATTATTCTTAATGCCTTATTAAGCACATAGGGATGTGACGACATCAATAGCGATTAAAAGCAGTTCGATAACAAACATTAATAATCCAGCACAAGCATCGTTAACGATATCTAATCAGCAATGGCGCCTTAATGATTAGATATGAGTAAGCTGCACGATGTTGACTAGATTCTGTTAACGTTGGTACGTCATTGAGGTTAATATCAAAAATAATAAAATGAATACATTAATAGTGCCAACATGCTGCTGGAAATAGCTGTAATGCCACCATTAACTGTATGAAAATATCGGCCAAATGATCCACAACTTAAAAAAGATTAAATTTTAATCAACTTGAGTCGATAACCAGTTATGATGATTAACATCAATAGCCATTCACTACCGTAGGAGAGCAACATGAGTATTGATAGCATTTATGCCATGTTAGCCAGGCCAGTACAGGCGGTGAGTGAGCGTAAACGTATTGTGGAGCAAGTCAAAAAGGCCAGCGCTATTAGCGCCGATAGTCATGAGGCGCCTCAATCACAGTTACCACCCAGCATTACTCATAAAGTGCTTATTCAACGCCAGGAAACACCACGTCAAGAAAAACGAGCTAAACCTCAAACCGTTAATGAGAAAAAGAATCTTGGTAGCCGGATAAGACGAATGAAAGCAGATAAGCGTTTCTCCACTCGTGGAGAAACTGCCAGCCTGCATATCGATATTGAAGTGTAATGTTGTCTTGATTAAGCAGCATTACCATTAGGGCTTACTTGAGATACTGCTTGCTTCCATCCCTTATACAACTTTGCCCGAGTCTCTATGTCCATTGTGGAGGTAAACTCCCGCTCGGTAGACAGCATAGTTTGTAATTCATCGGTCGACTTCCACACGCCAACGGCTAACCCAGCTAAAAATGCCGCCCCCATCGCCGTCGTTTCGGTAACAAGAGGACGAATAACCGTTGCGCCAGTAATGTCGGCTTGAAATTGCATTAAAAAGTCATTAGCCACCGCTCCACCATCCACTCGAATTTGTGTTAGCGGTACGTTAGAATCTTTACTCATTGCATCAAGCACATCACGAGACTGATACGCAATAGCCTCTAACGCAGCACGAATAATATGATTTCGATTCGCTCCACGAGTTAAACCAATAATTGCACCACGGGCATCCGCATCCCAATAAGGTGCACCTAAACCTACAAATGCAGGCACCAAATACACGCCATTGGTATCATCCACTTTGTCAGCAAAATATTGGGTGTCGCAGGCATCGTCAATTAAGCCTAATTCATCACGTAACCATTGAATAACAGCGCCGCCCATAAATACCGAACCTTCTAAGGCATAACTTACCTTTGCATCAGCACCGATGGCAATGGTTGTTAATAAACCATGAGTTGACTTAACAGCTTTGTCACCCGTGTTCATTAACAAAAAACACCCTGTACCATAGGTATTTTTAGCCATACCAGGCTCAATGCATAGTTGGCCAAATAATGCTGACTGCTGATCACCTGCCATGCCTGCAACAGGAACATGATTGCCAGCCAGTTCGGTATAACCATATATGGCACAAGAAGGCTTCACTTCAGGTAGCATTGCCCTAGGGATATTAAATAGATCGAGTAACTCTTGGTCCCACTGTTGATCGTGAATATTAAATAACATGGTCCGAGATGCATTTGTTGGTTCGGTCACATGAACTTCACCCTGCGTTAGCTTCCATACTAACCAGGTATCAACTGTGCCAAACAACAGATCTCCCGCTTCAGCTTGTTCACGCGCACCTTCAACATTATCTAAAATCCACTCAATCTTTGACGCCGAAAAGTATGGGTCAAGTACCAACCCGGTTTTTTGACGAATCATTTCCTCAACACCTTGTGCTTTATGATGTTGGCATATTGCTTGGCTACGACGACATTGCCATACAATCGCATTACACACCGGCTTACCTGTGTGTTTATTCCAGACTATGGTCGTCTCACGTTGATTAGTAATCCCAATCGCTGCAACATCATGACGGCTGATCCCAGCTCTAGTGAGCACTTCAACGAGTACCGAGCTTTGCGAAGACCATATCTCCATCGGATCATGCTCTACCCAACCCGCTTGCGGATAATGTTGAGTAAATTCACGGTGCGCCACAGCGACAATATTCGCTTGATGATCAAAAACAATGGCACGAGAACTTGTAGTGCCTTGATCCAACGCAACAATGTATTTTTTTGCAACCATCTGATTTCCTATATCATTTTAACATGATTATTTTTATATGATTTATCTGCTTAATTAGCTAATACCACATCGTACATCGACATATAAAATTAATGCAAGCAATTGTCTTCAGTTCACATAAAACCTTATCGTTTTATAATAGGCCAATTAATAAAAAGGCCTCGCAAATGCGAGGCCTTTTTATTAATACCTGCAGAGCTGATTACATCTTATAGCTTAACTGTACACCTGTTAACCATACATCACCTGTTGCTTCACCAGTGAAGCTAACCGATGCAATATTTTGTAGGCTCTGAGTCTCTGTAATGGGTGCATCACCATGAGTGCGAATGTAAGTCACACCCACATCAACATTTAGATTTTTACTCACTTGATAACCGGTACCAACGCTGAACCATAAACGATCAGAATCCGGAATGGTGGTGGTACGGTGTTGATCGTCAACTGCAGTTTTATCTAGCGCCATACCAGCACGTAATGTCCACTGGTCATTAAGTGTATAGGTGGTACCCAGCGCATAACGCCAGTTATCTTTAAAGTTCTCTTCTTTTACCACGTCTGACTCTAGGCCACCGACAGGTTTAACATCACCAGGGAAATACGCCACTAGTTGTTCAAACACACTCCATTCGGTCCAATTAACACTGGCATGCATTGCCCAGTTTTCAGTTAACTGGTGATAAGAAGCCAGTTCCGCAAATGCAGGTAACTCAATCGGTAAGTAGCCCTCAATTTCAATATTTTGACCACCGTTATAAGCCACGCCAGACACATCACCGTCTAATTTAAGATCGACACTACTGTGATAAGCCAAACCGATGCGGTTTGCTGAGTTAATTTGCCAGCTTGCGCCCACTTTCCAACCATAGCCAACATCATCACCTTCCATTGACTTTAGATTGGTACCACCTGAAGGTAAACGTGCATTAATGCTTGCAGGTAAGTTAGGATTAGCTTTAATCGCATCGATCCAACCTGGAGCGGTTGCACTAACTTCACCTTCACCGTACACAACACGTAAGCCAGCACCTACAGTGAATGAGTCATCAACACGAAAAGCAATATTGGGATTAAACTCGACAGTGGTAATTGAGGTTTTACTGCCAAAAATAGCCGCTGCATCCGCTACCGGAATATCAGTTGCTAAACCATAGTTTGAATTAACCGCTAGACCCCAAGTCCATTGATCATTCAACTGGTTTGAATAATAAAAGTTTGGCACAAATGCATTGTCAGCAACATCGTATGCGTCAGCATCAATCACTAATGGCTCTGAGCCTAATAACGGTGAAGAAATACCGACATCACCAACCACATCAACATTTGGCATGACATAAATACCACCCGCTGATACTTGGCGGCCTTCTAGATAAGCTAGCATGGCTGGATTACGCGCTTGAGTTGACGCATTGTCTGCAATAGCAGCTTCACCAGCAAATGCACGGCCTAAACCGGTGGCTGAATATTCTGCAAGTTGAAAACCTGCTGCATTCACTTGAGTTGTTGCCCCAAATACAATGGCGCTAATCGCCAACGTTAACACTGTTTTTTTCATTATGATTCTCGGTGTTTTAGTTTCAAACTGCATAAATCGATTTTTATAGAGCAAAAACTCGATTTAAATGAAGCCGTCAGTGTACTGATCCCAAAAAGCTTTGCAACAACCGAAAAAGACTCAACAACAAGTGAGTCATTCAATTTTAAATTGTGATCGAGATCAAACTTTTGATTTAATGATTTAACAAGGAAGACTAAAACAGTATGGCTGTGCACTTAATTTCCACAGGATTATACATAACTAATTTTATAAGATATTAATCAATATCTTATAAAAAATCTTAATACACAAGAGTGAGCTGAATAATTAAGTGTATTTATCTACACTCAGTATCATCAATATAAGTATACAAAATGGTTACATAAAAATTTTTACAATTAAAAATAAAAAAACCTCTTTATGTTGTCATAAAGAGGTCATTAATTGGTTGCTATCGCAATATAAGTAACACGCTAACACACTCTGTGATAACGGATTATGCGTACCAAGCCGGTATATGCGCTTCGTAATCACTAATTTGTTGCTCAAAAGACAGCGTCAATCCAATTGCATCTAAACCATTAAGCAACTTATGCCTTGCTGACTCCACAATGGTAAAATTAAACACACAACCAGAAGGTGACGTAACCGTGAGCGCTTGTAAATCGACGGTAATTTGTGCCCCTTGTTTGGCTGCTACTTCATCAATTAATTGCTGCACTTCAGTCGACGTCAGTTTTACAGGTAATAAACCATTATTTATCGAGTTACCATAAAAAATATCCGCAAACGACGGCGCAATGATAGCGCTAAAGCCAAAGTCAGCTAATGCCCAAGGCGCGTGTTCTCGCGACGAGCCACAACCAAAGTTTTCTTGGGCTAATAAAATAGAAGCACCTTTATAACGAGACTGATTCAACACAAACTCAGGATTGGGCTGATCACCTGCATCATCCAAATAACGCCAATCATGGAATAAGTGTATTCCAAAACCGTCACGGGTGACTTTTGACAGAAATTGCTTTGGAATAATTTGATCCGTGTCCACGTTGGCGCTATCAATGGCTACCGCTAAACCAGTATGGGCAGTAAATGCTTGCATGTTTCTCTCCTTTTTCGGTTTAGTAAGGTTGACGAATATCGACAAAATGGCCTGCTATCGCAGCGGCAGCTGCCATTGCAGGGCTGACCAAATGAGTACGACTACCGCGGCCTTGACGACCTTCAAAATTACGGTTGCTGGTTGATGCACAGCGATCGCCCGCCTCTAAACGGTCATCATTCATAGCTAAACACATAGAACAACCCGGTAAGCGCCACTCAAAACCGGCTTCAATAAAAATTTTATCCAAGCCTTCCGCTTCCGCTTGCAGTTTTACTGGGCCAGAACCCGGTACCACAATCGCCACTACGCCATCTGCCACTTTACGGTTTTTAGCATGAGCAGCGGCAGAGCGTAAATCTTCAATTCGCGAGTTAGTACAAGAACCAATAAACACTTTATTGATGCTAATGTCTGTCATCTTAGTGCCCGGGGTAAGGCCGATATACTCTAACGCTTTAATCATGCTGGTGCGGTTAGTAACATTAGATTCTTGATCAGGATTAGGTACCTCACCGTCAATAGCAACGACTTGGCCAGGGTTGGTTCCCCAGGTTAGCTGCGGCGCAATGTCATTAGCGTTTAATACCACTTCGGCATCAAATATGGCATCAGCATCGGTCTTTAATTGGGACCATGCCTTAACTGCTTTATCCCACAGGGCACCTTTAGGGGTAAACTCACGCCCCTTAAGATAGTTAAATGTGGTTTCGTCAGGTGCCACCATGCCAGCTTTAGCACCCATTTCGATAGCCATGTTACATAAAGTCATACGACCTTCCATGGTTAATGCTTCAATGGCTTCACCACAAAACTCAACCACATAGCCAGTACCACCGTCCATACCTAGCTTACCGATAATCGCTAACACGATATCTTTGGCGGTTACGCCATCGGTCACTTGGCCGCGCACTTCAACCTTCATATTTTTGGCTTTTAACTGACGTAGCGTTTGGGTTGCCAACACGTGCTCAACCTCTGAGGTGCCAATACCAAACGCCAAAGCACCAAATGCACCATGGGTAGCGGTGTGAGAATCACCACAAACAATCACGGCGCCTGGCAAAGTAATACCCAACTCTGGACCCATTACATGGACAATACCTTGGTTCGGATGATGAATGTCATACAAGCGCACCCCAAACTCTTTACAATTTTGCGCCAGTGTTTCAACTTGAGTACGCGCCATAGGGCTTAACGCATCTAAACTAGCACTGCGGGTAGAAGTGTTGTGATCCATAGTGGCAAAGGTTTTTCCTGGAGCGCGCATTTTGCGGCCTGCCACTTTTAAACCACTAAATGCCTGTGGAGATGTCACTTCATGGACTAAATGACGATCAACATACACAACAGGCGCTTCGCCTTCTGGTGAAGCAACAATATGTGCATCCCACACTTTTTCATATAACGTTTTACCGATCACTTGGACCATTACACACCATCCTTTATTGCCTGACTGATAAAATCACCCATCTGTACTGTCGACTTTGCTTCACTGCGCTTATCTGCAGCAAGTAACTCACCGGTTAAATAGCCACTGGCGAGAGCTTTTGTCACTGCGCGCTCAATAGCATTGGCAGCCTCTTCCTGCTTTAAGCTATGACGTAACATCAATGCTGCAGATAAAATCTGTGCTACTGGGTTCGCGATACCTTGACCCGCTATATCTGGCGCACTGCCACCGGCGGGTTCAAATAAACCAAAGCCTGTGCTGTTCATACTGGCAGAAGACAATAGCCCCATAGAGCCCGTTAACATGGCAATTTCATCGGATAAAATATCACCAAATAAATTAGAACATAACATCACGTCAAACTCATCTGGGCGGCGCAAAAGCTGCATCGTCGCGTTATCAATATAGATGTGTTCTAAAGTAACGTCAGGAAAGTCTTTAGCCACTTCTTCTACTACTTGGCGCCACAGTACTGAACATGCCAGTACGTTAGCTTTATCGACTGAGGTAACCTTATTTTTTCGTCCACGCGCGGCCTCAAAGGCAATACGAGCAATACGAGTTATTTCGCGGCGACTATAACGCATAGTGTCGAAGGCTTCTTCATCATCACCTTCACCTTGACGTCCTTTCGGCTTACCAAAGTAAATACCACCGGTTAATTCACGCACACATAACACATCAAATCCACGGGCTGAAATATCACTTCGTAATGGTGACATATGCTCTAAGCCGTCATGTAATTTAGCTGGGCGTAAATTACAAAATAGCTCAAAGTGTCCACGTAATGGTAATAATGCACCACGTTCAGGTTGATCGTTTGGTGGTAAATTTTCCCACTTAGGGCCACCCACACTACCAAATAAAATCGCATCGGCGGCTTCACAGCCTTTTAAGGTCGCGTCAGGTAAAGGACAACCATGGTTATCAATGGCAATACCGCCAACATCAAATTCGGTATAGCAAATATCTAATCCAAAACGTGCTTCAACTGCAGTAAGTACTTTACGTGCTTCTGCCATCACTTCAGGACCAATACCATCACCCGACAAAACTGCTATTTGATAACTCATACGCCACCTAACTCCCTTTCTTTATGGATCTGTTGTTTAAAGTCAGCCACTTTATCTGCGCGGTACACTAAGTTCATTACATGGACTAACGCTTGTGTTGATGCTTCAACCACATCTGTGGCCAAACCGACACCGTGAAACATTTGTTCGTTATATTTAGCCGTAATATCAACTTGCCCGAGTGCGTTTTGACCTTCACCTTTGGCGCTTAACTTGTAGTTAGTTATGTTAATTTTACGCTCGGTAGCTCGAGCAACGGCATTATAAGCCGCATCTACAGGGCCATTACCCGTTGCAGCCTCAGTAATATCTTTACCATCTACAGCAATACGTACCGTGGCGGTGGCCACACCTTCAGTCGAATCAGAATGCACCATCATGTGCTGAAGCTGATACTTGTCATCGTCTTGTGCTTGTGACTCCATAAAGACTAAAGCTTCAAGATCGTAATCAAATACCTGACCTTTCTTGTCGGCTAAGGTTAAAAATTGCTCGTAAAGACTGTCCATATCATAATCCCTTGGCTGGTAACCCATTTCAGCCATGCGATGCTTAATCACATGGCGGCCAGAGCGTGAAGTCATGTTCATATTATTACGATTCAAACCAATACTTTCTGGAGTCATAATTTCATAAGTATTTTTGGCTTTTAGCATGCCATCTTGATGAATACCCGATGAATGAGAAAATGCATTGGTCCCTACAATCGCTTTATTAGCTTGAATGGGCATGTTACATAATTGACTAACTAACGACGACGTACGATGAATTTCTTTAGCATTAATGCCGCACTCTACACCGAGCAAATCTTTGCGGGTTGCAAGGATCATGGCAATTTCTTCTAACGAGCAGTTACCGGCACGTTCACCAATACCATTAATAGTACATTCAACTTGGCGCGCGCCCATTTCAACGGCTGCGATGGAATTAGCGACCGACAGACCTAAATCGTCATGACAATGAACCGAGATCACTGCTTGATCGATATTCGGAACTCGATTAAATAAGGTTTGAATAATCCCACCAAACTCGCTTGGCACGGTATAACCTACGGTATCAGGAATATTAATGGTACGCGCACCTGCTTTAATCGCTTGCTCAACCATACGACACAAATTGTCTATTGGTGTACGACCAGCATCTTCACATGAAAACTCAACATCGTCAGTAAATCGTCTGGCGTATTTAACCGCATTAACGGCCATTTCTAATACATCATCAAAAGAGCGCTTTAATTTACTCTCAACATGAATAGTCGAGGTAGAAATAAAAGTGTGAATACGAAATTGATCTGCAACCGATAAAGCTTGAGCAGCGGCATCAATGTCTTTTTCAAGTGCACGAGATAGCGCACAAACTCGACTATTCTTGATGGTCTTGGCAATAGTCTGCACTGATTGAAAATCTCCTGGAGAAGAAACCGGAAAACCCACCTCCATTACATCGACTCCTAAACGTTCAAGCGCCAAGGCTATTTGTAGCTTTTCTTTAACGGTTAAACTTGCTGCTAGCGCTTGCTCACCATCACGTAGGGTAGTATCAAAAATTATGACTCTATCGGACATCGAATTTCTCCATCGACCATCATGTATATTTACCTAACTGTAAACATCACAACTAGTACATTTCAAAAGGGCTAGAAACAAAAAACCCCGCGGCTGTTAGCGCGGGGTTTGTGTATGCTTAATGAATTATTTTGCATGTAACACAAAGGACTCCGCGCAGGGTATGCGTGAGAGGAGAAGGAGTCCGAGTAAAATCGATTTTGTGATCATAAAATTAATATTCACTTTTAATAACTAAATATGCTAAACGTGCGACGTATTAAGTATGTCTATATCTAATATGTAACGCGGCAAGCCTTCTGTGTCAACCCTAATTTAACCAAGGTGAAAAAGATGATAGCGTACTAGTGCTTCATTACAGTTAATTAACGACGCCATCAATCAATTTTGAGCCTCTTTAAATTAATATATGTACATCTCAAAGTACAAATAAACATCAATCTAAGTGGCTGCATCAATTATATTTTTATGTATATGGATACAAATAATCGTATACTAGTCTCACCCCATGTTAAGTAGATATATGACGATGACGTTATCGAAAAAGAGTATTGAATATAACTTTAGTCGCATTTTTACTTTAATCTTTGGCCTGACTCTGCATTTAGTCACGACACCTGTTTTTGCTCAGCCCTTACAGCGCTTATTACTCTCGGACGACATCATTGCCCAAACTCAAAAACTAAGTGTTAGTGAGCAACTCAATGTGATCAACAATATCAACTCTCAACGTTCTTTTGAAGCAAAAACACTCATTGATTTACTCGAGCAACAACACGCTAAACAACCATTAGCCAATATCGACCTATTGCGATTAACGCTGTTACATTGTTTTAATTTATTGGAGTTTGGTGAGTTTAATCAAGCTATTGTCTTGGCAAAGCAAGGTGAGAGTAATGCCAGACAGTTTAAATATGACACAGCTCGCCCTTACTTTATGCAATGCCAAGCAGCTGCGCATCAGAGCATTGGCAATTTGCTACAAGAACAACTACTCACAGAAGATGCACTCCGCTTAGCAAAGCGATACTCTGAAAAGCAAGCGATTGTAAATAGTCTTTTTTTAAGTAGTAGCCAGAGCACCAGCCTAGAAAACTATAATCAATCGATTGAGGATTTACGTTTCGCATTAACTCTCTTTGATGAGGCAAAAACACAATTTCAACATTGGTATTTAATCCCTAAATCCTATTTACTATCTGAAATTACTAATGTATTTTTTTCAAAGGGAGATCTTGCTGAAACATTATATTTTGCAGAGCTCGCATATAAGGATCCTTCCACTTTCGGCAAGCTCGAGTTTGCATTTGCAATTAATTTGGCCCGCGTTAATATTACATTAAATGATAAAGCAAAAGTGTTGTACTACCTCGATAAAGCTGAAACTGCAAAGAAAAACAACTTGTCTGAAAGAGATTTAACTACGAGCTATTCCTTACTAGCTAGTATTCATTTGTATGTTGGCGATTATGATATTGCAGAACAACTCTCTTTATCGAGCATAATACTATTAAAGAAATACCAAGAACCAATCAATGTGATGCGCATTAAGCGAACATTAGCCAAAGTGTATTTTGCACAACACAAAGACACACTCGCCTTGTCGCTACTAAATGAGATTATTGAACAAGCCACTGAACTTGAACAATTTTCAGATTTAGAAGAATTTAATCAAATAATCAGCCGATACTACGCTGAACAAAATCAATTCGAGTCGGCTTATCAATTTCAAGTGCAGCGTTTTGACGCGGCTAAACAAGCTGCGGCCAAGTTAAATAATGCTCACTTTATGCAGTATAAGGCCAGAATAACAGCACAAAGTGAAGCCAGCACACCACCAGAGAAACCTGTCAGCAACATCAATCAAAACTTAACCATTACCGCCTTAATTATTTTGTTATTGTCCGTTGGATTAGTCCTATTTTTGGCCCGCAAACCACAACGCCTCAATAGTGTAAATGCTCAAGAAGAAGACCAGCAGCAACGTATCGATAATATGCTCGATAATGCCAAACAAGGACACTACCAACTAAGCATGCTGCTGATTAATATCAACCATAATAATATTGCGGATATACCCTTTATCATTCCGCGGCTCAAAAACACACTTAGAGAGCAAGACCAATTGTTTCGGCATAATACCAATGAGCTCATTATTATCTTGCCACACGCATCGTCAGTGGGGGCGGCAAGAGTCATAACCCAAATAGAGCAAGTACTTGGCGAATGGAAATCAGAGATCAAAGTAAATATTGGTATGGCGAGTTTACAACAACTCGACACCTTTGAAGTGTTAGTAAAAAAAGCAGTTCTGAGTCAGTTGAGTAAGATTAAATCTCAAGAGAAAAGCAATTCTTCTGATGAAAAATAAACCATTAACCTTTAGTTAGATAATCAGTTATCTCATCTAGAAATTCGCCGCCAAAACGGTCGAGCTTAATCTGCCCGACACCATTTACTGCGAGCATCTCGCCAGGGCTTGTGGGCAGCATGGCACACATTTCAGCTAACGTGGCATCGTTAAAGACTAAATAAGGTGGAATGTCATTTTTTTCCGCCAGTTCGCGACGCAGTAATTTTAAACGAGCAAATAATTTACGATCATATTGCTGTGGTGCACGCGAATTAGGTTTGCGCTTAACATCAAGTAACTGGATCCGAGGCTCAGCTAACATTAACGACAACTCAGCTTTTAATATTGGTCTTGCGGCAGAGTTAAGCTTAATTGCAGAGCCGCGGGTAATATCCTGACTCATCAAACCTAAATGAATTAGCTGGCGGATAACACTAAGCCAAAACTCGGTTGATTTATCTTTACCAATACCCCACGTCGATAATCTATCATGACCTCTATCCACTATATTAGCCGCTTTAGAACCGCGTAATACTTCAATTACATGGTGGATACCAAAACGTTGCTGTAAACGATAAATACAAGACAGCACTTTTTGAGCATCTTCAGTACCATCATATCGCTTAGGTGGGTCAAGGCAGATATCGCAGTTTCCACAAGGCTTTGATGCCACTTCATCAAAGTAGTTTAGCAACACTTGGCGACGACACGTCTGCGCTTCAGCAAACGCTGCCATGGTATGCAATTTATGAAATTCGACTTGCTGTTGAGGCCCCGGTTCTGACTGCTCAATTAAATGTCTAACTCGGCCAATATCAGCAGGGTCAAACAACATATAAGCTTCAGCGTCTAAACCATCACGACCAGCTCGGCCTGTTTCTTGGTAATAGGCTTCAATACTTTTGGGAATATCGTAATGCACCACAAAACGTACGTTGGATTTATTAATCCCCATACCAAAGGCCACGGTTGCCACCACAATATCAATTTGATCTTTAAGAAATTTATCTTGAACATTACCACGCTCTTCTTGACTCAACCCAGCGTGATACGCTTGGGCATTAAATCCTTGTAAGCGTAAACGCTCTGCCACCTCATCAACTCGTCGACGGCTACTGCAATAAACAATGCCGCTGGTACCATTTTGAATGGTTAAAAACTGACGTAACTGATTTGTTGCATTAAGTTTTTCAGCCACTGTGTAGCGAATGTTAGGGCGATCAAAACTCGACAGCAATGTATAAGGCGTCACGCCTAAACGTTCGCAAATACTCAAACGAGTAGCGTGATCTGCCGTCGCAGTTAAGGCCATTAAAGGTAAGTAAGGAAAATACTGTTTTAACTGACCTAAGGCAGCATATTCAGGTCTAAAATCATGACCCCATTGACTAATACAATGCGCTTCATCAATAGCAAACATTGAAATATCAACAGATTGAAGGCGCTCGATAAAATCAGGACGTAACAAGCGCTCAGGCGACACATACAACAATTTAATCTCGCCTGCATGAAGCTTACGCAACACCTCTGCACTTTGCTCGCGCGGTAAAGATGAGTTCAGATAAGCTGCTGATACGCCACTTTGCATTAAACTGTCGACTTGATCTTTCATCAACGAAATTAATGGCGACACCACCACCGTCACTCCAGGCAGCACAATTGCAGGTAATTGATAACACATACTTTTGCCGCCACCAGTAGGCATAATAACTAACGTGTCCTGGCCTTGTAAACTTTGCTCAATGACTTCTCGCTGCCCTTCACGAAAGGCACGATAACCAAAAACCTGCTGTAAGCTCGCAGCAAGTACATCTTGCTCTGTCGTCAACACATCTGAAGACGCAATATTGGTCGAAATCGGAGTATCCATTCACACAACATCATCATTCAAGGGGCACTCATTTTAAAGCACTCAGCCGCAGAAGTCTTGAACCAAAACACCTTTGTCTGTTTTCAAACAAGATTGATGATTGAGTCAAGGTCACTTTAGGGTTAGATTAAATACTCTATGGCAGTAAGTTTCCACAATAAACCATAACCATAATAATAATAAAACGACAAGGATTGCTCATGACCACGTCTATTCAAACTCAAGCTTTACAACAAGTTGCTAATATTTTTGATCAACATGTTCCATTTCATAATCTACTCGGTTTAAACATTAAACGTTACGATATCAATGGGGTTGAAGTTGTCATAAATATGAAACCCGAGCTTATTGGCAATATTCATCAAAACATTCTTCATGGTGGTGTCACCGCAACATTACTGGATGTTGTCGGCGGGCTCACGGTATTTGCGGGGCTCGTAGCCAGTAAAGAAGATTGGACTCTTGAAGAGCTACAACAACGCCTAACGACTTTAGGCACTATCGATATGCGAGTCGATTTTTTACGTCCTGGTCGCGGTGAAGTTTTTACTGGTACTGGCACTGTTATTCGTTCAGGTAATCGCGTATCTGTATGCCGGATGGAATTACATAATGAGCAAGGAGTTCATATCGCATTTGGTACTGGCACTTATATGGTCGGATAGAGAAAGCCTGTGCCATGTAAAGCTGACAGCCACCTTATAAAAGAAATAGCGTAATCACTTGTGTCATCCAAAATGGCGACCTACAATCGCCATCTCTTATTGTTCTGCCCATTATTGATACATTATGCCTGATTTAGAATACCGCAAAGGAGTTTTATTGGCAGTGTGCGCTTACACCATTTGGGGTATTGCACCACTGTATTTTAAACTTTTACATCATGTTCCCGCGACAGAAATATTAATGCATCGAGTTATCTGGTCATTTATTTTTATGATCATCATGATGCAATTTATAGGTGGTTTTGGCCGTCTGCGCCTTATTCTTAAACAACCGAAACAGCTTGCGGTTCTGTTTGTTACCTCGGTACTAATTGCCGCTAATTGGCTCATTTTCATTTGGGCAGTTAACAACGACCACATGCTCGATGCTAGCCTAGGTTACTTTATAAACCCGCTATTTAACGTGTTACTTGGAATGGTATTTTTAGGTGAGCGACTACGTAAATTACAATGGCTTGCTGTTGGTTTAGCCAGTGCCGGAGTGTTAGTACAATTAATCTCTTTTGGTTCTATTCCGCTGTTATCATTAGCATTGGCTGCCAGTTTTGGTTTTTATGGTTTATTGCGTAAAAAAGTGAATATCGATGCTAAATCAGGATTATTAGTCGAAACAGCCATTTTACTGCCTATCGCGTTAGGATATTTACTTATTACCCTAGATACCTCATCAGTCAGCATGTTAACCAATAGTATGAACCTAAACTTACTACTAATTGCAGCAGGTATTGTCACTACAATCCCACTATTATGTTTTGCGGGGGCTGCGGTAAGAATTCCCTTTTCGATTTTAGGCTTCTTCCAATATATTGGCCCCAGTATCATGTTTATCCTGGCGGTTAAATTATTTAATGAACCCTTTGATATTGAAAAAGGCATTACTTTTGGCTTTATTTGGGGCGCACTGATTATCTTTGTGGGTGACATGCTAGTACAACGCCAACGACGTAATGCCTTAGCCAAAGCTCAAGCATAATATACTTAACCTGAACTCGGGATAAGGAATGAACTTAGCTATTTAACATCAGCATGTTAACCAAGCTCACTTTCAAGCTTGTCATTTGTTATGCTAACAAGGCGAATTGACGCGTCAATAGCTAGCCTATTGTAAGTCGATTCAACACAGTTAGCAGGACAAAGGGCTGTTTGAAAGGCGTTTATTATCCCGAGCTCAGGTTACTTACAATGGGAAGATGAAGTCACTCAAAGCACTGATGCTTCTCCCACAAAAAAGCCGGATGATTTTATACTCATCCGGCTTTTTTTATCTATTAACTGTCTTGTTACTTCTACAAATCTAACGCAAGAATTTTTGAACGACGCTGATAGTTATACAACTGCTTTTTCTTATTAGGCAGTTCTTCAACATCGACAATATTAAAACCGTGCTCTAAAAACCAATGAATACTGCGAGTTGTTAACGCAAATAAACGAGAATAACCACGCACCCGCGCTTGGCCAATAATATTATTTAATAACAAACTGCCACGGTCGGCATCACGATAATCAGGATGCACCACTAAACACGCAAACTCACCGGCATTATCTTCTTCAAATGGATACAGTGCCGCGCAGCCAATGACTAAATTGTCACGCTCAACGAGCATAAATTGCTCTATTTCCATTTCAAGTTGCTCACGAGAGCGGCGTACCAAGATACCTTGTTCTTCCAAAGGTCGAATAAGATTTAAAATACCGCCTATATCACTAATAGTTGCCCGGCGTAAACGCTCAGCACTTTGGGTGACTATTTGGGTGCCGATACCTTCTCGAGAAAAGAGCTCTTGCAGTAACGCGCCATCTTCTAAATAACTCACTAAATGACAACGTGGCACACCGCGGCGACACGCTTCAACACTGGCCTTTAAGAAAGCGATGGTCCCTACTGAAGTATGATCATCTTCAGACATGGTTTTGAGCATTTCTTCAATATCATCAGGCATGAGTTCGGCTATCACTTCGCCATTAGCACCTAAAATACCGTGACTGTCACTAAAACCAATTATTTTATCCGCTTTAAGCTTAATCGCGACTTGGGTGGCAACTTCTTCAGCCGTTAGGTTAAAGCTTTCGCCAGTAACAGAAGCGGCAATAGGCCCCATCAAAACAATACCATTATTATCTAATTGACGACGTAGACCTTGTGCATCAATACGGCGTACTTTGCCACTCAAACAAAAATCAACACCGTCATCCACCCCTAGAGGTTGGGCAATGACAAAATTGCCACTGACTAGATTAATTTGCGCATTCTGCATTGGCGTATTACCTAGGCTCATCGACAGCCTAGCGGTAATATCAAATTGTGTCGCCCCTGCAACCTGCTTGATAATTTTCAGGGTTTCATCATCAGTAATACGAATACCATTATGATATGCGGGTTCAATTCCAGCAGCTTTTAAACCTGCATCAATCTGGGGCCTAGCGCCATAAACTAATACCACCTCAATTCCAAGTGAGTGCAACAAAGCCACATCATTCAGAATACCGCGGAATTGTGGATGCGCTAATGCTTCGCCACCCAACATGACGACAAAAGTTTTACCTCTATGAGCATTGACATAGGGCGCAGAATGGCGAAATCCATCGACTAATTCAGTGGTTCTCACAGGCAAATTCACCTCGGTATAAGTTTGATGTTCGTTAATGATTATGGCAAAACATGCCACACAGCGATTTGTTATATCAAAAAAGAATGGTATTGCATTTTAATTCACTTTTAAAGCATTTTATTTCACGCCAATTAAGACGCAGTGTCTCATTTCTGTATGAAAAAATCATTACAGCCAAAAAGTTAACGCGTGTTAACTGTTAATCGTTCTTTACTCATTTACTTATAATATTTGCATCACATACGTAAAGCAAGATTACAGCATAATGGCGTAATAATAATGGCGCGACAACAATAGTGGAAAGCTCACGTAAAGTATAAGGACATTGATAGTGTATTAGGTAACGTAAACCGTTGGCATTACCCATAATTCAGCCGTTTACAAAATATTTTTACTTAACATATGATCAGTTGATTCAGTATAGACTATTTTCAAACAGACATAAAAAAAGCCCCAATTAAGGGGCTTTTTTAAGAATCAAAATCAATTACTTGATTTTAGCTTCTTTGTACATAACGTGCTGACGAATGACTGGATCAAATTTCTTGATTTCCATTTTTTCAGGCATGTTACGCTTGTTCTTTTCAGTAGTGTAGAAGTGACCAGTTTTAGCACTAGATACTAATTTGATCTTCTCACGATTACCTTTAGATTTAGCCATTTTCTATTATACCTTCTCGCCACGGGCACGAAGTTCTTTAACAATAACTTCGATACCTTTCTTGTCGATAATACGGATACCTTTAGTAGATACACGTAATTGCACGAAACGCTTTTCTTCTTCTAACCAAAAACGATGGTTTTGTAGGTTAGGTAAAAAACGACGACGAGTCGCGTTTTTTGCGTGCGAACGGTTGTTACCAACCATTGGCTTCTTGCCAGTTACTTGGCATACTCTTGACATGTCAATCTTCTCCAAAACAAATTTTTAACGCTCGAGCATTAATGTGCCTCGTATGGCCGTCGCCCGAGGCACAAAGAGGGCGCATTTTATACACGATTGACCATATAAGATCAAGCAGTGTTTATACTATCCACCCTCGCTCGGCAAAGGAGACTATCTCCTGGTCACCTACAACCATATGATCTAACAAAGAAACATCTATAGTTGCAAGTGCATTTTTTATTCGCTCAGTTATTCGCCGATCAGCCTGACTTGGCTCTGCAATGCCAGACGGGTGATTGTGACACACTATTACTGCAGCTGCTTTTTTCTCCAAAACAAGGCTTACAACCTCGCGTGGATAAACAGAAGCAGAATCGATGGTGCCACGAAATAATTCTACAAATTGAATGACTCTATGTTGGGTATCCAACAATAGTAAGGCGAACACTTCATAGGATCGGTCCGCCAATTGTCTCATTAAATAGTCCCGAGTTAAATCAGGATTTGTCAAAATTTGCCCTCTTTGTAGATTTTCATGCGCAATTCGCTTAGAAATTTCAGCTGCAGCTTGTAATTGAGCATATTTTACCGGCCCAACACCGGCTAATTTGCACACTTGGCTTTTAGAAGCCGAAAGTAAACTTCGCAAACCACCAAACTCACTGATCATATTTCGGGCTAAATCTACCGCATTCTGTCCAGCAAGACCGTTACGCAATAATACCGCAAGCAACTCTGCATCAGAAAGATGCCCTGCACCTTTGAGTAATAACTTTTCTCTAGGTCCTTCTCCTTCTGGCCAATCTTTAATTCCCATGAATGTCCCTTATATTCAATGTGACGATTTCATTACACGCCTTAAATCGATTCTATATCCGATATCAACACCAATAGTGAGCGGTTGTCTTTTTCAGGAACAAGGTTCGAATTGATTACACAGTATGGTTGATATTTTTGAGATTGGATCTACGCAACTTGTCACAGGTTTGTGATATTGTTAGCCGCAATTAGATTTGAGTCGGATAATGTGCATCATGCTGACAAATAAAAAAGTATTACTCGGAATTGGTGGCGGCATTGCCGCGTATAAAAGTGCGGATCTTATTCGTCGCTTAAAAGAGCGTGGCGCCGATGTGCGTGTCATTATGACCCAAAGCGCCATGGCGTTTATTACCCCGTTAACCATACAAGCGCTTTCAGGCAACCCCGTGGCCTCAGACTTACTTGATCCAGCTGCAGAAGCCGCTATGGGTCATATTGAACTTGCTCGTTGGGCAGACGTAGTATTAGTGGCACCAGCAACTGCAAACTTAATGGCACGTATCAATGCAGGGATGGCTAATGACTTATTAACCACTACATGCTTAGCCACCAGTGCGCCTGTCATTATATGTCCTGCAATGAATCAGCAAATGTACCAAAATATCGCCACTCAAGAAAACATGGCAAATTTAGCCCGCAAAGGCCTAATCATTTGGCAGCCAGCATCAGGTAATCAAGCTTGTGGTGAAATCGGTCCAGGCAGAATGCAAGAGCCCGTCGTGATGGCTGAACAACTGGTACAATTTTTTGGCCCTAAATTACTCAACGGCCATAACCTACTCATTACAGCAGGGCCAACGCGTGAAGCAATTGACCCAGTGCGATACATCTCCAACCACAGCTCAGGCAAAATGGGATTTTCCTTAGCTCAAGCAGCGGCAGAAATGGGCGCCAAGGTAACACTAGTCTCTGGCCCAGTTAATTTAGCCACACCTGCTGGCGTCACTCGTATTGATATAGAATCTGCACAGCAAATGCTCGATGCCGTGATGAAACAGGTTGAGCAACATGATATTTTTATCGGCTGTGCCGCAGTAGCAGATTATCGAATTGCCGATGTTGCCCAGCAAAAAATCAAAAAATCTGCCGAGGAAATGCAGCTTGCACTAGTGCGTAATCCTGATATCTTAGCCACGGTAGCTCAGCATGCTAACCGGCCTTTCACCGTCGGTTTTGCTGCTGAAACTAACAACGTAGAGCAATATGCTCGCGGCAAACTTCAGCGTAAAAAGCTTGATATGATCGCCGCTAACGACGTTTCTATTCAAGGCTTAGGCTTTAATGCCGATAGCAATGCATTACAGGTTTTTTGGCAAGATGGCAGCCAACAGCTGCCCGCAACAGATAAACTTACCCTGGCGCGCCAATTACTATCATTGATAGAAAAACAATTAACAAAATCATGAAAACACCCATTGAACTAAAAATTATCGACTCGCGTATTGGCAGTCAATTTCCATTGCCAGCCTATGCCACTGCTGGTAGTGCAGGCATGGACTTACGTGCCATGACCGACACACCAATGTTAATTGAACCAGGAAAAACTGTATTAATTCCAACTGGCATTGCCATTCATGTAGCCGATCCAAGCCTTGCCGCAGTTATTTTACCGCGCTCAGGCATGGGTCATAAGCATGGCATTGTCTTGGGTAACTTAGTCGGCTTAATTGACTCCGATTACCAGGGGCAGCTAATGGTGTCATGTTGGAACAGAAGTGATAAACCATTCACACTCGAAATAGGCGATCGTCTCGCCCAATTGATATTTGTACCGGTTGTACAAGCAGCATTTACCCTAGTGGATGAGTTTAATAGCTCAGATCGTGGAGAAGGCGGATTTGGTCACTCTGGCACCAAATAACCTATTCAAGTAATCACTGAGCCAAGGAACAGATAATGGCTGAAAGCCCTAAAATAAATCGTCGTGAGCATATTTTACAATGCTTGGCGCAAATGCTTGAAACCAGCCCAGGTCAACGCATTACTACTGCAAAACTCGCCGCCGAAGTTGGCGTTTCAGAAGCTGCACTGTATAGACACTTCCCCAGTAAAGCTCGGATGTTCGAAGGCTTAATCGAATTTATTGAAGATGCGATATTGTCGCGCTTAAACATCATCATGGACGAAGAAAAAGACACCATGACACGTTGTCAGTTAGTGCTGCACCTGCTCTTAGTATTTTCTGAACGCAACCCAGGCATTTCGCGCATATTAAATGGCGATGCCCTATTGGGTGAAAATGAACGTTTACGTAACCGAATAGACGTACTCTTTGCCAAAATTGAAACACAGATAAAACAGATTTTACGCGAAAAAACACTCCGTGAAGGCGTAGGTTTTAATATTGACGAAGCCATTCTCGCCAATCTATTACTCGCTTTTGTAGAAGGCAGAATTTCACAGTTTGTCCGCAGCGAATTTAAACAAAAACCAACGCTTCACTTTGATGAGCAATGGACCTTTATTCAGCAGCAATTATTAAGAAGTTAATATCGCATAGATAAAGGATGCTAGTTCGGTCCTTTTTCTACCAATGCTACTGACTCTTCCTTTCCCCTTAAACCGTATCAAATCGAATATTTATACTACATAAAAACAAAGTAAGAACGAATGATTAAACAAGGATGTCTCATGATTTTCACCAAATACCTAACCATTATGTTACTTGTCTGTGGTGGCCTATTCACCCATGCATTTGCTACAGAAAGTCTTTCTACTGCACAGCTATTTAGCCGAGGGGCTGAATTTAGCAATGTAAAAATATCTCCAACAGGCGAGTATATTAGTGCGATAACCAAGCACAATGGCAAAGACAAGCTACTGATATTAAATGCTAAAACAAAGCAAATACATCATGCGATATTTTTTCCCAGCAATGCCCAAGTGGGTGATTACGCTTGGGTAAATAATGACCGAATCGTCTTACAAAAAGAATACTTAAAAGGTTGGAGTGACGTACCGCTGTATTATGGTGAGTTAATGGCTGTTAATGCCGATGGATCAAGAGCAACTTACCTTTTTGGTTTTAATAGCGGCGAGCAACAAACTGGCTCACATCTGAAAAAAAATACCCCAATAAGAGCAACAGCGTTTATTTTAGATCCCCTCCCCGATGACGACCGCTATATGCTCGTCAATGCGATCCCATGGAATGAGTCTAATTCTTTAAACTATGAATTATCACAAACTGTATACCGTGTAAATTTATACAAAGGGTTCCGCAGAAAAGTCACCACTTCGCCTATAGGTTACTCTCGATTTTTAACCGATCATGATGGTGAAGTACGCTTTGTTGCAGGCGAAGATGAAAACAACATAACAAAAGTATTTTATCGTCAAGACCGCGAATGGCTTAACACCGATCAGCTCAAACTCAATCTAGATGATTTCTACCCAATATCTTTTGCCGAAAATAAAAACAGTATTTATGCAGCTGCTCGGGTAAAAGGCGAAACCTTAGGGATTTATGAAATAAATCTAGAAACAGGTGAAAAAACACAAATTATTAAAGATGACAAAAGTGATCCCAGTAATTATTGGATAAACCAAACGACCAAAAAACTCTATGCCGTTGAATTTGAAAATGGTTATCCGTCTTACGCTTTCGTCGATCCAGAAAACAGTCATTCAAAATTACTAAAGCTGTTGCTCGCATCATTACCTGGCCATCAAGTTCGTATCGTTAGCGAAACTCGTCATTCAGAAAAACTCATCGTGGTAGCATTTAACGATCGAAATCCTGGTGATTATTATATATTTGACACCAAGGCGCTCACACTCCAACACTTAGCCTCTGCCAAGAAATGGCTCGACCCAGCGCGAATGTCAGAAGTGAAGCCAATTAGCTTTACCAGCCGAGACGGTAAAATAATTAGCGGTTATTTAACATTACCTTATGGTAAAGAAGCGACAAACCTCCCTCTTGTGGTCAACCCCCATGGTGGTCCGCATGGAATAAGAGATGAATGGGGGTTTAATACTCAAAACCAAATGCTAGCAAATCAAGGGATGGCAGTATTACAAGTCAATTTCCGTGGTTCAGGTGGTTTTGGACAAAATTTTGAACAAGCTGGATTCCAAAAATGGGGTTCAGAAGTACAATATGACATTATCGACGCCACTCATTACGTCATTGATCAAGGTTATGTAGATAAAAACCGCATCTGTATTTCTGGTGGTAGTTTTGGTGGTTATAGTGCATTGCAAAGCGCAATACTAGAACCCGATCTGTTCAAATGCGCAATCGGTTTTGCAGGGATTTATAATTTAGAACTGATGTTCAATGAAGGAGATATTGCAAATAGTGCTTCGGGTACTAGTTACCTTAAAAATGTTTTAGGTCAAAATAGTGAAGTACTAAGGGCGATGTCTCCCTCAGAAAATGTAGATAAGCTTAAAGCAAACTTGCTTCTAGTACATGGCGGTGACGATGAACGAGCGCCCATTGAGCAACTAGAATCATTAGAAAAAGCCCTTAAAGCACGTAATTATCCCTATGAAAAACTGGTGATGGATGATGAAGGCCATGGTTTCTACAATGATGACAATCGTGCCCAATATTATGAAAAAATGCTTCTATTCCTTAAAAAGAACCTAAACATTAAATCGTAATGAGCTAATGAGCTAATGAGCTAAAAAATATTATATCAACAAGCCGATACCCGGCAAACGGGGTCGGCTTTTTTGTACCTGCGTTATGCTTTCAAGTAAATTCTACTGCGCAAAGAGGCCAAGAAAATGGGTGTTAACATAAATTAAAAGTCGTAATATGCGTTAATACTCTACCCCATCTCAATGATAAATAGTGAGTACGTATTGCTCTGATCACTTGAATTAAATACAATACCGTCACATTTTTAACATTTATTACACGGATTGTAGTCATGCTGCGTATTTTATACCTCACTTGCTGTTTGCTTATTCTTTTTACCGCTCACACTTTTGCTAGTCCTCAGATCAAAGATTTTAGTGCTGACTCCGAATTTTCTGAAGTCAAAATATCACCCGATGGTAAATACCTTGGCGTTATTTTAATTGAAGATGAAAAGCGCACCCTGTTAATCCTAAATCTTGAAACCATGAAACCGACTAACGCAGTCAAATTTAGTGGTGATGAAGAAGTTGGAAGTTACTATTGGGTTAATGATGAGCGGGTTGTATTACAAAAACTCTATAAACATGCACAACGTGAATCATCAGATTATTATGGTGAACTACTGGCGGTAAATTATGATGGCAGTAAATCTAAGTACCTGTTTGGTTATAACGGCGGAACATCAACAGGCACCAGTATTTCCAATAATGAAGCTATCCGCGCAAGTGCATTTGTTTTAGATACTTTAAAAGATGATGACAAATACATTTATGTTATGGCCTATCCTTGGAATAGGCAGAATTATGCATACACTCTGGCATACAGAGTAAACGTCTATTCAGGTAAACGTAAACGCCTTACCACTTCACCCATTGCAAATGCGCGTTTTCTTGTAGATAACAATGAAGAGGTACGCTTTAGTTTCGCCACAGATAAGAAAAATAATGATCAGCTATTCTATTATGAAAATGGTGAATGGGTTGATGCGGAAAGAATTAAAGGGGGCCTCACCGATTTCTACCCGCTTTCGTTTACTGAAGACAATAAATCAATTTACGCTTTGGCAAATGGTGAAGGTGCGACTCGCGCTGTTTATGAAGTCGAACTCGCAACGGCTAAACATAAAAAAATCATCCAGCACGATGTTGTCGATCCATTCATGACATGGGTGAGCGACCAAACAAACTCACTCTATGCGGTAGAGTTTGAAAATGGTTACCCTGAATACCAATTTGTCGACACAGAAAGTGCTAAAGCCAAGGCGTTGCAGCAGCTTATGGCCGCGATTCCTGATCATCGCATTCGTATTGTCAGTGAAACGGTTGACGGTAATACCCTCATTGTTGCAGCGATGAACGATAGAAATTCGGGTGACTATTACTTATTTGACCGTAAAAAACTCAAACTCAAATTCTTATTTGCAGGCAATGCTGCACTAGACCCAAGCGAGATGTCAGAAGTACGCCCTATCAGCTTTACTAATCGTGATGGCATAACTATTCATGGTTACTTAACGCTACCCGTCGGCATGAAAGAGCATAAAAACATGCCACTTGTGGTTAATCCTCATGGCGGCCCACATGGCCCGCGTGACTTGTGGGTATTTAACTCAGAAAACCAATTACTCGCCAACAATGGTATTGCGGTACTGCAAGTAAACTTCCGCGGCTCTGGTGGATACGGTAAAGCATTTGAAGAATCTGGCTACTTAGCATGGGGAACTAAAATTCAATACGATATTATTGATGCCACTCAATATGTTATTGACCAAGGTTATGCCGACAAAGACAGAGTGTGTATTTCGGGTGGCAGCTTTGGCGGATACTCAGCACTCATGAGCCCTATGTTAGCGCCTGATATGTTTAAATGCGCTGTAGGCGTTGCCGGTGTGTATGATTTAGAGCAAATGTATAAAACGGGCGATGTACCTGAATCTTACAGTGGTGGAGCATACTTAGAAGAAGTGTTAGGCACTGATATTCAACGCCTTCGTGCAATGTCACCGACTCACAATGTGAGTAAGCTAAAAGCCAAAATACTGTTAATTCATGGCGAAGAAGATGAACGCGCACCGATAGAACAATATGAAGCAATGGCAAAAGCATTGGAGCAAGCTAACTACCCTTTCCAAAAAGAGATTTGGAGAAAAGAAGGCCATGGTTTCTTTAATGCCGAAAACCGTGAAAAATATTATGACATCATGCTTAAGTTCATCAAAGAGAACCTAAACGTAAAATAGTTAACACCTAAACGTTTAGCCACAAAAAGCCGATACCTGACTAAAAGGGTCGGCTTTTTTTTATCGTCTATAGTGTTAATTTGCAACGAATCACGTTATTCTCCATCCCCTTATGGCATAAGCGTCCTAAGGTTTTTTAAGATAAACTCATCGTAGTATGACAGGGTTGTTGGAGGATATATGGCACTAAGTGAAGCCGCAATAAAAGTACAAGCCGCACTAAAAGATCGTGGGCTAGAAACCCCTATGCTGCCGAAAACCTCAACGCCAGAACAACGTAAGGTTAAAATTGAGCATCATATGAGAGAAATCCTGACATTAATGTCATTGGATTTATCAGACGACAGCTTAATCGATACCCCTCGTCGCATTGCTAAAATGTATGTCGACGAGATTTTCTCAGGGCTTGATTACGAAAATTTCCCAAAAATCACCGTCATTGAAAACAAGATGGGTGTCGATGAAATGGTGCGCGTGCAAGACATCAGTCTTACCAGCACTTGTGAACATCACCTAGTAACCATTGATGGTTTTGCCACTGTCGCCTATTTACCGCGTACAAAAATTATCGGTTTATCAAAAATTAATCGTATCGTGCGCTTCTTTTCCCAGCGTCCACAAGTACAAGAGCGCCTAACCCAACAAGTATTAGTGGCGTTGCAAACCTTGCTTGAAACCAAAGACGTGGCGGTAAAAATGGATGCAGTACATTACTGCGTTAAATCTCGCGGCGTGATGGACTCAACCAGCTCAACGACCACTACAGCATTGGGCGGTATTTTTAAATCAAACCCAGCAACCCGCGCTGAGTTTTTACACCTTGTAAAATAAGTTTTAATCATCGCCCAAACCAATAAAAACGCAGCCAACTAATATCATCATCTAGGGCTGCGTTTTTAGTTTTAATGTTTAGAAAACACTAATAGAAAAGATTAGTAGAAAAGATTAAATACCGTATTGCTCGCGATAAGCGCTAACTGAAGCAAGCTCTACTTCCATACCCGGCTTTTCAGACAAGTAACTGATTAAATCAGCCAGTTTAATAATCGACACAATCTGGCAACCAAAGTCACGCTCAACTTCTTGAATCGCCGACAGCTCGCCCTTACCTTTTTCTTGGCGATCCAGTGCAATCAACACTCCCGCAAGTTGGGCATTGTGGGCGTTAATAATTTCCATCGACTCGCGAATCGCCGTACCAGCGGTGATCACATCGTCCACCAGCATCACTTTGCCTTTGAGCTCGCTGCCGACTAAACTGCCGCCTTCACCGTGAGTTTTAGCTTCTTTACGGTTAAAGCAGTAAGGAATATCCACATCGTGATGATCGCACAAGGCAACCGCCGTTGTTGTCGCTATCGGAATACCTTTATACGCTGGGCCAAATAACAAATCGAACTCAATACCCGAGTCCATTAACGCCGCAGCATAAAAGCGGCCTAAACGCGCTAAGTCTTTACCCGTATTGAACAATCCAGCATTAAAAAAGTACGGGCTCGTACGGCCAGATTTAAGGGTAAACTCACCAAAACGTAATACTTGGCGGGCTAAAGCAAACTCAATAAATTCGCGTTGATAGGCTTTCACGGTTATTCCTCTTTCATCAAATTTTAGATTAAAAAAAAGGACCGTAATCGGTCCTCATTTTTCAACAGCATATTAACTTAATGCGGCTTTTTGCACATCGACAATTTCGCGAATACTGTTTTTAGCTAACACTAACAACTCAAGCAACTCTTCATGGCTAAATGGTTCGCCTTCTGCAGTACCTTGAATTTCAATAATCTTACCGGTTTCAGTCATCACAACGTTCATGTCAGTTTCAGCAGCGCTGTCTTCAATGTATTCTAAATCACTGATCGCTTCGCCTTTGTAAATGCCCACACTAACAGCTGCAATTAAAAACTTAAGTGGGTTGGCTTTAATAATGCCTTTACCACGAGCCCAGTTAAGCGCGTCAACTAACGCCACACAAGCACCCGTAATAGCAGCAGTACGTGTACCACCATCAGCTTGAATAACATCACAATCGATAACGATAGTGTTTTCACCTAACAACTTCATGTCTACAGCAGCACGTAATGAACGGCCAATTAAACGTTGAATTTCTTGAGTACGGCCAGACTGCTTACCACGAGCCGCTTCACGGTCCATACGGCTGTGCGTTGAACGCGGTAACATACCGTATTCAGCTGTTACCCAGCCTTGACCCTGGCCTTTAAGAAAACGCGGAACGCCTTCAGTAAAACTGGCTGTACATAATACTTTTGTGTCGCCAAACTCAACTAAAACAGAGCCTTCAGCATGTGCAGTAAAAGAACGCGTAATAGTAATAGGGCGAGTTTGAGCTGGTGTACGGTTACTTGGGCGCATGAAAAGTCCTGTAGTCGAATTCATATCAGATTTGAGCGCATATTATAGAGGTTCGCGACGCCAGATGCCACGACAAACCCACGCTAATCGCTATCGGTAACATGATCGTCCACCAGCGTTATCACAGATGTTGTTGATATCGGCCAAGATAAGCCACAATTATCGCCACTAATCCTTTAATCCAACGACCTAAAACGGCTATAATCAACCCACATTTGCGTAATAACATAACAGGACACTTCATGATCCAAAGCATGACAGCCTACGCTCGTATCGAGCACAAAGCAGAATGGGGCACAGCCTCATGGGAAATTCGTTCAGTCAATCAGCGCTACCTAGAAACCTACCTGCGCCTGCCTGAGCAGTTCCGTAGCTTTGAACCTGTCTTACGCGATCGTCTTCGTAAACGCCTTAACCGTGGCAAAGTAGAAGTGAATTTGCGTTATGAATTAGCTGACAACAGCAGCAACGAATTACAACTTAACCAAGGTCTAGCCAAGCAAATACTTAACGCGGCAAACTGGTTAAAACAAGAGGCAGGACAAGGCGAACTAAGCCTAACTGACGTATTACGCTGGCCTGGCGTACTAGCCACTGCCGAACAAGACATGGACAGCGTTGGCGCAGATTTAATGAAAGCATTCGACACTGCAATCGATCAATTTATCGAAGCGCGCGGCCGTGAAGGTGAAGCGATTAAAGACATGCTGCTTACCCGTTTAGACGGCGTAATGGAGCAAGTGAAGATTGTGCGTGAACACATGCCTACCGTCATGCAATACCAACGCGAAAAACTCACTAACCGCTTAGCCGATATTGCTGGTGAACTGGATCCTGCTCGTATCGAACAAGAAATGGTACTCCTAGCGCAAAAGCAAGACGTTGCCGAAGAAATGGACCGTCTTGAAGCTCACGTAGCTGAAGCTCGCCGCATCCTTAAAAAAGGCGGCAGCGAAGGTCGTCGTTTAGACTTTATGATGCAAGAGTTTAACCGCGAATCAAATACTTTAGCCTCAAAATCAATCAGTGCAGAAATCACTTCAGCCGCTGTTGAATTAAAAGTATTGATTGAGCAAATGCGCGAGCAGATCCAAAACGTTGAATAATGTTTCAGGCTGTTCCAGTTAGTTAAAAAATCCGTTATAACACAAGTTATTACGGATTTTTTTGTTTTTACAGGTTCGTAATTGTTTGCTATTGTTTAATAAAAAGTGGGACTAAAATGGTGACTAAATTGATTAGTCACCACTTTTAAAAAAATCTAGTCACCAATTTGGACTTAAACTAATGAATGATAAGCAAATAAAATCTTTTCTTAAAAGCAAAGAGCTTGGACGCAAGGCTGTAGGTGATGGACTCTATATCCGAGTGCAGACCGAAGGTGTGGCATATTGGGAAGTGAGATACAGCATTAACGGTAATCGCCGCTCTATGATGCTAGTAGGCGGGCTCTATCCAGCCATGCCTTTAGTTGAAGCAAAAGCAGAAGCCGCAAAAGTTAAACTGTTAGCCAAACAAGGTATCGACCCTTTAGCTGAACGAGAACGGCAGCAAGAAGAAACAATCATCACCGTCAATGATCTATTTGACGATTGGTATCAAACGATTGCATCACGTTTAAAGCATGCCGAGATCCCGATGCGAATGTACTCTAAAGAAATTAAACCTACAATTGGGCAGCTAAGAGTGGCTGACGTAAATGCTCGTGACATTAGGGCCATAATCCATAAAGTAGCAACCAGTAACCGTCCTACGGTCTCTAATAAGACGCTACTGTGCTGTAAACAACTATTCAATCACGCCTGTAAACTTGATCTCATAGCTGGTAACCCTGCAACAGCGTTTAAACCTGTTGATGCTGGTGGCGTAGAAAAGAGCAGAGAACGAGCACTTAAAGTCACGGAGCTTGTTAGCCTTTTTAAAGTCCTAAGAGACAATAATCATATTTTTACGAGAGATAATTATC
Organism: Shewanella livingstonensis; assembly: GCF_003855395.1. Taxonomy (NCBI): domain Bacteria; kingdom Pseudomonadati; phylum Pseudomonadota; class Gammaproteobacteria; order Alteromonadales; family Shewanellaceae; genus Shewanella; species Shewanella livingstonensis. The sequence continues at coordinate 566,020 of NZ_CP034015.1, read as the reverse complement.
TAGCCGTTGCCTTATTGCTCTCTCTAGGTGTTCGTAAAGGAGAGCTCATTGCAGCTAAATGGACTGAGTTTGATTTTGACAATCAGCTTTGGCATATGCCAAAAGACAGAAGCAAAACAGGGGTCGCTATTACAATACCTCTCCCCAATGCGTCAATTGATTGGTTTAAAGAACTTCATGCTCGGTCTGGTGGTTCTGAATTTGTCTTCCCTTCTCGTCGTGCGAGCAAACGAAGAGGGTATATCTCTAGTGATACCTTAAACCATGCTCTAGCGAAATTGTTTGGTAAGAAGGTTGATAGTAATAAACAACCCTATGACAACTTACTAGGCCAAGCGGGTATTGAACATTTTACCATCCACGATTTACGCAGAACCTGTCGTAGCATGTTAGCTGAGTTGAAGGTACTTCCCCACATCGCTGAGCGTTGCCTTAATCACAAGTTAAAGGGCATTGAAGGGGTGTATAACCAGCACGATTACTTAGAAGAAAGAAGAGAGGCATTAGAAAAATTATCAAACCTATTAGCTCCTCTTGTCAATGATGCTCATAACAACATAGCCCCTTTTATAAAGCGAGCTTAATTCAACAAGTTAAAGATGTAGAGATAACATAATGTCTAAAATCAATATAGTATTCACCTCTGATAGTCATGACATATCTTCAACTCTATTTATCACATCGATGAGAGAAAGTATTAATACACTCATTAGTGACGAGTGCCCTTTAAAACAGTTATCCATTATTACTAATGAGAAAAATCTAAATTTAATCAATACTAATTTAGGTCAGCTCGATGAGCTTGTCTCTGCTCTAGAAGGTCTTCAGAGTGAATATATTACTGGTAGTAACAATCCCGATGGCATTAAAAACCTGTTTGCTAAAATTCATCACAAGCTTATTTATATAATTGGTCAATATAATTATGAAGTAGAGCATAAGTCATTACTAACTAAAGGATTAACAAGTATAAAAACTGCTCAAAAAAAAGCACATAGAGCCTTCCTCAATAAATACAGTGACGCCATAAGGCTTACAGAGTTCATTCTAGAAGAGTTCTACAGTGAACAAGCCAATCATCCTTACCCTCCAAAGGTTGTATTGAAGTCGATAGTTAAACTCTGTGAAGATAATAATATCTGTTATCCAGAAGACTTGAAATCCGCGAAATTTAAAAGCTTCATTCAACCGATGATTAAAGATATAAAAATGAAATTTGTTATCACAAATACATGGCATGGTGCACCTGAGGCCCAATTTAAAGTAATACCGGACCGTTCGTTTCAAAAGAAATTTAATCACCTAATCAATAGGCTTTAATAACTGTAAAGGGTCGCTCGCTGTGCCAGCTATCCTTTACTCGAATTTAACCATGCAAAATCACTCACGAAACGTACTTAAACGGGAGTGACCATGTCAACATCTAACTTAACAACACCAGACCGTATCATCCGCGAAGCTGAACGCAAAACCATTACCTCTATATCTCGTACGACTGCATGGTCTCTTGAACGTAAGGGGTTATTTCCAAAACGACGACAACTATACCCAGAGAGCAACTCTGTAGGCTGGTTATTATCAGAACTCAATGATTGGGTAGCCTCTCGTCAAGCGATTAACTAAGTGGAGGTTAAGATGTCCAATATCAACACTGACCACTTAGCTATGTACTTAGACGATAACCGACTGGTAAAAAAGCCTGAAATCCAAAAGTTACTAGGAGTTAGTCGCTCAACCTTAGGTCGATGGATCAAATCTGGGAAATTCCCTCCACCAGTACTGATTCAAAATGGTCGTTCACGCTGGCGATTCAAAGACGTCCATGAATGGTTATCCACCAAGTAAAAGGAGCAGGTTTGAACCTGCTTTTTTTACCCATACTGATGACACACTATGAACCATGAACAATACCCAGTGAAACGAACTAAAAAGCACACAACCCCAATGGCACAGCATGATTTGAGCTTAAACAAGTCATGCTGTACAGCGGATATTAAATAATATATCGCCGCCAGACTGAACAAGTGTCAAATAACTAGACAAATAACCATGCCAATAAATACAAATAAAAGCCAAACGCTCAACACTAAGGTTCGTAAACAGCCGTTCTGTATATCCAAGCACAACTCAACTTTGTTTGCTTACAAGAACCATGCTTATCAAGTTTATAAACCCAAGTATAAACGCTTAACAAAAAGCATAGTCCATACCATTATCTCTGACTATGAGATTATGCTTAGCCATTACAGCAAAGTCCTAGTAGCAAGAATTGATCTCCATCCAAATAGTTACTCAGTCGATAATCAAACTATTAAGCTGTTCTTACAACAAATCTCAGAGCTTCTAGCTAACAAATATCTGTGTAAAATTATTTATCATTGCGCTAGAGAACAAAACACTTCTGACACCGAGCACTACCATCTAGAGATCATGCTCAGTGCGCATAAAATCAAGCACTCAAGTAAATTACTTAAACTAATAAAAGCAAAGTGGGCAATTCATGCTAATGGCACAGTATCATTCGTGGACAACCCCTTCTGTATCATTTTCAGAGGCAACAAAGCCTCTCTCAAAGAGGCTGTTTATCGCTCAAGTTATCTAGCTAAAGAACACACTAAAGAACTCAATGGAAAAGCTAAAGGCTTTATAAGCAATAAGCTTCCACCAGCAAAATCTTTTGGCCCGACTAATGATCTTATGCTGGTGGCCCCAAACATTACATTTGAAAAAAATAAACGAAAGCTGCTTTATAGAGCCTCTCAAACAACTGAACTTGAGCCTATGACCAAGACAAAAAAACTATCACCATATGGTTGGTTTAATGCCCTTTCTCATGCGCAACAACTCAAAGAATGTATTGCATCTAGAACCACTAGTTTAAGTCATCTGACGAATCCCCCACCAACACAGAAAAGGCAAAGTTATCGATATAAAGATGTATTGATCAATGAAGCGAGCGACGAAGTGATCATCACTCAAGTAGCACCCCATGAACCGAAAAGTGATCACTCTTATTTTGATCACTAAAGTCATTGATGAACGAATCCCAAAGCAAAGGCTAACTCCATGAAACAAGTCATACAGTGGGTTTTGTGAAAATGGAAGTGATCATTGCAACCTTCGAATAATTCAAATGCAAAACAAAGTCCATGAACCGAAGACAATACAGGCGAGTGATCACTAAATTGTTCAACACAAATAGGATAGAACATGACTAAATTTAACCTAGACAGCCTGCCTAAATGCGGAGCAAAGACCCGAAATGGTAAACCATGCAAACGTTATGGTAATAAGGTCAATGGTCGTTGCAAGCTTCATGGTGGACGCTCTACTGGAGCAAAAACTAAAGAAGGAAAGTTAGCTGTGCGCATTAATGCTCTACTAAATGAATTCACGTGGTACTTCAACAACCGCTATTATATGAAGATTAAAAAATCAGACATGCACAATGGAATTCTTGCCTACTTAGAGCTCGTTGAACTCACCAACATGAAAGCTTTAGAACTCAAAGATGAGGTTTACAAGATTGTAGAGCAGTATCATGTTGAACTTGAAATGAGCAAATACTATATAACTATGCGTGAAGGTGCTGACGCCTTAATTATCATTCAATCAGCACTAGATCATTACTACAAAGATACTGCCGCTCAACACCTCTACTTCCATGTGTACACTCCTCTCTATCCCGCACCATTTTTCGATCGACTCGAAGGCTCGAAAGCCCAACAAGATAAAGAGATGCAAATACTCATTCGCACTGCAAAAAAGAAGGGCGATTACTACACAGGTAGAGCCTGTCCGAACACTATGCGCAAAGTGTTAATAAAAGCACCTTGAGACGGCTAAACAGTTTAGTCGCGCACGTAAAAGATGAAACATACTCAATTCATTTAATAGTAATTTCATCAACCCAAATAGAACAATGATTGAGTTGAATGAGGCAATAAAACCAAGCCTATGCTTCTAGCGAGCAAACCTTTGCTTTAGTGACCATAGAATGCCCCTAAATAGCCACTATAAACCACACGTTCAACGTCACAGTTAGTTAGCCTATCTAAGCTTGTCGCCTCGACATTGCTTCAACCAAGCCGTTGCCTTAACGGTTAAGCCCTATGACCATTCAACATATCAAACATGACCTCTAATACATTTTGACGAGTAGAAGGATCACTCAAATATTTCACCATCATTTCCTGTTCAGCGCTTGAGCTAGCCATCACCGCTTCATCACTCGCCACAGGGAAGTCACCGAGCATGGCTTGAGCTCTAGAGTTGTTCTTGATTTGCGCCATAACAGTCTCGTTCTCACGAACCTTTTCACTCCACTTACGGACGGTATTAATCAAATCACCATCTGATAAGTTTTCATTGGCAAATGCTTCATTCAATTTTTCAAGCACATACGACAACAGCTCTTCTTTTTTATCTTTCGCTTTGGCTGAGCCGACATCCGAACTAGGTTCAAGCCCATACTCAACGGCATCTTCTTTAAGTTGAATATCTTGCTGACGAATTTTAGATAAACGATAGTGACTCATTACCACGTTATCCAAATCCAGCTCATCTTCTTCTACGACTTTTTCACGTAATAGAGGACGAAGGTGCCGTGCATACAAGCTCAGTTTTTCTAGCTCTTTGTCGTCATAATCCACCAGCTGAGACATAAACTCATAAAAACGAGTAAAGCTACCCAAGTCTTTCTTGAAAATTTCAAGACGGTCTTTTTCTTGCTTACAATCCTTAAAGCTATTTTCAGCATTGGCTATCAGCACTGCATCGCCTGTTAGCTTCGTACGTTCAAACATTTCTTTGGCTTTGATGTAAGCATCAATCGCAGATGCATAGCGCTTCTGCCAACGGTCTTTAGCTGGATAGCAAATATTACTAATGGCAGCATTAGACTTTTTCTTAGTAAAGAAAGCCTCACAAAACTTCTCCACCTCTGCCCATAAGAAAATGCCGCTTGTGCGTAGCTTCTCAAACAAATCAAACACCATGTTAGGATCGGTAACATCGGTGAGCTCAGCAGTCTGATAATAAGGCTGAAACGATTCTAGAATGTCATCAGGCGAATTATAAAAGTCTAAAACAAACGTGCCTGTCTCGGTCTTACTAGGGTAGATCCGATTAAGACGCGAAAGGGTCTGCACGCATTCAACACCGCCAAGTTTCTTATCTACATACATGGCACATAACTTAGGTTGATCAAAGCCTGTTTGAAACTTGTTGGCCACCAGCATTACTTGATAATCATCACTGTCGAAAGCTTTGCGCATATCCCGACCTTTAAGGTCTGGATTCATGTTTTTCTCGGTAAACTTCTGATCCAAAAATGCGAAGCTATCAGGATCATTCTCGCTAAACTCAACTTCACCAGAAAATGCCACCATGGCTCGTATTGCACCATAGCCAGTTTTCTTATCAGCAAGCGCTTCTGCAATGTACTTGTCAAAGGCAAGCTTGTAGCGCACCGCTTCCTTACGTGAGCTGGTAACAACCATAGCTTTCGCCTGACCGCCCAATAAGCCCATTACGTTATCTTTAAAGTGCTCAATAATCACTTTCACCTTTTGTGAAATGTTGTGATCATGCAAACGCACCCATTGGTTGAGTTTTACCGTGGCCTTCTTACTGTCGACTTCTTTATCGGCAGCCTCTATCTTCTGCGCTAATTGGTACATCACTTTGTAGTTGGTGTAATTTTTTAGCACATCCAGAATAAAGCCTTCTTCAATGGCTTGGCGCATTGAATACACATGATACGCCTCTGGCATATTCTGCTTTGATGGTGGAAGCTCTGGATTAGGTAAACGCCCAAACAACTCAATGGTTTTCGCTTTAGGTGTAGCAGTAAAGGCATAGTAATTAAGATTGGCACTGCCTTGTCGTGCGGCAACAGTGGCGTCTAAAATGTCCTCTGACGATAACTCAACGTCATCATCAACCTCATCGGTCATCAATACTTCTTTCAGCTTACGTGCTGTTGAGCCGCTTTGTGATGAATGCGCCTCATCGGCAATCACCGCATAGCTACGCTCTTTCAGCGAGGTCGAATTTTCTATCGCACGTAATACAAACGGGAAAGTCTGAATAGTCACAATGATAATTGGCTGTGAAGTTTCCAGCGCCAATGCCAGCTTTTCAGATTTAGAGCCATCGCCCTCTTTGTTATTAATCCGCCCGACTACGCCATCAGCATGTTCAAACTGGTAAATGGTATCTTGCAGCTGATCATCAAGCACGGTGCGATCGGTCACCACTATCACCGAATGGAATTGCTTTTCACCTTTATCATCGTATAACGTGGATAGCTGGTGGGCTGTCCATGCAATAGAGTTCGACTTACCCGAGCCAGCACTATGCTGCACTAGGTATTTATTACCCGTACCTTCGTCAATCGCGGCATTGATTAGCTTAGAAACGACATCCCATTGATGATAACGCGGGAAGATAAGGGTTTCTTTTTTAGACTTACGGCCTTCCCAGTCTTCTTTCTCTTCAATTTGTAAATGCACAAAGCGGCCAATGATGTTTAATAGGTTGCTTGGTACTAACACCTCGTTCCACAAATAATCAGTAGCATAAAGGCTGCTATCTTCGGGTACATCGTTACCCGCACCGCCTTCTTTGGTGCCTTTGTTAAACGGCAAAAAGAAGGTGTCATCACCCGCTAGCTTAGTTGCCATGTAGACTTCATACTGACTCACAGCAAAATGCACCAATGCGCCACGTTTAAAACTCAATAATGGCTCACGCTTCTTGGTCACAGGGTCTTTAGCTAAGCGAGTACGTTTATATTGTTTTATCGCATTCTCGACAGCTTGCTTAAACTCAGACTTGAGCTCTAATGTCGCAACAGGTATACCATTAACGAACAACACTAGGTCAATCCGCCATGCTTTGGCTTTTTTACCCGTAGCAGCTAAATGCTCTTTAGTGGCATAGGGGCTATACACCAACTCAGGCACAATACGGCAAATGTTTTGTTGGTAACGCGCCAGAGTTTCAGGGTTAAGGTTATGCTCGGGCTTGAACTGGCATAACGAGAAGCGGGCATTACGAATGTTTAACCCATGACGAAGCACACCCAAGGTTCCCCAAAGACGAGACTCTTTGTCAGTCGCGTTATCATCGGCTTTGGTTAACTGGGCAACTAGTGCTTTTAAGAAATGACTTTCTGGCTCATTGGGATACACCTTACACAGCTTTTGCCACTCTTTGGGTTGAGTGGCCTGTACGAACGCCAACGCATCTTGCTCATAGGTTGCAGTCTCACGGTTGTAACCGTCTGGCGAGCCTTCAACCCAACCTTTACTTACCATTTGAGCAATGATGTCGTCTTGAAAAATACGCTCTTGGGTTGTATCTATCACTTTTATTATTCCCTATAGGTGACTTATTAAACCTGTGGCCCTATGGCCTAGCAAACCTGCGGCCTGATTAAACCTTTGAGCTGATAGCGCCAAAGCAATTCAGGTTAATTATTGGGCTTATCCTGCGGTTGCTTATTTTGTAGCTGCTTTAGCGCATTAGCTAAATCGACATCAACCTTTGATGGCTGGGCATCGATTACTCTTCGGTACTTATCATATTCTTGTTTGGCCTTTTCTGTGGCTTGGGCTTGTGAAATATGGCCTGCATGGTTAAGGACTTCATAATCACTTAAACGTAAAAAGTCATCGAGCTTACTGGCCCAGTCTGCCATTTTCATCAATTTGCCGTTACGGGCTTGCAGTTCGGCAAATTCTAAGTAGGAGTTAACCAGTCGGTTTAAGGTATCAAGCTCTTTTTCATCTAAATAGTTTTTACCCGTTACCACTTCTTTGCGGGTAGGCTCTGTGCCAGCAAAACTCGTTAACCCTAAATGAGGCTTATCGGCATCGATACGCTTAAACACCAATTCAGCGGCGGTATTACCATGTGCCGCCCAGTGCATTTTATTTTGTATTTTGGCAAAAAAATCGACACTGGTTTGGGCTTTGCCATCGTAATCTATGCTGGTGGCGTAAATGTCGCACACCTTGCGCCAGAATATCTTCTCTGATGAACGTATATCGCGGATACGGTTTAACAGTTCATCAAAATACTGCATGTTGTCTGGGTTTTTCAGGCGCTCATCATCCATGACAAAGCCTTTCGTTAAGTACTCTTGTAATGTTTTCGTCGCCCACTGACGAAACAGCATACCTTGCTTAGAGCGCACACGATAACCCACGGCTAATATGGCTTCTAAATTATAATGCGTTACATCGCGCGCCACTTCCCGCGCGCCTTCTATTTGAACTATTCGGAAATTCCTAATGGTTGCATTTTGTTCAAGTTCACCCTCGCTGTAAATGTTGCTTAAATGCTCATTTATCGTCGGTACGGTTTTTTGATAAAGCTCAGCAATGAGGTTTTGCGTCAACCATAAGGTCTCAGTTTCAAAACGACACTCAACCTGCGTTTGGCCTTCGTCTGTTTGAAACAAAATAAACTGCCCAAGCGGCGGCGTAGCATCGTTAGTCATGAGGCGGCTCCCAATGTCGCACGTCTATTTTTCCTGTGACAGCAGCTGAGATTAAGGCGGTGCGGCGTTCTTGCATCAGCAGGATAGCGTTCTGAGCTTTTTCAATTGTTCTATCGAAATATTCTAGTTTTTGGCTCAAATAGTTCGCTATCGCCCTTTGCTCTTCTTTTGTTGGAGGTATTGCTACAACAATGCCTAAAACATCACTATTTGCTAAATTTGCTTGTTTAGTCCCTGATGGTAATGAATATAATTGTGTTAGATATGATTCAGACCACAACACATTAATTAAAAAGTCCACATCAACCTTAGCGTCAAATGGAAGTAATTTGGCCACTCGTTGATTTAGTAAAAAATAGTCACAATGTTCAACCTTAATCGCAAATCCATAGTCACGCTTGCCTAGAGTTCCGGTTAAAGACATGAGGATATCGTTCTGCTGAACTTTAAAATCAGATAGTTCATTTAGCATTTTATTAGGTACAAATATTGGTTGTCGCTCTAGAGCAAGCCTATTTTGATAAACGTTACCGATACGAAGAATCTGAACACCCTCCTCCGTAAAAGAATCACTACTAAAGGCATAACCGCCTTGAATAGATGAAAGGTATTTCAGTTTAGTAACCACCCAATGCGCTGGCACTTCACCTAACCACTCGACACCTGAATCTTTCATTGGGGCTTGTGGGTGCTCTTTATTAGAGATGCCTTTAGTCACTGCATGGCTGATCACCGCTTGGCGCTTTTCTTTTAATAGCTTAATCAGTTGCTGCTGCTTGTCGATGAGCGTATCGATTTTGGCCGTTTCGTGATCTAGAAAGTTGGTTATTTTTTGTCTCTCTTCAACATTTGGTGGGTAGACAACTTCTAAATTGCCTAACGCTTCCGCTGTAAGTTTTGGTTGAGCGGAGCCGCTTACCACGGGACTAATATCCAAATTATTTAGAGAGTTAACCCAAAATGAGTACATTTCATCTAAAGGTTTCAATATATGGGCGTGATTGTTCACCCAGTATTTACCCGAGGCGATAAAAGCTAAAGGGGTACTTTTTGCAAGCAAGTTGGCCCCATCTTCGCCAAACAATATCGTATCCTCATCAAAAAGATAATCATCAACTCTATCTATTACACCTGAAGCACCATAGTAAGGGTATTCTCCTTGACGGCTCCCTCTCTCCTCTGCGCTTAGCGGAATACGCTTATAATCCAGACTCTTGCAGATGTACTTTACGCTCCCTTCAATCCAGTGAGAGGGGACTCTTTCCAACCAGCCGATTTTAGAATCTCGATACTCAGAATAAGCCTGATACTTACCAGCTTTTAACTCACTCATGATCGCCCCCTAGCTGGGCTAATACTTCAACACTGGGCAATTCATTTTTCAACGAGTCGGGGAGCTGTTGGGTTAAGCGATACTCGGCAATGCCCATGGGTTTGTCCATGCCGCTGAGGGCGTATTCGGCCACTAACTTATCTTTGGTTTTGCACAGTAACAGGCCAATGGTGGGCGCATCACCTGTTTTAGCAAGTTGCTCATCAACCGCTTTAATATAAAAATTCAGCTTGCCTGCATGCTCTGGCTCGCTCTGGTTTAATTCAGCACCTAATTTTAATTCAATCACTATGTAGCAATGTAAATGAATATGATAAAACAGCAGGTCGATATAAAAGTCACGCTCACCCACTTGCAGCGGATATTGCTTATCGATGTAAGCAAAGCCTGCGCCCAGTTCCAGCAAAAATTGAGTGATGTGCTTAACCAGCCCTTGCTCTAATTCGCGCTCTGAATGATTTTTTGAAAGGCTTAAAAAGTCAAAAATGTACGGATCTTTTAAGGTTTGAATAGCTAACTCTGATTGCGCGGCAGGCAAACGCTGCTCAAAGTTATGTAAGGCTTGGCCGTCGCGCGTCCACAGGCCGCTTTCAATTTGGTGCACTAACACGTTACGGCTCCAGCCATGTGCGAGTGTGTTACTCACATAATATGCGGCCTCGGCTTTGGTGCTGCACTTGCTGATAATCTGAATATTGTGTCCCCAAGGGATTTGTACTAATTGGGCAACAAGCTGTTGCCCAATTGCATCGCTTGAGAAAAATTGATACCACTGGCGAATGTATTTTAGGTTACGCTGTGAAAAGCCTTTCATTTGTGGAAATTCGGCCATTAAATCTTGGCTGAGTTGGGCTAATAACTTATCGCCCCATGCGGCTTGCTGTTGGCGGGCGACTATTTCTTCGCCCAATTGCCAATACAAGGTTAAAAGCTCGGTATTCACTTTAACGACGGCTTTTTGCTGGCTTGATGCCACTTTTTGTTTAAGCTCTGTTAGCCATTGTTTGTACTCTGCACTTTGCAGTAATGCTGGGTGTTTGTCGTTCATTACGAGTGCACCTCTTGCAGCAACTTCATAATGTCTTTACTGACCGCATCCAAATCAGTGTCAATCGCTTCTAAATCTCGCGGCGGCTGGTAAACATAAAAATGACGGTTAAAGGGGATCTCGTAACCGACAATACCAATTTCACCGTCCTTATCATCACGCTTGTCGGCGTTAATCCACGCATCGGCCACATGGGGGGCGACTTCTTTAGTGAAGTAAGTTTCAATCAATTCAGAGGTGCTTATGCTTGGATCAAGTGGCACGTTTTCGTTATCGCGCAAATCGCCGTCTTGTTGGTATTCAACAACTTGTCCCAACAAGCCTTTCACAGTGCCTTGATACTTAAAAGTACCGTAAAATGGCTGTGCATCGTCTTTAATCACCTTCTTAACCACAGGTGCCGCATCTGGATTTTTGCAAGTGATGGCATCGATAAACTGCTTTTTCTGTTTGGTATCGAGCTTAATACCAGTGGCTTTAAACGCGACTTTGAGGGTGAGTTCGAACTGGTTGAAGTCGTCCGACGGTTGATGCGTCCCGCCTAGCGCTTTGCCTGCATGAGCATCAACTGCTTGTTGAAGCTGCTTTGCATCGTTCATCAATGATTGTTGCCACAACCAAAGCTTGGGCTCTAATACATCTTTAATCTGCTTTTCTTTAAGCTCGGGGAAATCAGCCTTGATCATAGCCCTAGCTTCAACCTCAACCTCTGTGAATTGGCCGTAACTGTTTATATCAGCACTTCCCTCTGTCCAAGCACCACCGAATTGCCCATACAGTGCCACCATAGCGGCATTTAGCGGCTTAGGTGCAAAACGCAGCGACTGAATGGCGGCATCGGTAATTTGCGCCGATAAACGCAGCGGTCGCTCAATCGTTAGACGGCGGTAACCAAACTCGTAAGTGTTAAAAATTTTACTGGCAAAGGTTTTTGTTGTTTCGGCTTTAGGATTAGCAGCCTGTCGACCACGGCTACTTTTTACCTCGGCAGGCTTATCAAGCCCCATGTCAGCCAGTGATGTTGCATCAATCACTTCAAACTGACCGAAGGCACGGGTAATGGTTTTGATGTCGTCTTCACTCATTACGTTACGCTTAGAGCCAAGTGACTTGCGCATTTTACCGCAGAGGTGTGAGCCATCAATCAACTGAACCTTGTCTTTACGCTCAGCGTCTTTCTTGTTTGAGAGTACCCAAACATAAGTCGCGATACCTGTGTTATAGAACATGTCTGTAGGCAACGCGATGATGGCTTCAAGTAAATCAGCCTCTAGAATATAGCGGCGAATTTCACTTTCACCACTTCCAGCACTGCCCGTAAACAAAGGAGAGCCGTTTAAGATTATACCAATACGGCCACCAGCATTAATGCTGCCATCGCTGTTATGTGTATCACGCATCTTGCTAATAAGGTGCATTAAGAAAAGCAGCGAGCCATCTGACACCCGAGGTAAACCCGCACCAAAACGCCCATCAAAGCCTTTTACTTCATGCTCTGTTTTAATCTCACCGTCAATTTTCTTCCAATCGACACCAAACGGCGGATTAGACAGCATGTAGTCAAACTGATCGGTGGGTAGTTGGTCATTAGATAGGGTGTTACCCAGCTTGATACGGCTAACGTCTTGCCCTTTAATCAGCATGTCAGCTTTACAGATGGCGTAGGATTCTGGGTTAAGCTCTTGACCAAAAGCGCGCATAACGGCTTTAGGGTTTAATTTATGCAAATATTCCATACTTGAAGAAAGAAAGCCGCCTGTACCCGCAGTTGGGTCGTAAATAGTACGGATAATACCCTCTTTGGTGAGGGCATCATCATCTTCCATAAACACTAATGACGTCGTTAGGCGAACGATATCGCGAGGAGTGAAGTGCTCTCCCGCTGTTTCATTCGAGCTTTCAGCAAAGCGGCGGATCAATTCTTCAAACACTAAGCCCATTTCATGGTTTGAAACGGCTTTTGGGCTTAGGTCAGTGGTGGCAAATTTTTTCACAACCTTATAGAGCAGGTTAGCACCATCCAACAAGCCAACAAATTCATCAAACTTGAAATGCTCGAAAATTTCACGGGCATCAGCAGAAAAGCACTGAATATAACGCTCAAGATTCGCCTTAATATCCTTTTGCCCCATTTTGCCAAGATCCATCGGCGAGGTATTAAAGAATGCCAAGCCATTCGTGGCTCGCAGAATCATCTTTTCTTGAGCATCTTCTGGAAGAGGCATGGCTTTGACTCTTTCAGCTTCAATAACAACAGCTTCTTTGCTTTCTTCCAGCACACACTCAAGGCGGCGAAGCAGAGTGAAGGGTAAAATAACTCGACCATATTGTGATTGCTTAAAGTCACCGCGAAGCAGGTCAGCGACCGACCAAATGAAGGCAGCAGTTTGAGAGAAATTAGTGTTCGTCATTTATCACCTGTAAAAGCCGCTTATTGTATCGACTTGTTTAAACTAATATTGTTCGGATGTTCTGTTAGAGCTAGCGTAACGAATAAACATGTATGCAAGAAAGTAGCAGATTAATGAACGACTAAATATTCCTACTATGTTTAATCGTATATAGGGGTGTTATCCCTGCAATAATTGATTCGATTATACACAATACACATGAGCTAAATCATAGTCAGATCAAAAAGATAAAACTATTATGTTTCCATGAGTTTGAAGATAGAAAATATGTTGCGCTAATCCTTTGGTTTCAGCATACCAATAAGCTCAATGTTGAGCGTTAATCATTAATGGATGGACTGCTATGAAAATGGACTTGATACCGACTGTAACGTCATTGCTAGTGCAGGATGCAATAAGCATTAGTGGTGATAATGACCTTATAGAGAAGTTTACCGAGCATGTGTACTTTCATAGCTTTGGGTATGAACACCCACCTACTTTTGACTCCAGTGGTTACCCATGCCTAATTTATGCCGAGCGAACAGTACCGCAACTGAGCGACAGCATTGATAGACCTATAAGCAAGCAAGTGCTTTATAGCATTACGTTATTACCTGAAAAGTTTGAAGTGTTGGTGCATGTCCATTCAGCTGATAGCTCTGACAACATAACCAAGCCCATTTATACTGTCATCAAGCCTAATTTATCAATGTTAGATAATGCCTTTAGCGCCTTATATAACCATATTGATGATTCGACTCAATTCTTGATTTGCCAACATTGCCACCAGCTGGTGGCCTCAGAGCTTTGCAGCAATAACACTTGTGGTGGCACTAGCTCTGATAACAGCAGGAGTGAACTCAGCGCCCACCAGCACTGTGAGTCCACTTATAAGCAGGTGTTTGACACTCGTCTTGTTGATCGTGTCTCCATTACAGGAGAAACGGTTAACGTGTTTAAAGATGAGGATGAAATCAAGTTCTATGTTCTCGCGACAGCTTGGGCTGCCCCTGACGAATCTTGTTCCTACCATAGCGTTATTGCAACCCTACCGCTCAGTGCCTCATTAGATGAAGTAAACGCTCTCAGGCTCAAGCTCGAAGCTGAACAGGAGTACCCTGCACCTTGTTATCACTGTGACAAGCAATGCGACAAAGGTGAGGCTATCCATTTAGATTCTTTGGTAGATTTCGATACTGATGACATTGTTTGCTACGCCTGCGCAACACAACACTATGGTGTGGTTTATTAGGCAGGCAAATGAAGCAGCTATTATGTATGGGTGTTATTTAAGCGAGACCAACAAGAAGCCAATTGCTAGTTAAGTAGTCGTCTAGATCTATCCTTTAAGCCATCAAGAATCGTATCTCTTATATGCACTGGAAAATCTTGAGGTAACTTAGAGTTAACTTTAGTGATGACTGAGTCAACTGAATTGGCTATCTCATTCATAATGTCCGCCATAGTTGCAGTATCAAAGCCAACGGCTTTTGCTGTTTGAATAAAGTGCCTTGGGAAGATCTGTGCTATTTGGTACTTCTTACCTCTTGTCGCTTTGAGCCCCATAGCCAGCTTTGCATCGCGAATATTTACACGCTATAGACGTTAAATATGTGATGACATGCTAACGCGTATTGCCATAAAAGAGACTGACCAAAAAATATGAATGAAAAAAAATGAAATACCAAGGGGGGAGTTTGCCCATAAGAATATCAGCTTACAGACCAATCAAAGTGGTACTAAAGTGGTGACTAAATGTATTTTACACAAACAAGAATACAAGTAACCCATTGAATTAAATGCACAATCAAAACTCGCACCACATTCAGATCCAAAACGTTGAATAATGTCTTAGATAGGTAACTACCTGTCCAATAATGTCTTAAAAGCCCTGTACTTACCTTGTAAATAACATTGTAAATACAGGGCTTTTTTATTTATTCCCTTCAAATTAGTTTGCAGATACCTGTTGTAAACTGTCTTAAATTTTGGGAAATGGTGGCACCTCATTTATCCTCAATAAGTGTTTGCAGTTTGCAGTTTGCAGTTTGCAAATTAAGTAAAATCGAGATAAACGTGTGAAACCACAATTTCATTATTATCAAAATAAATAATGTGGTTTAAACATAGATACTTCCGAGCTAGAAAAAAGCGAATAATTGGCATTCTTATACGCATAAAAATATAAAAAACCGCACTTTTATGCAGGTAAAAGTGGGGGCGAGTGGTTCGGTTAACACCAACCAACAGTATGAAGTTCAAAGGTATGACTAACCCATATCAAATGGATTTATTGGTGTTCCTTCATTAAGTAATTCAGACGCGATGGCATTGACCCCTCTCTTATCACATACCTAATACTCTGGGTTATCGAGGGTTCTTTCTTTAATTTGCTTAGGGATAAATCGGCTCACTTCCATGTTGCAGTCATGACAAACTTCATCTTCAGTCATCAGCTGAACAGATAGAGCCTGTTGAAAGCCTTCTGCTTGATTCTGTTTGGCGATGGGTTTCTTTTCAACCAATGTATTGGATAAATCAATACCACGTTGCTTGAGCCAAACAATATCCCCTATATCACGAGGCTTTATGCGCCATGAGCGATACGCCAATGCGATCAATTTATTAGCCATCGTTTCTTGTAAAGACTTACCGGAACCAAGCTCCATTCTGTCGGTGTAACTATATCGTAATGATTGATTAACGAGCATTTTTCGATATCGAATGACGGAATCGCACACTCGCCTATATACATTTTTTGCCTTGGTAAATAAGGACGGTTAGCCTCTTTTACAATACTAATTTGCCAAGTAACAGTATCCCCCTGAACTTGTGCAATGCAAAGGTCTACAGATTGTTACGGCATAAATAGCTTAGTGTAGACCTAGGGATGATTCTTCAGTTTCTTAATCAGTCTAAAGAAAATTTATATCTATTTTTTGTTAACACCATCTGACCCGTCCATAACGGCAAGGTTTATAACAAATTACTAAGCCGGTTTAACAGTGCTTTACGGCTGTTATTAGCAGTAATAAATCGTTTAAAATGTAGCTGAAACGCGGTTGCATCGCCTTTAAACTGATAAGCTTCGAACAGTTTATGAAGATACCGAGATGCCTCATCGTAGCCACTGGCGCAGGTTCGGTTGGCTTGCTCTTGCGCTTTCTGCCAGCAGAGATCACGTTTGCTGTATATTTCAGTAAGCGCCTTTTCTTTTTCCATTTTTTCGATAGCTAATTTCTTTGCGAGTGCTTCGGCTTGTTCTTGCCGTAATTGGCTTTGTGCTGGTTCAATATAGGGTTCAAGCGTATCTGGCGTTAACCAATACTGGTAGACTTCTTTATTGGTCGATTCTTTTCGCATTATCGCTAAGGCTTGGTGACGAGTTAACTGACCCTGCTCAAAGATGGCTCTTATTAGTTTGGTTTTGTCTGCCTCAGTAAGATTATTTAGCCAATGATCAAACTGAAACAGGGTATGTTTAGCTTGGTGACTTGGCTTTACTGCCAACATCATCGCCAGTGCCTTAATCCGCGCGAAAGGAACATCGTACAATTGGACAAAAGCCCTTAGCTCATCACTAATATGATTAAAATCAAAATTAATCAAAGGTATCGTCTCAACCTCACCACAGGCATCTAACCCTCTGAGCCACATGAAGTACAAAAGACGCCAATCACCTTGCATTAACGCATTACGTAAGCCGGCTAAATGTTGGAAAAAATCTTCTGCATTTTCATCATCAAAATACTCTTCATTTTCCTCAATAGAAAAAATAAGCAGTTGCCACTCATCGCTTTGATGAACACGAAGCCCCTCACTTGAAAAGCCAAGTAATGCATCAGATATCGTCCCCGCTGGAAGTTTGATGTAGGCATCGATTGACCCCCAGTTAGCGTAGTAAAAACCGATATCGAAGTGTTTTAGCATTACTTTTTGTGGCTCAGCCTTTAAATCACTGTAGTTATAGACCACGTGAAAAGACGTTGCTGTAATATCGGCTCTACTTGAAATAGCTCTGAGTCCTTGACGTGCTTTGCTGTCTAAATACCCATCCAGACGCTCAAATCGATAATATTGATATTCGCTCACGATGACTTTTTTTATTAGTTAATGGTGAAATGAAAGGTTTGCTTTAATAAAGGCTGAGCCTCAACTATTCTGGCGATAGGTTCCCCGTTTAAAAAACGTTTTGGATCGATGATTATAAACCCCCAAAACTGCAGAAATCGCTTAACAAACCTTGATTCGATTAGCACACTTAACTTTCTTTCAGATGACAAGTCATCTTCCGAATGGCATGCCAGTTGCAAATCGGGGAAAGCTGTCATCACCTCTTTAACGAGCTGATCCACACTGTTATGACTTTGTATTCGCCATAACATAAACAACCAAAAGGTACGCAAATCGACATCGTACTCAAAACCATCTAAATACCCCCAATTATATTTGCTGATTGCGGCTTCTAACATAGGTTTGAAGAAAGCCTGTATCCCTGATGTCTGGTAAAGCTTTTGAGCTGATTTTTTAACATGATAACAACCGCTGCGTCGGTAAATAATACCGCTAATTTCAGCCAACACTCGAGTGTAATGTAAGGCATTGAATTTATCTTCATTGCTACCAGAAAACTCACTGATACTAATATCGCGTTGAAATTGAGCGACAGAGAACTCAGGCAATAACTCACTGGCTTGCTTGACTAATTTAGCTGGTAAGTTGCCTTTGCTAGTGGCTTTGAGTGAGCCATCTTGCGCCATGGCTTCGTCAAGAATGAGGGCCAAATAGCGCATTACAGGACTTGCAGATAGATCCTCTGGCGTACTGATTGTCACCCACTGCAATTCATCAAAAGGTGCATAGAGCCAATTGGCCATTTGCGTTGGAGTCACACCACAAAGATCTTTATGCGGTTGGTTATTGCGGTCCTGGACTTTGTGCTGTAAAGCAGCGTTGAGTTCATCAAGGCTCAAATCTGGGTTCATAGCTAGATTGGCTTCAATATCATCAAAGACTTGGCCATGTTGCTTGGATACGTTATCCATACAACAACGCTTATATTTTTTACCACTGCCACAGTGGCAAGGATCGTTACGACCAAGCTTCATTATTAATTTCTCTTATTATTGTATAAAAAGCGCAGTATTTTCCTGTTTACGCTGATTTAGTGTCTTAGTAATAGCCGCCACTGTCGTTTTACTGATCCCTTGCTGCTGAGCGAGATGAGTAAATTGGCTGATTGCTTCTGATACTTCTTCAACGACTTGCCTCGCTTCCTTCCAAGTAGCAAAACCTGCACTGGCCGCCAGTTTTTGCATCACTTTGAGTGGCGGCGCTTTTCCGTACCCAGCAAAGGCGGTCGCATGCTCATTAAAGGGATGAGGGCTAAACGTCACATCGTAAAAAGGGGCGAGCTGCCAACTGCCATCATCTCCTTGTAAAAAGCCCCAGTTTTTACTGTGATCGTCTTGGTTCGCGGCAAATAAGTTAAAGATTGCGCGACGAAATTGAAGTTGCCCGGCAGCAGGTGACTTACACAGCTGACGGCTGGCCTTAATAAGATCACTATAGTCTAAGCTAGGGCTGCGAAAGTCGGCATCCAATAGACCGCAAGCACTGTGCATATGTAAACGCCCAGCCTTCTCCTGCGCCGGTAAATAATCGAAACGCTTTAACGCTAACCAAGCTTTAGCGCCACTGCTTGTTGGTGCTTCAATTAACTGCCATATCGGTGGCTGACATTTTGCCTGCTCTGCCATTTGTAAATAGACCGCTTCACACAAACCTTCTTCGTGGCCCAAAGCCAAGTTCTTCGAAGTAAACTTCACCAACCATGCTTCATCACCAGGCTGTGCATAAGTACGGCATTGCGTCGCGTCTCCAGCAGGCATATAGATTTGCGCTTTAGGACGTGCACCGCCAGAGCTTCCTACTGCTACCAACGTTGCTAACACTTGCTGAGTGCTACCGTCTAAATCGTCAGAGAGGGATTGGTCAAACAAGGTTTGTGCTTCAAGCCCAAGTGTTTCCAAATCAATATCTGAACGCTGATCTAATGAGAACTCTGATACAGGCGTAAAAGACAATGCCCCCATTGCTTGCTGGCCAACAAAAGCCAGTCTATCCATAGCTGTCAATTGCGCTGGTAAAATGCCTTGTTGGCGGAACGCGCGATCTTGTAGCAACAAACCCCAGCCATCGGGAAGACTATCACCAAAAACGCCATGAATACCTTGGTGTGGCTGTTTAGGTGCGGCTTGAACTTGTGTGTTCGCCTGCAAAGTAAAAGGCGATAAATTGCCAAACTGCGGCAAATAGCTGTCTGCATACTGAAAAAAAACGCCTTGCCGATTCTGAGCTAACACACCAACGGCTATCCGTTCACCTGAGCTTAACGTGCGAGCTACGTTGAGTTTCTGAATGGGTTTAAAACTCATCTTTTAGCACCTCATCAATGCTAGTCGGTATAGCTGTGCGCTCTTTGTTAGGTTGTGTGAGCTGATAGAGCCTATCCAATGAGTCGAGTGTCTGCCAAAGTAAAAGCAATTGGCGAAATGAAATTTTCCCGGTCAACTCAAACTTCTTAATGGTGGCAGCAGGCACGCAGCTTCGCTCTGCCAATGCTGATCGTGACAGCTTTGCTTGTTGGCGTAACTCACGTAAGTAAGCAGCATAGGCTTGGCTCACATCAGCATCATCAAGTAATGTAAAATTCATTCGCAAAGGCCATATGGACACAGTAATATCCATTGTATAAATAAAAAGCCAAAAATAGCCACTATTGTATCCAAAAAAATACGGGGTATTGAAAATCTTCTCGATAAAGCCTTTCAACACTGCTATTTTTAGAACCATAACAGCAGCATAAAAACGGAATTGCTTTTCCATTGCTCTCAACTAAGATTGTGTAAAACCATTCATATAAACATCAAGGATAGTCATTACCACTCCTCCTTCCATTCTTACTCAGTCGGTATAGTTTTATCATCTACAAGCTCACACCCTAACTCTGGGTTTCTAACCTTGATGTCTAGCTCAAGGTTTAATGCCGATAATATTTTAAACAGTGTTTCTACTTTAGTGGAGTCAGGGTTCTGCTCAAAGCTAGAAACCGCATCCTGACGAATGCCGACCTTACTAGCGGCTTTACTTTGCGATAGCTTCATATTTAGCCGTGCATCTTTAAGATACGCGCTAAGCTGCTTTGAGGTCGTCACCTTCATAGTCACTTTACCTATATAAACAGTTCCAATATCACTTTACACGCTACAACCGTTAAAACAATTCTTACATGCCATAGCGTGTAAGAACAACCCACACAATGATTAATCCTTACTACCAACATCTAGCAATCTTATTATCAACCGCGGGTATACTCTGCTATAAAATTCGGCCTACAATGACTTATTACCGTGTTCAATTTACTTACTGAATTCTATAAAGGGCGCTTGATGACCAATCCTTACTCTGCCACACAATGGTTACAGCTAAGTATGCAGCAGCAAGGTTTGTTGCAGCCTTTAGGATCGTTATCAGAATTGATGCAGCAATTAAGTTATGTGCAAATCGACTCTATTAATGTGGTCGAGCGCGCACATCATCATGTGTTGCACAATCGCCTAGCCGATTACTCTCCTGCCATGCTTGACGAGGCTATGACCGATAAAACCGTATTTGAATACTGGTCCCATGCGGCGGCATATTTGCCCATAGATGATTACCGTTTTAGCTTGTATCGCAAACAGCAATTACAACAAGGCGATAAACATTGGTTTGAGCCTGAGCATAAAGTCATGCGCGAGGTAAAAGCCCGCATAACAGCCGAAGGCCCACTCAAAGCCAGTCAATTTACACATAATGCGGATGCTAAAAAGGGATCATGGTGGGATTGGAAACCCGCTAAAAAAGCGCTTGAACAATTGTTTATTCAAGGCGAGTTAATGGTGGCTAAGCGAGATAAGTTTCAAAAAGTTTACGATTTAACCGAGCGAGTATTGCCTCGCAATATTGATATCACCATTCCCAGTGATACCGAGTACGCTCAGCACTTAATTAATCGTTATTTAGCCGCCCATGGTTTTGGCAATTTGCAACAAATTCAATACTTGCGTAAAGGCCTTAAACCATTACTGAGCAAAACATTAGCGCAAATGTGTGAGCAAGGAGAAATCGCCCATTTTACTGGCGCCAATGCGGCAACAAGCCAAGTTTATTTTTATCAGCCTAAACTTACGTTACCCACAAGTATTCCCAACAAAGTGTGGCTGCTTAATCCGTTTGATAATTTAGTCATTCAACGGCAAAAGCTTAAGCAATGGTTTGGTTTTGACTATCAAATCGAGGTATATGTGCCTGAGGCAAAACGCCAATACGGTTATTACTCATTGCCCATTTTATGGCGCGACCGCTTTGTTGGACGTGTGGATGTAAAAGCTGATCGTAAAAACCAATGCTTGTTACTGCAAAACCTGCACATTGAAACGCAAATATTGACGAACCAGCATGATGAGCCACATGACAAGGCGCATTTGGTTTCTGCACTCATTGAAGCGATTGAACACTACACTCAGTTCAACAACTGCCAACGTTGGCAGCTATTACAATGTAACGATAAAACGATTGCCCAAATGTTACTCAAAGCAAGTCAACAGAGTAGTTAACTGCCCCCGCTGAACGTCCAATACCGCTCGCCCTCACCAAGTAATAAGTGATGCAACACAATACATGCGGTTGTATGTAATGTTGTTCACGTTTTAAACATTTATTGCCATCCCCGATTCAATAGCTTGAGTTATGTCACTAACCCCAAAGATGTAGTGGGATACCTTCAAAAGGCTAAAATAATAACAACCTACATAAAAACCTACGCGGAGAGAACACACGATGTTTTATATACACATGCTGCTGTTATTAACAGTGATTTTTATTGGAATACGCCACGGCGGTATCGCCTTTGGTTTACTCGGTGGGTTAGGTGTTTCGGTACTTGCTTTTGTATTTGGCATTGCACCAGGCACACCTCCTGTCAGCGTAATGTTAATTATTCTGGCGGTGGTCGCGGCCTCAGCAACACTAGAGGCAACCGGCGGCTTAAACCTATTAGTCAAATTCGCTGAAAAACTGTTACGCAAACATCCTGAACATATCGTGTTTTTAGGCCCGCTTTGTACTTATACCTTAACGGTACTGGTTGGTACTGGCCATTCGGTTTACCCACTTCTGCCAGTTATTTACGATGTATCATACAAAAAAGGCATCCGTCCTGAACGCCCATTAGCCATGGCAACCGTTGCTTCACAAATGGGTATTACAGCTAGCCCAATTGCTGCTGCTGCAGCAGTAGTACTAGCGACTGCTGTTGATAATAATCTTGATATTAACTTACTTGATGTACTCATGGTGACCATTCCAGCAACCCTAACGGGCTTGCTAGTGGCTTGTACCTGGAGTTTAAAACGCGGTAAAGATTTAGATAAAGATGAAGAGTTTCAGGCACGATTAACCGATGCTGATTTTCGTGAGGCGTTAATCGATCCACAAGATGACAATGCAGAAACACCACAAGCACAATCAACCGCTAAGAAAGGCTTAATCGTATTCTTACTGGGTATTCTGGCCGTTATCATAGTGGCCATGTTTAATAAGCAGCTACTCCCTGCTGGCGTCAGCATGTCGGTCGCAATTCAATTTATGATGCTGTCCGTCGGTGGGGTCATATTACTCGCAACCAATATATCGCCTAAAAAAATCGTCACTAGTAATGTGTTTACTGCTGGTATGACTGCAGTGATCATTATTTTTGGTATTGCATGGATGAGTGACACCATTATTGAGCACCATAAAACCTATTTGGTGAGCGCGGTAAGCGACATTGTCAGCGTGTATCCATGGACATTTGCTATTGCGATGTTTGTGTCGTCTATCTTCTTAAAAAGTCAGGCTGCGGTATTAACTATAATGCTGCCATTAGGGTATTCACTCGGCATCCCAGCACCAGTATTAATTGGTGTACTGCCAGCGTGTTATGCCTACTTCTTCTTCCCATTCTACCCAAGCGATTTAGCCGCAATTAGTTTTGATAGAACCGGCACCACCCACATTGGTAAATACGTACTCAACCACAGCTTTATTATTCCAGGCTTTATTGGCGTAGTAACCGCCACATTTGTGGGTTACTTTATTTCAATGGCGATTAACTAGCCCTCGCTTGTAATTTGGCTTTGAGCTTTAAGCTAAGAACTAAAGTGATAAACCGCTCGTGAATTGCCCCAAATAAGTCACTAGCATCAATAATAATGGCAGCCAAAGTGGCTGCCATTATTGTTTTTAATCATTGAGAACCTAAAGACCGAAGAGCTAAAAACGAAGACTTAAAAAACTAAAATTATCTGATGAATTATCGACAGGTTCATGGGTTAATACGTCCACCATATCGTCCTCTACAACACGCCGTAAACCCATCCATGGGGCTTGACGAAAATATCCTGTTTTCAACAGTTGCCTATGCCGATATGGTTGGCTTTGATGGAATCAAATAATCCTAAACAACGGTAATACCACAACGTTGTAGGAAATCGAAAGTGTCATCATAAAACTCAGACAGCCTTGTTTTATCAGAGTCATCTCCACTAGGAACAAAAATAACCATCCCTTGCCTCGCTCTAGTCAGCAGCACTCGGTAAGCATTCTCTAAATAAATTTGAGTTTGTTCTTGTGGGCGCTTTTCCCATTTACTTCCGCGAAATCGCCAATGTTCTTTCCCAGTAGGTTTAAATCGAAAATCACCGTCCCAAGCAACTAAACACCAATCTAACTCTAAACCTTGAACATCAAACTCAGTCGCAATATCTTCCAAGAAGTGAGATGAGCGAATATCCTCCGGTGGCCCTAGAAACCAATCTTTGGGCTCAATTTTGTTTTTTACAAAAATACCCTCTGCTTTAAGACGTATTGCGTTTGACGAAGCAAGCATGCCAATACTTTCAGTAGCTCGGCTACGCGATTTTATCCACTTCTTTGCAGTGTCTAAATCTCGAGTCACTTTAATAGGATATAAGTGTGAGAATGTAGTGAATAATTTCCGAGCTAGTACGCTATCACCATCAATCAAATAATGAATAAAGCTTGATAGTTTTTCCGCCCTGAATGACCGCATCGAAGTTGCTAAATGCAAACACGGTAAGACAGTTCCTTTTGATAAATGGCTTGCGGTTAAATTTGATGCAACATATTCCCCATTGAGTAAATCTGCAGAGTAATAAGCATCCCAATGACTAAATTTTTCGTCTAGTGCATTAAGCCAACCTAACAATCCCACCTCTCCGGTATTAATTTCTTGCCCTCCACCAACCAGAGCAATAATTACGGCCCAATCTTCGTGACGATCCATGACTTCAATGAGATATTCGGGTTCTGATTTATTAAAGCCTATTTGATTACGTTTTGTTTGCATGAACTTACTAGTTTGCTCTTTATTCCAAGCTCTTTGTGCCTCATCAAATATTGCGACCTGTTCGGGCGGAACCGCGCCGGATAAAGAGTCATCCCTAAACTTATGAATATTTTGAATAAACTGCTCTGTCTGTCGTCGACAAGATGCCAGTGTATCAGCAGTTCTTACTTTTCGATCACGAGCTAAGGCCTCTTGTAACACCGACACTAAAGGACCATTGCCACTCAAGAATACTGAGTATTCTTTCTCTTTTGGGTTTGAATGAGTACTCGCGATATTTAATCCAACGAGTGTTTTACCTGCACCTGGGACACCGGTGACAAAACAAATAACTTTCCGCTTTCTATCACGAGCATCATGTATAAGCTGCAATAGTTGTTGGCTTGTTTGACCAATATTT
The DNA here is from genome assembly GCF_003855395.1 of Shewanella livingstonensis. NCBI lineage: Bacteria > Pseudomonadati > Pseudomonadota > Gammaproteobacteria > Alteromonadales > Shewanellaceae > Shewanella > Shewanella livingstonensis. The sequence continues at coordinate 540,885 of NZ_CP034015.1, read as the reverse complement.
TGAGTATCAGCTTCACTTTTGGCTATATCCTCAACGTTATGTTGAGCGTAAAGTGCTTGTGCGGCTTCGATGATTGTTGGAGTCGGTAAGTAACCAGATGCAGCCCATTGGTTAGCGTCAAACTCAACCTGCTTTAAAGATGTAGTTATTTGATTAATTGCATTAAGTATTTGACCTGAATGAATAGCAATCGGAGAAGCTACGTTATCAAATGCAAAGTCTAATTTGAATAATGCCTGCTGGGATGTTGGTTTAGCTAAATTCGTAGCAATTAAAATGGGCACGATAAATTTATCATGACTGCCACTATGAAAGTTCTTTAGATCGAGTGCATAACCATGGGCTTGCCTTAAATCGGCATGATTAATTCGTTGTGCACCAACCTTGAATTCGATAACAAAGATGACGCCTTTTACCACGAGAACAACATCTGCACGTCGTCCCATTCTTGGGATCATAAACTCAAAAAAGATATGTGTATTATCAGCACCACATAATTTCAGTTCTCTTTTGAGTATATCTATTTCAGCCCCCCACGCTCTGGATTGCTGATGCTGTAGTTGCTGAGTATGAGCCGCGGATATTTCACCACTTATAGACAAGGCGTTAGTAACTAAAAACTGCTCGAGAGGTGCGGAATAAAATGCTCTGTTAGACATATTTATTCCTTGAACTTAAAATCAAGAAGTTGCTTAGGAGGTAACTCCAAAGCTTCTGCTAGTTTGACAATATTGATCAAACTAACATTTCTTTTCCCTCTTTCGATTCCACTGATATATGTCCGATCTAAATCAGCTTTTAGCGCAAGTTGTTCTTGTGATAAGCCTTTTGCAACCCGCAAGCTTTTAAAATGCATACCAAACGAAACTAATATCAAATCTTCCATGAAATATCCTAAGAAAAGGTTTTCATGATGATCCGAATATGTAGACAATGAGTCTACGGACTATAGGTCACATACTTAAATAGGTAAGATATTAATTCACAACACCAACACATACCTTGTACTTCTGCCACCCGCGCCAGTCTTAACCAAACACTGTTGATCCACAAGTTGAGCCAAATGACGGGTGGCGGTGGCGCGGCTGACTTTAGCGACTTTTTGATATTGGCTACTGCTTATCCCATCATTAAAGTCACCATCAAGTAATCTATTCAACACTTTCACTTGTTCTGTTGTTAACGCCGGATTGAGTAAGTGTTGATCTACTCGACGCCAAAACTGGGTTTTAGCAGTCGTTTGCTCAATGATATTGAGCGTGTGCTGAATAGCGTCATTTAAGGTGTCTAAAAACCACAGCAACCAAGGTGTGATATCTAAGCCACCTTGCTGGGTAGACTCTAATATTGCGTAATAGGCTTTGCGTCGCTCAAGAATACTAACTGACATTGTGTAAAAATGAATCGAGCGATGCTCAGCTTGCGCGAGTGCTAAGTCGGTGAGTAAACGCGTTATACGTCCGTTTCCATCATCAAGCGGGTGCAAGGTGACGAACCACAAATGGGCGATGGCTGCACGCACCAGCGGGTCGACGTTAGGTTGATTTCTCGATTGATTAAACCACTCAATAAACTGCGTTAAATTAAAATCTAGCGTATTGCGTGGAGGCGCTTCAAAATGAACAGTAGGTTTGTCTAAACGGCCCGATACCACTTGCATAGGCTCGTTACCACGTAACTTACCGCCAACAACAGGATTAAACCCAGTTTGGTTTTCTGGAAACAACATTGCATGCCAATCTAGAATCCGCATTAAGCTCAGCGGTTGTTGCCAGTTTTGTAGCACATCTAAGGTGATATCTGCTAAACCATCAGTTTGCGTCGTGGTGGGATAAGGTTTTTCTTCACTCACGCCAAGCTTATTCGCCAGAGAGGAACGGACAGAAAATGCGTTAAGCTTTTCACCTTCAATAGCACTTGAATGAACAATATTGGCCAGCATGGTATCGAGTGTCCATTGACTAGCGGATTCAGAACCTATTTTACCCAGCAGCAAACCTTGGTTAAATTGAATTTGCCTCAATAATGCACTTATACGAGTATTATCCCATACAAACTCTGGCCATTGTTGTTGCTGCCAAATCCACATAATGACCTCTATTTAACTGACTAAAATATTTTTTGATGCGAACACTAAGCTATTCTACTCATCAAATGAGGCAAATAGCAATTTATTCGCCTCATACTATGAGGCGAATAAGTGTATTAATTGCCTCACAACAGTACTAGTCACCTCTATAACACGTTAAATGGCCATTTCGGTATAATCATTTACCGACAGAACAACCCCGAAGCGATAGCAAGTTAATGACACCTAAGCTGACAAATTATTCCCTTTATTGCCCAGCACGATTGTTTTGCACACAAAGGAATGACGGCTGCATTCATATCAATAACGCCACAAACCGGACTAAATGTCGGATGACGATAGGCGCGGCTGACTTTAGCTACTTTTGATATTGCCGACTTTTTATTACGTCACTTAAAGCCACGCCAGAGCAGTCAAAACACACTTTTATGCGCATAAAAGTGTAGCTTGCTCGCACTTTTACGCGCATTAAAGTGTAACTTATGCGTGTTTTTATGCTTATAATGGTCACTAACATTAATTACCGTCGGTTAGAGGCTTTATGAAACGTACTTTACTCAATTCATTAATGACATGGAAAAACCAACCGGAGCGTAAGCCATTACTGATTGATGGTGCTCGCCAAACGGGTAAAACGTTTCTCCTGCAAATACTGTTTGGTAAAACATTCGCCAACACGCTTCGTATCGACTTTCTAGAAACCCCTGCTTTTAAAGAGGCATTTGAAAGCTCACTCGCACCTGAAGAGTTATTAATAAACATTGAACTGATCACCGGCCAGAGCTTTAACCCAGAAACAGACTTACTTATTCTTGACGAAATCGGCGAGTGTGAGCGTGCTGTCACATCACTCAAATATTTCGCCGAAAAAGCCCCGACTTACTTTGTCGCTGCAAGTGGATCAAACATTGGTTTATTAAATACTTTTCCTGTAGGCAAAGTTGAACAGTACTATTTACGTCCGTTAACGTTCAAAGAGTTTATTTATGCCTCTGAGGAGTCTGCGCTAATTAAGGCATTTGACACCCAAGCAAGTTCGACGACCGCACACAACATACTGATGGACAAACTCACTGATTATTTCTTTACTGGTGGTATGCCAGAGGCCGTGGCGGCTTGGTATCAATATAAAGATGCCAGCATATTAGAACGTGTTGCAAAGGTATCGAAAATACATGCTGACCTGATAGAAGGTTACCGACGAGATTTTGGTAAATACGCAGGTAAAGTTGATGCTACCTTAATTGAATCCGTGTTTAGTAGCATCCCTGCACAACTCTCTATCGTGATGGATGAGTCGGTTAAGCGCTTTAAATTCAAAAACGTCTACCAACGTAAATCGCGTTATAGCGATTTTGAAAACGCGATTCACTGGTTACTCCGTTGTCGCTTGGCGCTAGCTAACTATCCGATTGAAGGGACGCCTAAATCACCACTTGCGGCTTACAAAAAAGATAATATGATTAAGTTATTTTTGTTTGATATAGGTCTACTCAGCCATATGCTTAGCAGTAGTTATAAAGAAATAAAACAGCAAAGTTATGAGTACAAAGGGTATATTGCCGAAAACTTTGTTCAGCAAGAACTGACTGCTATAGGTATTGACCCTAGCTACTCTTGGAATGATGCTCGAGCAGAAATAGAGTTTATTGTGACTAATGATGCAGGCGCCATTTTCCCTATCGAAGTCAAAAGTGGTAAACGTACGCGCGCTAAATCTCTTATGTCATATATCGAAAAATGCGATCCAAGCAAAACATTCAAGCTTACCGGAACACAAGGATCTTCAGCTCTAGAGAAAGAACATATCGTAATGCCGTTATATTACACTCAATATTTACCGACAAAATGGTAGCGTTAGGTTACTACTCATAAATTGTGTAACCCGTAATTTATATGGCTGATTAATAAATAAGTTTACCTTTCAATAACCCAATGCGACTGTAATTAATGACATCTAAGCTGACTGAAGTATCGACAACGCCACAAACCGCTAAGCATCAAGCCGCTATGCCTAAATCTACATTGGCAAATGAACAGGCAAATAAAGTGCTTATTATCGGCCTGCCGCGTACCGGCACTACCAGTGTGAGTGTGGCGTTGCTTGAGCAAGGGTTAACGGTTGCCCACCAAGCGTTTACCAAGCAGGCGTTTATGCTGGCCGATGCGGTGTCTGACGCGCCGTGTTTTAGTGATTATCAGCAGCTTGACAGATTATTCCCCAACGCTAAGTTTGTTTATTTAGACAGGCCATTAGATAAGTGGTTGCCGTCGATGCAAATGTTATTAAGCAAAATGATGGTGCATTTAGACAAAGACAATGGCCGCTTTCATCCGGTGATGAAGCGCAGTTTTAATCATTGCTTTGATATATGGCAGGTTGAAGATGTAGCAGATGAAGTCCACTTAACGGCTTGTTATCAGCGCCACCAGCAGCAAGTGTTGAGCTATTTTGCTGGCCGAAATGACTTTATATCCATTGATATAAGCGTTGCAGGTAGCCTTACTGCCCTATTACAGTTTATCGGCTTACCTCTGGTAAATAAGGTTGAATGTCCGCAACTGAACCTTTCGCAGCTAAATGGCCTACAACTAATATTTCCAGAGCAGAACTTTCCACAATTAAACTTTCCACAGCTGAATATGGGCCGTAATGTGGCTAGTTGGGATGAATATAAACACCCCAATAAAATCAGCGCCAATGCTTCCGGCCCCGATAAACGTAAGTTTTTTGATTATCGACTATAACGCTATTTATTGAGGTTTGTTCTTGATCGGGATAACAAATGGATTAGTTATCTTTATCGCGCTTTTTCTTGGCGACAGTTAGCCAGTCTAAGCCCACACCTGAAATGGCATTAAAGCCACGGATACGGAAAATAAGTGTTAATAATTGAGGCCTTGGGCGAGTTTTAGGCTCAACAGAGCGCGGAATAAACCACAATGCCACCAACGAGCGCATGACGGTTGATACAATAAACACCACAAATATTGGACTGCTTAGCCAAGCATCCAACCCAGTCCAGATTAAAAATGCTTCTGAATATGAGGCAATGACACCACCGACCATAGCGCCAACAAACACAAAACCGGCACTCAATCCTGCTTGTAAAGCAGCATAGATGGCAAAGTCACTGCGAAAAGGGCGAATATCGTAAAGATAATTTGCGGTGCTTAAGGTAAAGCCACTCCAACCAAAACCGGCAAAAGCTTGAATGGCTAGAATGTACAAATAATTATCTGAGAATAACCATAATAATGGCAAGCTCGGAATTAAACAGCTGGTAATAATCATCACTAACCGATTGCCATATACATCGCTAAAGCGGCCCCAAAACCTTAATGTGATGAACTGAGTAAAAATAGACGCTACACTCGAAAGCACAAATTCAAAATAGCTAAATTGCAAATCTTCCAACATGTATACTGCAAAAAACGGTGCCGATATGGCCACCATGCACTGCATTCCTGCCACAAATAAGCTGTAATGCCTGAACGTTTTATCTTTCCATGCTTGGCGAAAGTTATATAGGGTTTGGGTAAATACCCCAGATACTTTGGCCTCTCTTGGTTCTGGGTCGTGCATTTGCAACAACAACCAAGCAGAGGCAAAACGCCCCATAGCCGCAATAGAAAACAGTAAGCTAAATCCTAACCACGCCATCTGCACTGAGTCGGTTAGCGTTAAAATACCGCCGCCGACAAAGAACACACTCAGCGATGCCATCATGGTTAAACGGGTGCGAGAAGCAAAAAAGGCTCCGCGGCGACGTTGCGGTACTATCATGCCCATCCAGGCACGCCAATGTGGCTGAATTAGGTTGATAAAGCCCTGATACAACACCGCTAATCCAATAAATATCCACACTGCATTTTCTGGTCTAAACGCTGCAAGCGCGCCCATAGCCAATACCACAACAGCCTGCAATACCGCACATGCCACAATAAATTGCCGACGACTAAAATGACTCGCCAGCCAAACAGATAACAATTGTGCCATCGCACCAAAAAGCTGCGGTAAGCCTGTTACCCAGCCCATTTGCCCAAGGCTTGCCCCTAAGAATATGGCATAAGCATTAAAAAAGTTATCACTGGTGGCGGTCATGGTAGACGATGCTACAGCCTCTTGCTGGCTACGGCGCAAGGTACACCGTAGCCACGACAGTCTGTCACGACTGCGCGAACAAGAATTAGTGCTGCTAAACGAAGGTTCTAAAGCCATAAGATATATGAATGCACGCCATTGATAAATATTTATTCGTGGAACAAGCTAGCTTAACTTTTTATAATTCGCCCAAGCAATAAAGCTATTATGTAAAAGTATGATAGTAAACATTACAAATTTATTACTCCAACTTAAAACTAAGTCGAATAAACCGAGGGCCATCACACAAGATCCAGACAATAAAATAGCGTGAGCGACAACAAAGTAAGAAGTTGATTTTATTGTTTTAAAATATTTTTCATTTGATTTATTAACTATATTTACAGCACCAACAAGAGCTAAAAAAGACCAAAAAATATAAGCAAACATCACACCCTCCCTGTTGTAGGTTTACGTATAAAAAAATTCAATATGTATCTACGAGACTTGTAACAAAATCATCAAAAATAACTGTATAACAAATATCGTGTAACAAACATAATATTTAACTTTTAATTTAGAGTTTATGTTTGTTATTAGCTCTTCAATCTGAATTAAATCCACCTAACAGAAGGACACGATACCTTCGGTAATATATTGTTCTGGCAGCTTTTGTAACTGTTTTAACAATAATGGATTACCCAGTAAATACGCCAATTCTTGACGGGTAAACAGCTTTACAATGTTGTGTTGGCACTGGGCCTCTTGCACTTTAACTCGGGTAATGGCCTCTAGCGACTCAACCGCTGAACCAGGCAAACGATGCGGCTTTTTGTCAATAATGGCTAAATGTAAATCCATGAGCTCTGAGTCTTTTAGTAGCCTTGATAAGCTCCACGGCTCTGCAATAGCTTGCACATATTCGGCACGACGTGCTTGCGAGTCTACGCTAAGTTGCGGTGCGCTTACCTCTTCTGGCGTGGCCAAAATACCTAAGCTTTTTACCCATAAGCCAAAGCGCTCTGAACCTGTCATGGCAGAAAGCGGCACTGCAAGCCATAAACCAATTAACGCGGGGCTCATCCAGGCCAATAAGGTAAGCGAATCAAGCACGGCGGCGTAACCTAATAACGCACCCATTAACATGTGCCAACGATGACGATAAATCAGTGTTAGCCAAGGTAAGCTGCCGTCGTCACGGCGTTGTGGCGCCCAACCGCTGTCGCGTCCGGCTAAAATAGACATCACCGCACCACAGTGGATCAGCATCATTATTGGCGCAATCAGTGCCGACAATATCACTTCGATTATTACGCTAATCATGGCTTTGCCTCTGCCACCTAACTGCTTACTCATGATGCTATTTTTCAGTAACAATATGATCCCAAGAATTTTAGGACCGAACAGTATGCCCATGGTGATATAAAACAACCGTAGTGCACGGTCTGAGTCCATTACTGGCCAAGTGGGAAATAGTGAAAACTGGTCGGTAAAATACTCTGGGCGAATAAAGTGTGCTTGTAATGCCAGCATTAAGCCCGACAAAATCAGCATTAACCAAAATGGCGATGACAAATAAGCCATTATCCCAGTGAGTAAGTGTAAGCGGCTAACCCAATGTAATCCTTTACTAAACAATATTCGAGTGTGTTGTAAATTACCTTGGCACCAACGACGATCGCGCACCGCTAAATCGACAATAGACGGAGGGCATTCTTCATAAGACCCTGGAAGGTCTGCGGCAATGACCACGCTCCAACCCGCACGTCGAATCAAGGCTGCTTCGACAAAGTCGTGGCTCATTATATGGCCACCAAATGGCGGTCTACCTGCAAGGTTGGGTAACCCTGCGGCGCTCATAAATGCCTGAGTGCGGATAATAGCGTTATGGCCCCAAAAGTTGCCTTCTTTATGGGTCCACCAAGACAAACCAGTACCAATTACCGGACCATAAATTCGCGCAGCAAACTGTTGTAACCGTGCCATAAGCGTGTTGCCATTGACAAGGTAAGGGATGGTTTGGATAAGCCCAGCGTCAGGATCTGCCTGCATCCGTCTCGCCAAACTAACAATGGTATGGGTTTCCATTAAACTGTCGGCGTCTAACACCAACAAATGGTCGTATCTAGCGCCCCAGCGTTTGCAAAAGTCGGCCACATTACCGGCTTTACGGGCATCATTTTTACGGCGACGGCGGTAATACACCCGCGCATCTTTGCTCACTTGGTGACGCAATATTAAAAATGCTTGTTCTTCTGCCAACGCAATATCGGGGTCGGTCGTGTCGCTTAATATAAACCAGTCAAACGCATGGCTTTCGCCGGATGAAACCAATGCCATCGCCATCACCTCAACCGCGGCAAAAACGCGATCGGGTGACTCGTTATAAGTCGGCATTAATATCGCGGTGCGGGTATGCAGCTTTATGCATTCGGCAGTTTCTGCAACAGGCTTTTTAAGGAGCATAATAAAGCCGGCAATGCCGCCACTAAATGCCAAAGCAATCCAACAAAAGTTAACCGCAAACAACACTAAAACGATGTATTCAAGTGGCGTTACGCCGCCGACATTAAATACCGACACCATTTCGTAAATGGCCATAACCGACATAATAAACGCGCTGCCAACCACTAACAGACGACGTAATCCGTCTGACTTTACGCCATTGGCAAGAATACTTTTACGTGGCATGCCTTCAGGCAGCGCACGTAAACTTTGCGCTTCCATTGGGCTTGGTCGCTCTAACGGCATGGCTGCACCACCGACCAATGTAGGCTCGGTAGCATTTGTATCAAACTCAGTTTGCATCGTATTCATGTTTAAAGGGTCCAGCGATAAAGCCAGGTTTCGACATCCCGTGGGCCTGCAAACTTAAGCTCAGCACGTAGCTCAATCAATTCAGCATCTTGTGGGTCCATTTCAAAAGCCAAACGATAGCCATTGGTTTTAGGCTGACGAGACACCACTACATTGGTTACCGCGCCGGCTGAACTCTGCACTTTGGCGACCGGAATTTCATCGTTATTGCCTTCTTTCACTTGATAGTCGATAACAAACAAACGTCTCGGTGTCGCTTTGGCGATTTCAGCGCGGCCACTGGCGGTACGGGCCACAATAACAGTGCCATCATCCACTTCGGGCTCGCTGCCCCAAATTAATCGATAGGTAAAATGAAACTCGCTACCAGCTGCAAGGGGTTGTTTAGGTTTCCAGTAACTGACGATGTTGTCATGAATTTCAGAATCTGTTGGAATTTCGGTTAACACTACCTCACCCGCGCCCCAATTGCCGACCGGTTCAACCCATAAACTTGGACGACGCTCATAATGGGCTTCGAGATCTTGATACGCATCAAAACTACGTTCACGCTGAATTAAGCCAAACCCTTGTGGCGAGTTGTCCATAAAGGCACTGACTTGCAATTGCTTTGGATTAGCCAGCGGACGCCATAAACGCTCACCGCGACCATTTAAGATCAATAGCGCATCAGAATCATGCACTTCTGGTCTAAAGTCATCGGTGTTTTGACGACCATTCATTGAATGTAAAAACATACTGGTGCTAGGCGCTAAACCGACTTTAACTAAATCCACGCGTGGAAATAACGTTGCTTCCACATCTATATGGGTGTTTTCGCCAGGTCTAACAGAAAATCGATATGCCCCTGCCACGCTTGGGCTGTCTAGCAAGGCATGCACCACAATTAAGTTACTGTCGGTGTTTGGGCGTTCAACCCAAAAGGCACGAAATATTGGAAACTCTTCGCCTTCTGGTTCAGCTGTATTTAACGCTAAACCTCTTGAAGACAAGCCATAGTCACTGCCTTTACCCAATGCACGGAAATAACTCGCGCCTTGAAATACCATTAATTCATCAAAATACGCAGGGTTATTGAGTGGATAATGGATACGTAAACCAGAATAGCCAATATCTTGGGTCGGCAAACGCTGACTTAACACATCTCCTGCAGTAAAGAACTCTGAGTTGTAGGCTAAATGACTGGCTTGTTTACCTTCAACTAAGGCAATTTCAATCAAGTCTTGGAAATAAAAACCCCGATGAAATAACTGCATTTGATATGGCAAAGCTTCCGCTTTCCAAATAGAAGCTTCTGGCTTAAAGCGAATATCGCGATATTCATCGTAAGAAATTTTAGCCAACCCAGGCGGTAATGGATCTTTAAGTTCTACATAAGGATTTTGCGCTAATTTACGCGCAATTTTAACCACTGAATCAGAATCAAAGTTAGCTGTTTTAGCAAAACGCACTTTGGTTTCTGTATTCAAATTATTCGGTGATTTAACTATCGCTTGTTCATCTGCATAAGTTTGCAGCGGTATGGTCACGCTAGGCGATGTGGGTGTGGTAATCGGTGGAGTAGGTTCTTGTGCGGCAAGATTAAAACAAAACCCTGCGGCCATGGCTAACGACAAACGCGTTAGCGCTTTTTTTACAATGTGAGATGAGCCAAAAGTGCGACAACTCAGTAAGCTAACCATAATAGGCTACCTAAAAAATACAGCGTTAATATGCGAGTTTCAGAGCGGTTATTGCGGCAAAATGTCTTGGTACACAACCCTATGCTCTATTTCGCGAACGATATCAGAACGCCAAAATTTTGCACAAGTATTCATCAATAAAATCCACCAGCACCTATAACATTTTAATCTATTGATATATCCAAATAGCACACAAGGAGAGTGAAAAACGATCGTATTGTTATACATTACATTTACAGGCTGTTGATTTCGGTTACAGCAAATAGAACAACGGTAGTCTCAATATTTAATAATACTTAAATACAAACACTTACTAAAAAACAGGTCGATAACAACATCCTCTATTTATAATAGAAACGAGTCTAAGTGAATTACCCAGCTATCAATGACATTTAGCACGGCAAGCTCACGCTTACTGACTATTTACTGAAAGTTTACATTCATAAAAGTAATGAATCAAAAACACCTCATCGCATTGATTAAATTAAGAAACATATCTTAAACATTTTATTAGAGCAGAGAGCTTTACAGTAACAACACCATAAGCACTGGTACGTACCTTGACGGCCACCTCACAAATGAGAATAATTATCAAAATCGATACCAAAATATGCTTTGATCATTATGTTTACCTCTCGCTCATTGAACTTAGAATCAAGTCACCAACAGGCTAGTTTCGGAATCGTAAACTCAGCCCTTTCTCCTCCCATCAATAAATACTCCAAATTGCGCCATCGATAACACGCGTAAACAACACACTTGTTTACGCCAAAGCATCCTTGATTACTGAAAATTGAGATTGCTGAAGATCGAGGAATGGTCTTTGAAACGTTTATCGTCAACTTATCACTTTAGAACAGACCAAACGAAACATAGGGAATATGCATGTTAACTGAAAAATCCAGATTCACTTTAACCACCATAGCAATGGCCATTGCAGCAAGTTTTGCTAGCTCGACGGCAGTTGCTGACGACAAAAATCAGACCGAAGCCAAACCTGAAATCATTGTGGTGACAGGGAGCTTATTAGGTAATTCTGAAGTTGCTGATTTAAAAACGTATACCGGTAACCGCTCAATCATTACTTCAGATCAAATAGAGCGTACTGCAGCCAGATCAATCGACACTGCATTACAACAAGTTCCTGGGATTAAAATTAAAGACGAGACTGGAACAGGGGTTTTACCTAACATATCAGTACGAGGCTTAGACAGCAGCCGCAGTGGTTACGCCCAAGTCTTACTCGATGGGGTCCCAATGACGCTTGCGCCATATGGGCACACAGGTCAGTCATTATTCCCTGCCACGTTATTCATGATAGATAGAATCGATGTAGCACGTGGCGGAGCCATCGATTCAGTATGGCCCTAACAACGTTGGCGGCGTAATAAACCTTATTTCAAAGCCAATCCCGACCGACTGGGAAACCAGCGTTAATGAGCGCATGACCTTCTTTGGTGACAGTCGCAACTTATTTGATACCAACATCAGCACTGGTGGCGCGGTTAATGAAGATTTTTCAATGCGTTTTGATGGCAACATCACCAAAGGGGAGTCGTTTCGTGAACACTCCGACACTGACATTAAAAACCTAATGTTAAAGACCCTGTGGAATATCGATGAGCAAAACAGCTTAGATGCCACGCTGCAATATTACGATGCTTTTTCTGAGCTACCGGGTGCATTAAATACTCCCGCTTATGAAGCCGATCGCGAGCAATCCCTACGCCCTAATGATGAGTTTAATGCCGATACTAAACGAGTGTCATTGAAATATAGCCATGTTCTCGACGACTCTAAAATTATCGATTATGGTGAGATTGATCTCAGAGTATTTGGTAATAAAAGTTCACGTAACTTTCAGTGGGATTTTTATGATTCAAGCAAAGACACCGATGGCAATTTAGGCACAAGCTGGAGCGATACCACCCAGGATGCTACTCATCTGCGTAACTCTCCGCGAGACTTTACCGTGTTTGGCATTGAGCCAACGGCAAGCCTGCTTATTGATGGCGATATTAGTCAGCACATTATCGCAGGTGCTCGTTATATTAATGAAGACATTAGCTACCAACTCAACCACATAGACAAGTCGACTCAAACGGCAACTCGTCCGCGTGACTGGCAAATGGATACCAATGCCATGGCCTATTATGTGAGTAATAAAGTGGGATTTTTTGACGACACATTGTCGGTTACTCCTGGCATAAGATATGAAGATGTCCGCATGACCTTCACCAATGTTGGACAAGACTATAGCCAAGATAATCACGTGACCGAGTGGCTTCCCGGCATCACCTTGGGTTATGAGTTCAGTTCAAACTGGTTTGGGTATACCAATGCTCAACGTTCATTGAGAACCCCACAAATTTCGCAATTATGGCCTAAAGATCAAACCCTTGAATCAGAGCTATCTTGGAACTATGAAGCTGGGGTACGTTTTACTCCAACAGAGCGCAGTAACTTAAGTATTGCGGCTTATCGTATCGATTTTGAAAATAAAGTTGAGTACGACAGAAACGTCAGTATGTTCGTCAATATTGGCCAAACTCGTAACCAAGGCATTGAGCTAGAAGGCACTTACTCACCGATGTCGCTACCAGATCTGGTTCTAACGGGTGCCTACAACTATTTAGATACTGAACAACTTGATGGCGAGTTTGCAGGTAACGAATTGGCTTATGTGTCTAAGCATCAACTTTCTGCCAGTGCTTTATATAGCATTAAAGATGTCGATTTAGGATTAATGGCGTTCTATTACAGCAAGTCATTCGCAGATCTTGCTAATAGTGTTGAAGAAGATGTATCAGGCACATCGGGTGAAGTGCCTGCGTATACCGTGGTTAATTTCAATATTGCGACTGAGTTTTTCAAACAAGATAATCACGGCTTAAAGGTGGGATTGTCGGTCAACAACCTATTTGATAACGAGTACTACTTTAGAGGCTTAGATGTGTCTCCAGCAGGACGAGTGCCAGCATCAGGCCGCTCACTGAGCTTAGATGTCGGTTACACCTTCTAACTGACATCCGTTTCTAAGAGCGTAATATTAACTCAGATAGAATATCGATTTCTCAACTCAAAAAATATCGATAATAGTCAAAGGCTCTAAATGAACAAAGCCTCAGCATGGTTGTTGAGGCTTTGTTCATTCATTATGGAAACGCTATCTTCTTGCCTATGCATCACTAATTAACTGAAGTCACCTTATTGAGTGATAATCAATAGATTCAGCATGTTATAACCAAACTTTTAATATGGGAAACAGATTGAATGACGATATTGTTACTTCAAGTCATTGAATATATTGTTCTGTTTCTTCGATATAGTTTTCACCTTCTTTCGAAAACATCTTAGAACCCGCTTGATAAATACCAATAATAATTACGCTATACATAAGCCATAACCCTATCGCTTTAAGGTTAATGTTTTCTAACGGCTTTGCTGTTTCTCTTTGTTCGTTTAAGGCAATATTTGATGAAGCTTGACTCGATTGACGGAGCGCTTTAATCAATAAAATAAAAATCCCAATACTCACCACTAACCAAAAAAGTAATTTAGTCAGTGCGATATACATTATTAATCCGCCAATAAATTCACCAGAATCAATGACCGCACGCCATAGCGCTGTAAGGTTCACAAAGATGGCATAACCCCAAATAAGGGTTCCAAGTTGATAACCTAATTTGCATCCCTTAAACAGTAAAATACCCGCAGGGATCCCTAAATAACCGGTCACGAAGAAAGAGACTAAACCACTAATCAATAGCCAAGTACTGGTTGATTCATTAAAAGCAAAACTTGAGAGGAAACCGATAGCAAAGAGAACGGGCAGTGCTTGAATGATGGTCAGCACAGCGATAATAGGACTTTTTTTCATTGAATATCCTTGTAACAGGTCAAGCGTAATCCTTTAGACCTTATTGAGTTTGCGACGAATATTATGCAGCAACGATGGAGTATTACTTGTTAACAAAAAACATACAACTATAAGTTTACCGATAAAAGCAACACAAAGCCTCTCGCTCAACTCATGTCACTTACTATCGAAAATTTGATCATTAGCGAACATGCCTATGCACTTGGCTCAGTAAGAATGTATTGGCGTGTGAATCATTGCCAAATTTAACAATCTGTTAGGTATTTCTCTTTCCATTTGTCTACGATTGAACCGATAACAGAACTCGCTCAGGTATTCTTGCAGGTACTTTCCTGAAACACCATGAAATGTCCCAAGTAAAAATGCCTTTAAGTTACCAATGGCAATATGAACCCAAGGCAGCCATTCATCAACAAGCTCACTGGGGGTAACCCTCGCTTCATGTTGTTGAGTCTTATCTATAATATTCAACGCAGGTAAGCCGTCTGTATGCACTTCTTGCTGTTTCGTTAAGTGTTTGGCAACGAACTTTTCAACACTATCATGGCAAACGCTATTCACAGCCTGCATAGCAATAAATCCAGCTCTTTTTCCTTTGCTTTCAACGGCAACTAAAACAGGTGTTTTACCTTCTGCTCCACGTCCACGCTTGCCCTTCCTTCTGCCACCCACTAACGCATCATCAATTTCAATAACGCCTGACAGTCTATATAAGCTGTCTCTATGGCCCATAGCCGTTCTCAGCTTACTTAATATCAAACGTGCCGTTCGCCAATTAACTTCAATGTGCTTGCTCAATCTTAATGCTGAAATACTGCCTTTATCTGAGCCTAAAAAGTAGATTGCCCAAAACCACTTAGTGATAGGAATACGGCTACCGTGGAATAATGTGTCAGCTGTGACCGATGTTTGTTTATGACATTGACTGCATTCATATAAATTGCGGGTTGTAAGCTCATAGGCATGCTCACAAGAGCATCTAGGGCAAACAAAACCATTAGGCCATCTCATTTTCTTAATGTGATTTAAGCAATCAGTTTCAGAGCTGAATTGACGTTGCCATTCAAAAAAACTCGTTTCAGGCATTTTCATAGCAAATCTCACTTCTAGTCTTGATTTATACTATAAGAATAGGCCAAAACTGACTCAGATGCATAGGCATGTTAGCGAATGAAAAACAATGGCTTAAAATAGTCAATTTTAGTGAGTATTTAACTCGTTCATGTATTTCATCGGCGATTTTTTCATGACTTTTTTAAACATAGTAATAAAGGCGCTAACCGACTCATAGCCTAATAGTTCAGAAATCTGCTGCACACTTTGCTTGTCTGATAGCGCTTGTAGTGAAGTAATAATATCAATTTGCGTACGCCACTTTCCAAAAGTCATGCCGGTTTCTTTTTTGATTAATCGTGCCAAGGTGCGTTCTGTTAATGCAAACTCATCGGCCCATTGCGGTAACGTTTTTCTATTACTAGGTTGGCTTATTAATTGTTGGCTCATAGCTTGAATCACTGTATTTTTCGACAACACAACATCTAAGTGCTGAATAGGCATGTCACTCAATTGATCAAATAACACGTGAGCCAAACGCGCGGTTTTACTGATTAAATCGTAATGTTGATCACACCCTGCTAGTTGGCACATCAACTCTTTAACTAAAGGCGTAATCGCTAAAGTGCAAGTATTTGGCGGCATGCCTTGCATGTTGCTATCAATAAATACATGACACAGTTGTGCATGATCTGAGGCGCGATTACTGTGTAGTTTATTTGCCGGGATCCAAATAGCGCTATGGGTTGGCACCATCCACATTTTTGCCGAGACTTCACAGGTCACGTAACCGTGCAAAGCAAAAATTAACTGACCTTTAGGGTGAGTGTGTAACGGGATTTCATGACTGGCACAAGCTTGTTCAATTTTAGCGATGACAGGTTGTGGCATCGATTCATAATTGCTGATCTCATCCCACCCTACGGGCTTAAACATAGACTTGTCCGTTTTAAGATATTTATTGTCACTATAGCTAAATTATCTCAGCAGGCAAATCTTTATACTGTCGACCATTATTAAGTGAAATCTAAAGCAGCAAATGACGTTACAAACCGATAATAGCAAACTGCAATCGCGCTTT
Organism: Shewanella livingstonensis; assembly: GCF_003855395.1. Classification (NCBI taxonomy): domain Bacteria; kingdom Pseudomonadati; phylum Pseudomonadota; class Gammaproteobacteria; order Alteromonadales; family Shewanellaceae; genus Shewanella; species Shewanella livingstonensis. Next base: position 524,199 of record NZ_CP034015.1, on the reverse strand, counting down.
TCTGGCGTAATACTGGTGATGGGTATTTTACTGATTGCGGCTAATTTACGCGCGCCGTTTACCGGCATTGCCCCTGTGTTAGCGCAAATTATTGATCACTTTACGCTAAGTGGTTCACAGGCAGGCTTTATCACCACACTTCCGCTTATCGCCTTTGCGATTGTTTCACCCATGGCGGCCATGTTTGCCAGAAGGCAAGGTTTAGAGCATGCCTTGTTTGCCGCGTTAATACTGATTCTATTCGGTATTTTGGTGAGATTTATCGACTCATCAACCATGTTATTTGTGGGTACCACCGTTATCGGGATCGGTATCGCCATTGCAAACGTGCTATTACCGAGCTTAATCAAACGAGATTTTGCCACCAGAGTGGCGCTGATGACTTCTGCTTATGTCCTCACCATGGGCATGGCATCGGGTGGTTTTTCTGCTGTTGTATTCCCGCTGAGTCAGTTTAATGGTTTAGGTTGGCAATTAGCATTGGGCCGGTCGCGGGGTTGATTGTGTGGACAGCACAATTAGGCAAGCACACTAAACCCGCGAGCATGTCGCAATTTGCGCCATCGTCAAAAAGTGTATGGCGTTACTTATTAGCGTGGCAAGTGACCTTACTGCTGGGTTTAAACTCATTTCTTACCTATATCATCCTTGCTTGGCTGCCAAGCATATTAACTGATACTGGCCACTCAGCAGTTGAGGCTGGGGCATATCATGGCGCATTTCAAATTTCGACCGCACTACCCGGCCTGGTATTAATCCCCCTGTTGGCTAAGTTAAAAGATCAGAGTGCGCTGAGCTTTATTTTAGGATTACTCAGTGCAGGCAGTGCAATAGGCCTGTTATACATGCCTAGCTTTGCTTTTTTCTGGACGATTATGTTGGGGTTTTGCTCTGGAGGCTGTTTTATTTTGGGGTTGTCGTTTATTAGTTTGCGCACAGATGACCCGCATCAAGCGGCCTCGCTTTCTGGTATGTCACAAAGTGTTGGTTATTTATTGGCGGCAATAGGCCCTATGCTGGCGGGAGCACTTCATACCTCAACAGGTAGCTGGGAAGCACCACTGTGGTTATGCATCATTGCTGCGCTATTGTGTGCATTATGCGGGTTCGGTGGCGGCAGAAATACCACTCTGAATAAGTCTGCCGTGGCGTAATTGATGGTGATGGTGATGATGATGGTGATAAGAACAAACAACTTATTCATCAACATAGTGAGCAGAGGCAACTCATTTTAAGATGGCTTGCTTAACAGCAAGCCGAATTAAGCAGCAAGTCTACTTTAGAAGCAAGCCCAGTTCAGTTTGCTTTTTTTTACTCAGACCTGAAGCGACAATACGATGAGATTCAGATAAATAATAGGTTAACTCTTCATCTAACCTGCCTGATGTTTCTATTTGTTGGATCCACTTCATCCCACGGCTAGCAAAGTAAGGCGCAGGATGATAACCATCATTATTTTTTAAAAACTCATAATTTAACGGTGACGTTTTGAATGTGAATGCCGGATCGCCATTTTTAGCCGTAAAACCAATCGCGAATACCTTACCAGCCACTTTCCAAACGTGCGAACCTCCCCATTGCATAACATAAGTTGATGCAGCTAAAGCTTCACAAAATTGATTAAATTCACTGTGCTTCATAAATTCATCACCGTTTAACGTATTAACAAAAAAGATCTACCGTTAACCATAACGAGCGTAGAGTTTACTCGCCAAAAATGCCCCGATAATCATTTCAACCCATGCTATTGGCACCAATGTATATGCCATTTGCCATGTGCCTAACCCTGAGTTGACAGAGCCGACCCAAAAAACACCTAGGGTTGCGATACACGTCACCGTGGCCGATATCACGATCGATTTAGCGTTATGACCAAAGCTTTGGGCGCATAGCCAATAGACAAATACCAATGTGCTGGTGAGCATGGTATCCCACAAAACCCATACCAGTGCATTACTCAACGCCATGGGGCCAACGGCTAACTTACCCGCATAGAATGCTTCCATCATTGGAAACGCGACCAACATGGCTCTGGCGACTTCAGCAATATTGATCCAAATGCTAGTGAGTAACATCACCACAATGAATTGTTTTACGTTAAAGGTATTATTCATAGATAGCCTGCCTGGGTTTGATTTATAGTGATTACTACATAATTAAATATTGTAGTGATCACTATTAATTGTCAACCCGTTCAGGTAAACGTTTAAAGTAACTGTGATACAGCTCTGAACGTAACGACATTTGCCAAAACAACTCACTGTAGACTCATAAGCCAATTCAGTATTCACTTAACCAAGCAAACAACTGGCATTGATATTAGTGATTAGGAATCGCTGACAACGCATGATCAAACACAGACTTCAATGCCGCTTCCGATTGCCCCGCTTTAGCTTGAACTGCCAGACCATAGCTAACCGCTAATAAATAATCGACTAATGTTTCAATGTCTTGGTTATGAGTGCTGCTAGCTTGATGCATATCAGACTCGAGTAACGTCATTAACAGCTGTTTAGTTTCCTGCCCCTGCTGTCTCATATATAACAGCGCGTCTTTAGGGAATGAAACACTATCAGACTCATTGACGCTTTTTACCAATAAACAGCCGCGTGGAGTGTCACTGCTGGCAAACAAATGGATCAAACCATAGAAACACGCTTGCAATCTTTGTTTTAGTGTCGCGTCAGACGTCTCGGTTAAATAGTGATAATTAACACCAGCATATTGCTCAACATAATGAGCAAGCACCTCTTTAAACAGGGTTTCTTTATTGCCAAAGGCGGCATACAAACTCGGCGTATTAATGCCAAGTTCAGCACTGAGGTTGGCAATCGACGTCGCTGAATAACCATTCACCCAAAATAAGCGCATGGCTTTGTCTAACGCGATATCTCTATCAAATGCTCGCTTTCTTCCCGCTTTCAATTGCCCATCCACTATATTATCGAATTTTTATCATTTTGTAGCAGTTACTACAAAATGTCAATTTACCATATTGACATAATATAGTGATCGATACATAATTCATCTATTCTATATCGATCACTATAGATCGTATTTATATAAGTGACCTTGATGTAAGTGAGATTGATATAAATGAAATTAATGTAAGTAAAACTGACATAAGTGAGAGCCAACATGTTTAAAAAGTTCGTCCAATTTACCGCGCTATTTAACTTTCCTATTGCTATAGGAATAATCATTCCAGCGCTAATTAATCCTCAGGCTGACACCTTGATTATCACTGTGGTATTGGGCGGATTTTTAATACTCATGGGAGCCGCATTACTTTGGGCTGTGTCTGATATCAACACACGTGCACCCATTGTTGTATGGGGAGGATTGGTCAGAATGGTCGGCTTTATCGCTGTCGCTTACGCAGCGTCATTGGGTATGGCACCTAAGGCATTTGTCATTATTGCAGCCATGGATCTTATTACGGCTTTTATTTACATCATCGGCAGTATACGGGCATCTGGATTACCTTTTAATACCCTGCTTTTAGGTAGAAGCCGCTGAATTAATATCAAATCGAGATAACTGCAATAGCTAATGGTTTCGGGCTAAAAAACAACTAATTTATCAAACAGACTTTTGGAGATATAACATGACGATTAAAGCACTAAGAACACCAGAACAACGATTCTCTATGCTACCCGCTTTCCCTTTTCAACCTCATTATGTTGATGATTTGGAAGGCTTTGAGTCTTTACGCATGGCTTATATCGACGAGGGTGATAAATCAGCTGAATACACATTTTTGTGTTTACACGGTGAGCCAACCTGGAGCTATTTATACCGCAAAATGATCCCGGTATTTACTCAAGCAGGACATCGCGTAATCGCCCCTGATTTATTTGGTTTTGGCCGTTCAGACAAACCTGTTGATGACGATACATACAACTTTGAATTTCACCGAAACAGTTTAGTACGCTTAATTGAGCGTTTAGACCTTAAAAATATCGTTCTTGTATGTCAAGACTGGGGCGGGTTTCTAGGGCTAACTATCCCAATGGATATGCAAGACCGATTCAAAAAACTCATCGTAATGAACACGGGGATCAGTAATGGCCAAGCGTTATCAGAAGCCGCTATACAATGGATGGCCTTTTCTGCTGCGGTACCTGAAATTCCAGTAGGTGGACTGATTGCCTGCGATGCCGGCTCTGCAGTAAATATGATGGATGTTATCGCTTATGATGCGCCTTTTCCTGATAACAGCTATAAAGCAGGCGTAAGACGCTTCCCGCAGATGATCCCAACCGATGCCAATGATGACGCGGTAAAATATGGCCTACGAGCTATCGATTTTTGGTCTAACACTTGGGATGGCGACAGTTTTATGGCCATTGGTATGAAAGACGTCATTTTAGGTGAACCGGCAATGATGGCATTAAAGGGAGTCATTAAAGGCTGCCCAGAGCCGATGAAAATAGCTGAAGCGGGCCACTTTGTACAAGAATATGGTATTGAAGTGGCTGAAAATGCGCTCATTCATTTTCAATTAAATCACTAACTATTTAAGCATTCTCATCGCAAATGATAAGACACGTTGGCGATGAGGGATGCGAAATATCGACAAGTAGGCAATAGATAATTAACCTGATACACCTTGACCCTGATACCCCACCATATTAATCAACAACAATATTAGATTGTTTCACCTCTTTTAAAACCGAAACCCTTCCCTCGACTCAACCTAAGAAATTGATACTAGCTATCAATTTTTATTTGCCGAGTATCACTAGGTTTAAAGGGCTTTTCGGCCTCATATCTATCATTGCAGTGAAATCTGCGCTTTATTTTTACCTTGATGAGCATTTGCATTATTGGTAGAGCAAAACGGTCAGAAATAGCCTAAAACAGCTCATAAAAGCCTAAAACAGCGTCCGTTAATGTATCAATTAAATTGATACATTGCTTAAGAAAGTCCCAATATTATTTATGTGCATTTTTGTGTACTTTGAATTTAGGTTAACAACTCAACAAACAAATTCAAGGAGTTATCAATGTATATAACATATATGAATCCCCCTCCCTGTGGACTCCGTCATATGTTACGGAAGACATCATGAGTAGAGTTGACGCCCAAGAGGCGCAAACTCAACAGCTAACGGCTAGGCAAATAAGCCATCTCGCCGTGGTTGATAATTCCGCTGTGATGAGCCCTTTCGAAAAAGCCGCTGAATATGGATACGCTAAAGTCACTAAGCACTTTGGCCAATCATTTGGTCTATCGGTATTTGCAGGGGCATTCATTGCGCTGGCATTTGTGTTTTATCTTACCGTGACGACAGGTTCGGCCCCCGGTTCATGGGGGTTAGTCAGATTTAGTGGTGGTATCGCCTTTAGTTTAGGACTCATTCTCGTTGTTGTACTGGGTGGTGAACTCTTTACCAGTACCGTATTAAGCGCTATTGCTTGGGCACAAAAGCGGGTGACAACCAAACAATTACTTGGCTGCTGGATGCGTGTTTATTTAGGCAACTTATGTGGTGCCATGTTGATACTGATATTGGTAATGATGTCAAAAATGTATGCCATGGATGGTAATGAATGGGGACTTAATGCGCTGCATGTTTCACAACACAAGATCCACCATGATTGGAGTCAAGCTTTTGCTCTCGGAACATTATGTAACTTACTGGTGTGCTTAGGTGTCTGGATGACCTTTAGTTGTAAAGATGCTTTAGCTAAATCGTTACTGCTTATATTGCCAGTCGCGATGTTCGTCTCCAGTGGCTTTGAACATAGTATTGCCAACTTATTTATGGTGCCACTGGGTATTGCTATTCAGAACTTTGCAGGAAGCGAATATTTCATTGCTCTAGGAGTGATGCCACAAGCTTTTGCAGACCTTACTATTAGTAATTTTGTGTTGCATAACCTTATTCCAGTAACGCTGGGCAACATTTTAGGCGGCGCAGTATTTGTTGGCTTAGGTTATTTCTGGATAGATAACTCAAATACAAAAACAGCTGCTGAGATGCCCTCGCTATACATTAACCCCATTACGCAAAATCAGCCACAGAGCTTGTCAATTTCAGAATCAATTGACCAATCAAACATGACTTCACAAATTCAATATCAACCAAGTCAAAAGGACTTAGCCATGAAAAATAAAATCCAAAAACTTATCGTTAGTGAACTAATGGACACCAAACCTACCACCCTTTCAGTTGATACCAATATTTATCAGGCTCTTACACTATTAGCGGCAAAAAACCTGCGCAGTGCTCCGGTAGTAGACCAAGATAATCAACTATTAGGCTTTGTGTCGGAGCAAGATCTAATGCGCTCGCTTTGGTCTGAGGAGTTTGCTGCAAAATTGCCAATTTCAGTAAAAGATATCATGCAAACTAAGATGCTCACCGTCGCACCAACAGAAAAAATTGTGCAACTGCTTGAGTTTATGGTGGTTGATAAAAAGAAGCTCTTCCCGGTAACAGATACGGGTATGTATATTAGTGGTGGCTACCAGAGCTATGAAGAGCGCCTGCGTGATGCTTCCGCAGCGGTACCAAGTGCCTATCCAGTTGTTGAAAATGGGCGTTTATGTGGGGTTATCCGCCGTGAAGCACTGATGCAGATGTTCTCTAAGCTATATAGTCCAAAACACGATGGCATTACACATCCCGCAGAACAACAATCAGTGGCATAGTGTTAAAGCAATATTTAAGACTCGACCAAGATAAGCGAATCTCGAGATAATTAATGGACCTTAAATACTCGTTACTCCGCTTGCATTGAGGTTAATTATATCAATATAAGGGCTAGTAATATTGCTAGCCCTTATATGCAGCAACAATTATTATTTCATCTATTGCTCACTATCTAGGCTCATCGCTTCTTTTATTTCATCACTACCGAACCCTTTACGCGATAAATACGCATACGCTTTTGACTTTTCTTTATAGTCCGATAGGTTATAGCGCTTTTTAGCCAACTCATTTTGACAGCTTTGATAAAAATCGACATCATCTGTTAATGTTAATTGATACAAGGTATTTTCAAAGTCACTCACATCAATTAGTCGCTGTTTTAATTCCTGCAAGATAAGCGTTTTACCTTTACCTTTTTTAAATAGTTTTATAATTTCAGTCGTTAAGTCTACTTTATCTGCTTTTACGGCTAATTTACTGCGCAATGTTTCACGTTGTGGATGCTGTGATAATGCATGATCTATTTCCGCTCGAGAAAAGCCTCTTGTGGTCATTTGGGTATACACTTTTTCCCTATTGGTACCATAAAAATTGACAAACCGACTTAACAGCCTAGATGTTGCCATCTCATAGGCATCAACTTTTTTCTCGTCCATCACTTGCTCTATGGCGGTATCAATCTCGGTAACGGCTACGCCGCGCAGGGTTAACTTACGCCTTATAGCGCCGGCACCAAATTCGCTACTAAAGTACAACTCGCAAAAGCGTACCGCAAAGTCATAGTCACTTTTTAAATAACCCCCCTCTATTAGCCTAGCAAGAACGGTATCAATCCATTGTTGGTTTTCAGTTTTACGCTCAAGCTTGGTGCGAATTTCATTAATAGTAAAATCTTGCTGACCAAGATGCCAATAGGCGCTATTAAAAACGTTATCGATGGTTTTAGCTTGACGAAGTGGCGGGCGTTGCATAAAAAATAATCTTAAATTAAAAAGTAACCAAAAACAGTGTAGCAGTTCCGCGTATTATTGAGTACGCGAGAGACATATCCTTACGTTTGAATACCATTTTAACCTAAGCAATAGGCCGAAAAAATACATCGGATAAATATGAAACGGTATCGCTGGACTCAATAGATGCCCAAGCCTATACAAAGCGCCATGACTTAGCTAAATGATTCAGCCGTATTGATGATTAAGCCGTACTTTGACAGAAATGTATCCATAGTAGGACAAATTGAACATTCATAAATAAGTATTTACGGTTAGATATTATTCTCTAACCAAAAGCAAAATACATTCAGCTCTAACCAGCTTGCAGACAAAAGTGCTTTTGCAACGATTAACCCTCTCAGTTATTACGAGTACGTTATTCATTTAATGCTCAGACGACTAAATAAAAATGATGATTTACGACTCTATATCGAGTAACGATATAACCCACTTTTGCAAAGGGTCGTCGTGGTAACGCGGATGCCAAGCGGCAATCACATCAAAACTATCTGGCGATTGCTCAAGCTCAAGGGTGACTACATCTAACCCTTTAATCGCTCGTAAGGGTAAAAAAGCAATTGAGTCGGTTGTTTCAAGGTACATAGGCACCACCGAAAAACAGGGCGCAGATACAACAATGTTTCGTTGTAAGCCAAATTGCGCGAACCAATCATCAATAGAACCTTTAAAGTTGGGCCGAGACGGTGACGCTATAATGGTAGGATATTGGGCTATCTCAGCTAACGAAGGTATTGTTTTTGATATTGTTGAATGGGTTGAGGTAACACAAACATGGCGTTCTTCAAACAGCTTAATAACGCGATAACTCTGAGGAATATAATCAGGAAACGCGATAGCCAAATTCACCTTTCCGCTTTCCATTTGCTCATGCAATTTATCTATCTCAAAATCTTGCACAATCAGCTTTAAGTTGGGCGCTTGAACTCTTAGTTTGGCAATCAACATAGGCAGAACAATTTGCTGCGCATAATCTGTCGCAGAAATAGTAAAAGTGCCCTTGGCCTTATGTGGAATAAAGGTTTTGGTTGATATTAATGAGTTGAAATCAATCAGCAGCTTATCAACCCCAACCGATAATTCCTCAGCAAAAGGCGTTGGCACAAAGCCATTTGTTTTCCTAACAAACAACCTGTCATCAAACACGTCTCTGAGTTTTTTCAAATGCTCACTAACAGCTTGTTGAGTCAAACCGAGCTGACTTGCAGCTTTAGACGCATTCTCCTCACGCATAAGCGCCTGAAAAACCTTCAATTGTTTTAAGTCTAATCGGTCTAATTTACTCATAATTTATCCTTCATACATCATCGCTGGCCCACTCTGCCAACCATTAACAAGTATAGCTTGTATCACTTACAATTAACGATTGTTTCAAATTGTTTTACTCATTCGCTAAAGTCTACCCATCAAGTTAACTCAATAGATGGAAACAAAAATGAAAACAGTAATTTTAATTGGTGCACTAGGCAAAATGGGTCAAGCAGCGTTATCTGGCTTAGGTAAGCATAAGGTTATCACTGCGGGCCGCTCTGGCAACGTCGACCACATTGTCGATATTACCGATGAGCAATCGATTGAAGCCTTGTATGCAAAAGTCGGTCACTTTGATGCTGTGGTTAATACCGTGGGCGCTTGTGAATATGCGCCATTTGTAGAAATGACAGAAGCTCAGTGGATGACCACTGTCATGAGTAAAATGATGGGGCAAATTAACCTAGTGCGTATTGGTCAAAAATACATTGCTGATGGCGGTTCATTTACTTTAATTAGCGGCATATTAAATGTTAAGCCTATTCCGTTTGCAATTGCCGATGCCACCACCAGCGGCGCTATCGATACCTTTGTAAAGTGCGTCGCCTATGAAATGCCAAGAAACACCCGCATCAATGTGGTCAACCCAACGGTGTTAACTGAAGCATGGGATGTGTATGGCGAAATGATGGCAGGGTTTGAGCCAGTACCTGGACGATTAGTTGGCAAAGCATTCGAGCGTTCTGTCGATGGCTTTATTACTGGTGAAGTGATTTTTGTAGACGCTTAATCTCATGAAAACGAGGGAGCAAAACAACAATGCTCCCTTCGATTAAGCAAGTCTATGCATTAGGCCAAGCCATTTAAAGGCCGAGTCAGTAGCATATTCACAGCCTAATTTACTCAGCCCTAACGGACTCAAGCTAATCAATAAAGATAAGCGGCTTAAACAGACGTAATCACGCTATCAATTAATATTTAGGAATACACAATGAAAGTTTATACCCTCGCAGCAATCATCATGTTTTTATCCGGCTGTGCGCATTTGCAAACTACAGATACTCCAAGTTCTGAGCTTAAAAATACTGAGCGTCAAAACATAGGTTCTCGAGGCACTTATTCTCAAAATATAAGTGTCGATGATTTAGCAACTCAATCCACTGACCCAAAACAAGTATGTAAAAGGATAAAGCGAAATAAACATTTTATCACCCGTTGCCAACCAGTGGGTGCACGTTAATAAGCATTGAGTAAGCCACTTTTAAACTGTCTATGGTGCTTAGTGACTCGTAATATTTTATCGTAAACCTATATAGAATATCTTCAGCGATACTGAAGATTGATGAAATAATGGTGTCGCTAACCTATGCATTTTTTAACAGTAACAGCGAATCGATAACAGATTCTGCTAGTGGTCTCAGTGTCCAATCAAATACGCAACGCGTCGTCAAAGTATCTGCGGATAAATGCATACCTAAAACAGAGACTACTCAGCCGATCATAAATTATGTCAAACAAGCATGATGACTATAAAAATGACACTAACTTTGACGTTAAATAAAGCATTTTCTCTACCATAAAAGCCAAATTCCACGCGTTCGTTTTGGATAAATATGTGCGATCCCCTTATTAGGGCCTTTATATAGTTTCTTCGCCAAACAATGGGTCAATCATTTGTTGCCAATCGGTCAACGTTGATAGGTGATTAACAAGTACATTCCCGCCATTATTGATAAAAACAGTTGGGGTTGCCCATACAGATTTTGTCGCAGCATACCGAATCGGAGTTCTGGCTAAGGTGTAAATATCACCGTCATCCATCCGACTAAGAAATTGACAACGATTTATCCCTAAATGTTCTTCGGCCTTGTCTGCAATAAGTTGCCGAAGATCGTCGTGAGTTTTATGCATAAACTCTGCATTGTAAAATTCATCCTGTCGTTCATATAAATAAGTGGCAAAGTCGTAAAACTTATCTGCATCACCATCTGCTAGGGCAAATAGCCCAAGACTCATATCCCACGCTTGGCGATGATTACTTAATGTCATTAGATGAACTTTAAGGCTGACCGATCTGCTTTTGTAATGTTGTATCACACTAAGTAACGTCGGCCACATTGCTCGTGAATGGGGGCATTGAATATCAACAAAAACATCAATCGTTATGTCAGCCGCTTTATCGCCACGAAGCACGCCGCTTGGGCGCATAGGTATTGGTGTTGTCATAGTGATCCCACTATCAATTAAGGTTAATTATGTTGGCTGATACATATTGTCAAAACAGCCCAAAATCAGGGAAATACGTGTCGCTGGAAGCAAAGTCTGACATAGGCAGCTTCTAGCATTCAATCACTTATCGAAAAGATATAACCATACTCTGGCATAAAATGTACCCATAGTCTGACAAATCGAAAGGTCATAAAATAGTGATTAAAAGGAGAATGTAATTTTATTATGAAGAGCCAAATAGCTTATGCCCTATCTAACAAACTTTTGGACAAAAATGCGTTAGAGCTTCGGATTTAGTGCGATGACATAAAGTTTACACTGACCCCCAACTACATGACATAAAGTTTACACTGACCCCAACTACACCGACCCCACTAAATTCGCAACTACACTGACCCCACTAAATTCTAAATTCGAGTTAAGGTATTTCAAGAAATGGATACTCTGATTTGGGACAAAAACCTGTTAACAACCTATTCGTCGTCCCGGCAATGCTTTTGTGCCGGGATCCAGGTGTTTGTTTTGTACTTTTGCCAGCTCACGTATTCTCTTGTAAAAAATCTTCAACGGCCTCAAGTTCAGGGTTGAGTTAAGGTGTTTAAAGAAATGGATACTTTGATTTGGGCCAAAAGGCCTGTTGCAACCTGCTCGTCGTCCCGGCAATGTTTTTTAGCCGGGATCCAGGTGTTTGCTTTGTACTTTTGTACTTATGCCAGCTCACGTATTTACAAGTAAAGAGTCTACAAACGACCTCAAACTCAGAGTTGAATTTGGACATTTGAAAGAAATGATAAATCCATTTTTAGAATGAAAAATAAAATTAAGTCATTGTTTAAATTAAATTATTATTTTTATACAGTCAGATTAAATTCATAGGTACAATATAGTAATTAAACTAAGATTTTATACGAAATAACTTTGCGCTTTAATCATAAAACTCTTAAGGATAAATTAGGCATGGATCGAAAGCAGTCAATGGCTGTCTATAACAGCTTATACAAAAAAGAGTACCCACTAATTCAAGATGAAGTATGCCAATGTTGTGGGATAACTTCAGACCTTCAAATAGATCACTGCCCTGCAATTACAACAGCACACCTTTATGTTCGAAATAATAATATTCCTTTTATAAAAATATTATTATGCGGGGAATGCAACAGGATAGCTTCAAACCGACTACTTCCAAGGTTTACTGAGCGCTTCTTTACCATCAAAGAAAAGTTATTAGAGAGATACGCTAAAGATCTTGTAAACGAATTCAGAGATGGAATAGATTATTCAGATAATTATCTTATTGAAGCAGATAAAAAATTCGAATTAATGCTCAATAGAATTGGTTTTGGGCTATTGAGGGGTAACCGTCTAGCGAACCACACCTACTTTTTAAAATTCCATGGTAACAGGCTGTCGATATTGGGTTCTGGTTTACACAGTTCATCAAGGCAAACCATGATGTAATCAAATGGGATTAGACCATTTACCTTTGCGGTTTCCACAATACTGTAAAGGGTGGCACTAGCATGTGCACCGTTAGCTGTTTGGCTAAATAACCAATTCTTTCGGCCTATCACAAATGGTTTTACCGCGCGTTCAGCTCTATTGTTATCGATGCTGAGTCGTCCATCATCCACATAACGGATAAGCTTGTGCCATTGATTAGCCAGGTAATTAGCCGCCTCAATCAGTTTGGTATTACCCACTAAATTTGGCTGGTTCTGCTCAAGCCATGCTTTTAGCTTGTCCAGTATAGGCACACTGGCTTGTTGTCTGGCAATGTACTTTTCATCAACACTTTTATCTTTAACGCGTGACTCAACAGCGTACAGTTTTTGGATAAGGCTCAATACCACATCCGCTTTACCGGTTTTGTTTTTACCTTGTAGCTTTTTCGCGTCGATAAATTTACGACGAGCATGAGCCCAACAGCCGATTAAGGTTGCCTCTGTTCTGGCATAGGCTTGATAACCATCCACGTGCAAGTAGCCTTGATAACCTGCAAGATAATTGACCACGCACGCGGCCGCGCGACTATTGTGGAAGTCGTAAAGCACGATATTAGGGATAGGATTATTCGGGTCTGGTGAGTCTCGACCCGAGCAATACACCCACATATAGCTGTTCACTTTATCGGATTTCACCACTTTCAATGGTGTTTCATCGGCAAACAACGTGGGCTGCTTTAGCAGTTCGGCTTTAAGCCGCGCAACTAATGGCGCGAAGAGTGTGGCGGATTTGTCTATCCAACTGCTCATGGTCTGGCGACTGAGTTCAATACCGTATTGCTTAAACATCGCTTCCTGGCGATAAAGCGGTAACCCATATTGGTATTTACTGGTGATAAGCTGGCTCAATAAACTCGCCGTCGCAATGCCTTTGTTGATGGGCATGGCAGGCATTGAGGCTTGTTTTATCGGTGTCTGAGTCGAGGATTTATCACAGTGACGGCAAGCGTACTTAGGCCGAATGTGCTCAATCACTTTGATTTGAGCGGGTATAAACTCAAGCTTTTCTGACTTATCTTCACCCATTTTATGCAGCTCACCGCCACAACAATCACAGGTCTTATCGGTGATGTCGTGAATAACCTGCTCACGGGGTAAGTCTTTTGGCAGTGGCTTACGCACCGGCTTTTTACGGGTATAGCTAATGGATTGCTGCTCAGCCTCAGCGGCTTCAACAATCTCTTCTACTTCATTGAATAACTCGCCTTGGCCGACAAAGCCTTCAGCACTTTTGCCGAATTGTTTTTGTTGGGCCAGACGCCAGCGCTCTTCCAATGCCGCAATGTGGGCATCCTTCTGCGCTAACAGTTTTTCAAGTTCAGCAATACGCTGTTTAAGGGCGAGTTCATTTTCCATGACGCCTATTTTAAGGCATAACAAAAGGCTTTCCAGTGCTAACTGAACTAACTTTGATGATCATCAATCGATCGCAAGAATTAAAGCACTTGCTTACCTGCAACATTCATTTTGCTGTGACCAATCACATCATAACCTGCTAATAACCAATGTAATTGTTGCTCGGTTAATGTCATGGTGGGTGACATGAGTTTAGGCCATTTGAACTTATGCTTATCTAAACGCTTATACCACAGGGCAAAACCGGTGTTATCCCAGTACAGCAGTTTGAGTTTGTCGCGCCCTTTATTACAAAACACAAATAGCGCACCACTGAGCACAGGTAGTTCAAGCTCTGCTTCCACCAACGCCGCCAATCCATTAATCGATTTACGAAAATCGACCACATCGGCACATAAATAGACGGTGGGTACATCAACGAACATCTTCATGCCGTTAGCCCTTTAATAATGGCAACGATATCGTTCGTTGCTAAATTGGCTGGAAACATTAACTGGCCTGTGCGGATATCAAACTGCACCACATTTTGATGAGTTTGCGCGCAGACTTCAGTGGTGGTTTGTTTTACCTGAATAAAACGTGATGATGTGGGGTTGGTTGTTTGCACTGGCAAAGTTGAATTAGGCTGATACTCAGCCAGTAAAGCGCGCTGTTTATAGTAAGTGGTGATAGCGACATTATGGTGTTGGCAAAATTCAATATTAGTGCCACTAAACGAGCCGCGTTGTTGAAGTAGCATCTGCCACTGAGTTGTTGTTCTGTATGTTTTCATCACCTGCTCCAAATTTATCATTGAGCAGGTATTTTTAGATAATCAGAACATCGATGCTAGGTGTACTTCGCTAGACGCATACATTGAGGGTGGACTTACTTTCTAAAGAACATCAGAACATTCTTCAAATGAAGACTATTAGTGGTGACACAATATATAACCATTTAGCATATCGTTCCGGAGGCGCTTTATTAACGTCTGATGAAATGGAGTCGATAAATAACATTCAAGATGTTGAGGACACATTTGAAGTTGAGGATGAAAATGAGGTAATAGAAACCGAGTACCTTTCACAAGTGCTTATTGAAAATGAAATATCCAGTTACCAACAGTATCTTGATTTTTACAATGAAATACCTGCAAGAGCATTCGCTTTAGACCTTCCCAATAAAATTAATGATGGTGTAATATCCTGGTCCGAAATAAAAAAATCTATTAATCATAAGACTGCAGAACTACCTGAATTTTATGATGATATAGTCAATTTCATAAAAGAAAATAACATAAAAAATGAAGATGAATACCTTTCTCTTAGAAGACAAGTAAAACCAATTGATAGAGAGTCATTACCAAAAAATATACAAAATTATAAGATTGACTGGTATTCATATCTAAGGTGAAAAAAGCACAACTTACAAAAACACCACAAAGATTTACCTCCTAACTTCGTCAGAGGCTGATTTCACTTTGTTGACCAGCACTATACAGGTCAACAAAATTTCTTGAATTACATCAAGATGTGGTACAACAGCCAACGGATACATTAATGCCTCAATTATCAAAATCCTATTGAATTCGAGTGTATGGATGAACCGTTAAAAGAAGTAGCTTAACTAGAGTGACCGAATTCAGTTGACCAGTTCACAAATAAAGTTCAACGAGAAACAACCAATTAATTAAATTTTTCTACCGCTCTGCATTTAGGAAAACTTGAACAGCCCCAAAATGTAGAGCCCGCATTTTGGCCTTTTTTAGCTTCACGTAACACCATATATGAGCCACACTTTGTGCAAAGCTTTTGGTCAGTTTTTTGCTTAATGATTTCTTTAACATGCACTTTATGAGCCTGGTTTGTTGCAAACCCTCGCGCTAAACGACCAGATTCAATATTGTTGATTATGTCTAAAACTTGCTGCTGATCCAGTAACTCAACAGAATGTGAACGAATGTATGACAAGCAACCACTTGCATGAGTGACATTGTCCGGCATTTGCGTTTTAAACTCACTCTTACCGATAAATACCACCACAGAAAAGAGTGCATCAATATTGATATTGAGCAGCGCTTCTAGTGTTTTAAGATGTTTATAATTTTGATGAATTGGATTTTGAAATTTAGATGAGTAGTGATAAATTTTCTGCGTCCACTGCTTTTGGTTGGCTGAGCCAAAAATCCATCCTTTCATGTTTTTTGTTTCTACAATAAACACTCCAAATTGAGACACGACAATATGATCAATTTGAGTTGTGCCATTGTCGGTTGGCAGAGTAATATTTTTAAGCCTGTGATACTCGTTCTGCGGTAATCTCTTGAGTAACATATTGACCTGAAACTCACCCCAAAGACCTTTAAACCAAGGTGTTGTGGTGATATAGGTCAATAAAATAACAGGGAATATATACCAAACCTGTAGAGCAGCATTAATTAAGATTTCAATTAAACCCACAGCAATATCCTTATCTTTGATGCTTAATCACCGCTATTTCAACACTACTATTTCATCGCGGCTTTCACATACACATCAAAGCGATTTTTTTTCTGCGCTAATACCATGCTGGGTTTTACCCCGTCGAGATCTTCAGCATAATCGGGGCGTTTTACGACTACGCGTTTGGTGGCGAGTGCTATTGCTGGGGCTAATAAGCCGTCGGCGTCTAAGTCGGCACCGACTAAGGTTTGAAATACGCGCATTTCTTTTTTAACTAAAGCAGACTTTTCGCGATGCGGGTACATGGGGTCAAGGTAAACCACATCGATTTCGGTGGCCGATGATTGAGCGGCGTTGGCTAATGCATCCAGGCTTGAGCCGTGAAATAGGCTCATCCGCTCCTGCATCCATTGGCCGATTTCGGCATCTTCATAAGCGCGGCGTAAGCCATCTTCTAATAGCGCAGCAACCACAGGGTTGCGCTCAACCATAATCACTTTGCAACCTAAGCTGGCCAATACAAACGCATCGCGGCCTAGCCCTGCTGTACCATCGACTACCGTTGGCGTTACGCCTTGCTTTAACCCGACCGCTTTGGCAATGGATTGACCGCGTCCGCCGCCAAACTTACGCCTATGTGCAACAGCCCCAGATACAAAGTCAACGTTAATACCGTCTAATTTAGGTTCATCTCGTTTGTACAAACTTAAGGTGTTTTGCTCAAAACGCAATTCAAATGCAGCGTCTTTGTCCCACACTAGCTGCCAGCGCTGGGCAATGTCGACTAATGATGGATACTGCTGATTAAAGAAGATAGGTGTCTGCAACAAGATGATTACCATGCCAATATAAGAAACTACGCCATTATGCCAAAAGCCATCACCAGTGAACACCTATACCTCGCGCGCTAGAAAACTTATAATGTGGCTATTACACAGTTTTTGCTGTCTCATTTAGTTAATGGAAATGCCCATGCTCAGTTATCGTCACGGTTATCATGCTGGCAATTATGCCGATGTACTTAAGCACTCAATGCTTATTCAAGTATTAAAAGCGATGCAGAAGAAAGACAAACCTTATGTGTATATCGATACTCATGCTGGTGCTGGCGCGTACTCGTTAACCGATGAGTTTGCTCAGAAAACGGGCGAGTATTTAGAAGGTGTGGCCAAGTTATGGGATCACGCTAATTTACCCAGCGCATTAGCCGACTATGTTGAAACAGTGCAGCACTTTAACGCTGAGTTTGATGGCGAGTTAACCGTGTACCCTGGCTCACCCGCTATTGTCGATGTTGAGCTTCGTCCGCAAGATCGTATGGTGCTACACGAACTGCATGGAACTGACCATGAGTTACTGGAAAATTACTTTATTGAAGACAAGCAAGCTAAAGTCATTAAAGGCGATGGTTTACAAGGATTAATTGCCGCGGTTCCGCCATTAGAGCGCCGCGGAGTGATATTAATTGACCCTAGCTATGAAATGAAAACTGACTATCAAGATGTTGCTGAAACCATCATTAAAGCCCACAAACGCTTTGCTACCGGGACATTTCTTTTATGGTATCCGGTGGTTAAACGTGAGCAAACAGAAGCTATGTTAACGCTGCTCAAAAATAGTGGCATTAAGAAACAACTGCGTATTGAGCAAGGCATTAGCGCCGACAGTGACGAGTTTGGTATGACAGCTGCGGGTTTATGGGTAATTAACCCACCTTGGCAAATGGATGTATTGGCTAAAGAAGCATTAGATTACTTAGCGCCTTTACTAGGCGGTGCCGACGGAAGCATTAGCGTAAAGTGGGAAGTAGGCGAGTAAGACTTTCTACCCGCAAAAGATGTGAGTTTATAGTCGTATCAGATCCTAACTATCTTTATTGAAATAACACACAAATTTCAAATGGAATTAACCTGCAGGCTCAATGGTTCTCCGTCCGAAGTGTCCGAAATAGCGTGATGAAAATGCCGTAGTGACATCATGGATGATGGCACAGGGGCTCAGGGGTACATGGATGTACCATCTGAGCCGTTAGGCGATTTTTATTATGCTATGAGGATCAACACTTTGTCGGAGCTGCGGGGGAGATCCAAGAGGGGGAAGCAGTTTTCCCCTTCTTGGTCGGGTGTGGGCGAAGCGCCACGACCTTGATGTTATTTATTGACGTATGACTGAGCATTACTTAAAAAACGCGCCTGCCGCACCAGGGAATACCACTGGACTAACATTACCATTCGCTGCGACACTCGCGACACCAAACAAATAATTATCGATAACCATATTATCCAAGGTAAACTGATCCACTTTGCCGACATAGCGGCTATGAGTCCATTCTGGCACTGTGGTTAAACGCCAATAAACACGATAACCAACAACGGTTTTATCGTCACTTGCTGCCCACGTTAAGGTGGTACTCGGTGACACTTGGCCGGTTACAGCAACCTTGGTTGGCGGCGCTGGCGCCCATGCTTGTGACGCTAAACTTAACGCATTAAGCGCAGTCAGTTTGGCGGTAAAACCAAAGTCTACTCCGTCAATCACATCGCCATACGCAATGCCGTTTTCAACTCGGATGTCTTGATGTTGGCGATTATAGTTTTCGTTAGTTTCCATAATCCGCACGGCAGGCAAACCAGCCTGATTAAACGGTAAATGATGCCCGCCACGACCAAATCGGTCGAGACGATACACTAACATTACGTCTAGGTTCGTCATGTATTGGTCGGCTAGTGATTTAATTTTACGGGCTAAATTGCGTGACGCAGAATCATTTTCGCCGCCACTGAAATAACGCTCTTTGGCTTCATCTGCGGTTTCAGCAAAACGTACACCTTCAGAAAACACCCGCACACTGCTGTTATTAACCACGCCATTAATGCCAGAGATATTGCCAATCATGTCATTATTTAATACTGCTTGAACCTGCCAATTTTGCGCTTTGGCATAGTCAGCTAAAATATTGCCGCCATACAAACCTTGCTCTTCACCCGACAACGCAGCATACACAATAGTGCCATTAAATTGGTATTTAGATAACACTCGCGCTGCTTCTAACGCCCCTGCCACACCGGATGCATTGTCGTTAGCACCAGGAGAAATTGAGGTAGCATCCAACACATCACTAACACGTGAATCAATGTCACCGCTCATCATGACTACGCGCTTAGGGTCAGTTTTACCGCGCTGAATCGCGATGACGTTAACCACTTCAGTAGGCTGTGCAATACGCTTGCCTTCTACTGTTTTCGACACTGTCACCACTTCTAAACAGCCGCCACACTCTTTAGATATACGATTAAATTCAGCTTCAATCCAACGTCTTGCCGCGCCAATACCTTGCTCATCAGATGTAGTATCAGACAAGGTATGGCGAGTCCCAAAACCAACTAAGGTGCGAATGTCTTGTTCAATCCGCTGTGCTTGGGGTGCGGTAGCAATATCATATAAACGCACATCTTCTTGCGACGGTGCGACTAAAACTTGCTTGTCTGTCGCCAAAGCAGGCAAAGAAACCGCGCCTAATATCAATAAACTGGCCATTCCCACGAGACAATAACCGTTACTAGGGGTGAGTTTGATACGTTTTGGTTGAATTTTATGGATTAAATGGTTCATTAATAAATACCTTAAATTAACTGGCTAATGCTTTTTGATAGCGTTTTAATAATATTTTTACGCGCTTCACATAAGCTTGTGTTTCAGGATAGGGCGGTATACCGCGATATTGCACCACCGTCGTGGGGCCGGCATTGTATGCTGCACACGCAAGGTCAATGTTGCCGTTAAATTGACTTAATAACTGCGCAAGATAACGACTACCACCGCTAATATTTTGTTGAGCATTAAAAGGATCATCTACGCCCATATCGCTAGCAGTGCCCGGCATTAACTGCATCAAACCTTTAGCACCAGCCTTTGATAACGCGCCCATTTTAAAAGCAGACTCGGCATGAATTACTGCTCGAATAAGCGCAGGGTCAAGCTGATATTGGCGCGCGGCTAACGTAACGTCGGTCGCAAAAGGTGAGGTAAATAGTGGGATTTTATACCAATCAACAACCGAATCGACTCGGCAGGCAAAACATTCGTACAATAATACTTGGTAGTCTGCATCCAGCGGTTGTTGATCGCTAAACACCATCACCCCATTGGTTTGCTTGTATTGAAATACTTTACGCTTTTCCACGCCTAAATCACTGACAATACCATTTTCGGAGTAACTGGCCTTAACGCGAGGCTTACTCGATACTGAGCCCGTTTTTGTTAACGAATAATTATTGGTTAACGTACGCGGTTTTTGCTTATCGCCCACATAGCCAGCATTCAACGACAGCTGATCATTAATTGATTGCTCATCGGCAGGCTTAGTGTTGCGGCGACTCAACACGTTATATGTTTCTATCGTTGGCGCTGGGTGATTTTCAGCGGTGGTAGTTTGAGATTGTTGTAACAATAACTGCTTTTTTGCTGCGGCTTGCTGAGGAATATACTTAGCTTTAATTTGCGGCTTTTCAACGTCTTCCACAGCAGGATAAACCACTTGCTTGGCTTGTATAGGAACACAAATACAAGCCAACAACGTAGCGATACCGAATAGCGTGTGCCGATTACGCCATCCCATGGGACTAATCCTGCACTTGATCGAATATTGGCATTGGCGCAATACGGGCAAATTTTGCCACCGCAGACCCTGGGAATATTTTTACGCCACTGTTTAACTCGTCAACTGCTTTGCGGTAAAAGTCTTCTGCATGCACAAAGTCGAGCTCTAGTTGTATATACTCGGCGAGCTGATCTGCACTCAGTTTATCTTTATTCACGGTGGCTAATAATGCTTCTAAACCTTGATCAATCTGTTGCCAAGCGGCTATCGATACAGACAACGAACCACCAGCCATATTTGACTCTTCAATCGGTTGTTCCCAATCATGTT
Source organism: Shewanella livingstonensis (assembly GCF_003855395.1). Lineage (NCBI taxonomy): Bacteria > Pseudomonadati > Pseudomonadota > Gammaproteobacteria > Alteromonadales > Shewanellaceae > Shewanella > Shewanella livingstonensis. The sequence goes on along the minus strand of NZ_CP034015.1, from coordinate 502,839 downwards.
CAGGCTGTAACTGTTTTAGTAACTCCAGCTGGGCTTGTTGATCATCTGTTAAAGGGCGTGGATAAGATGGTTTTTCCTGACATAGCTCGGTAAATAATGTCAGTCTTTTATCAATTTTTGAGTCGATCACTTTTAGCGCTTCAATGGCTGAAGTACGTTTTTTGAGTAAACTGGCATACCAAAGATAAACCAGAATAGCGGCTAAAGTGAAGCTTATAAAAAGCACCTGCATGGTGACATCCTTTATTATTGTTATTCACTATCATAATCATTATTTAATCAAAAGTTCATCTTTATCGGCGATACCTTTGCTAAAAATAAACCACAAAAGAGTAAGCCAAACATCAATAGATGTTAATAACCTGTTTTGATTCAGATCTTAACTATAACACAAACAACAGCACTGGCGCGGTTAAACATTGTACAGATCAAATTTTAATCTTTAACTTTATCAACTACCTAAAAGCATTTTTATAAGAATGTTTTTTAAACACTCTTGCAGTTTCCCTTAATAAAGTAGTCAAAATATTGTTTAATAATGCTGACTTAACACCATTAACGCTATTTATAGTCATCCGCATCAATAGAGAAACAATAGTCACAAAAAAGCCCAGTAAAACTGGGCTTTTTTAATCAACAATATAAAAAATTAAATATCTTTTCTATCGTTATCGACTTTTTCATCTTCCTCTTCTGTGGGTTTTTCACGCTTACTGAAAATGCGCTCAACTACCACAAAGAACAACGGCACAAAGAAGATACCTAAGAAGGTAGATGTCATCATACCGCCCAATACCGCTGTACCGATGGCATTTTGGCTACCAGAGCCTACACCCGAGCTAATTGCTAATGGCACAACACCAAGACCGAATGCTAAAGAGGTCATTAAGATTGGGCGTAAACGCACTCGTACTGCGTGCAGAGTTGCCTCAATGAGTCCCGATCCTTTTTCGTAGTATTCTTTAGCAAATTCGACAATTAGGATGGCGTTTTTCGTCGCCAAGCCCACCGTGGTTAACAAGCCTACTTGGAAGAATACGTCGTTAGGTAAACCGCGGGCACTCATTGCCAGTAGCGCACCAATAATCCCTAGTGGTACCACTAAAATTACCGATAACGGTACCGACCAGCTTTCATACAATGCCGCTAGAACCAAGAATACAATTAAAATAGATAAGGCATACAGACCAGGCGCTTGGTTACCCGACAAACGCTCTTCGTAAGATAAACCATTCCACTCTAAGCCGTACCCAGGAGGAAGCTGTTTGGCCATTTCCTCTAATGCATCCATCGCTGCACCGGTACTGTAGCCAGGCACTGTCGCACCCTGAATATTCACCGCAGGAACACCGTTAAAGCGCTGCAACTGTGGCGAACCAAATTCCCATACACCTGATGAAAATGCCGAAAACGGCACCATTTCGCCATTGTTATTCCGCACATACCAAGTGTCTAAGTCGCCAGGTTGCATACGGTATTTAGCATCACCCTGTACATAAACCTTTTTAACTCGGCCGCGGTCAATAAAGTCATTCACATACGAGCCACCCCATGCCGTACCCAGCACACTATTGACGCTATTAATATCAATGTCTAACGCACGTAATTTGGCGTGATCGACATTAATTTTATATATTGGCGCATCTTCCTGACCGTTGGGACGTACTCCTACAAGGTTAGCGTTTTGCGAGGCCATTCCTAACAATTGATTACGCGTCTCAATTAACTTGGCATGCCCTTGACCATTTAAGTCTTTTAGATAGACATCAAAACCGTTTGCGGTACCCAGCTCAATAACTGATGGCGGCACAAAGGCAAACACTAACGCCTCTTTTATTTGCATAAAGCGGCCCATAGCTCGACCCGCTAATGATTTAACATCTTCACCAGGGGCTTCACGCGTAGACCAATCTTTTAGACTCACAAACGCGATACCCATGTTTTGGCCAGAACCGGCAAAACTAAAACCGGCAACGGTAAACACTGAGTTTACAATATCTTTTTCTTCAGTAAGGTAATAATCAGAAACCTCTTTTAATACCTTAACTGTGCTTTCTTGAGTTGAGTTGGTTGGCAAAATAGCTTGAGTGAACAAGATACCTTGGTCTTCATCGGGTAAGAATGCCGTTGGCATGCGTAAGAAAATCCAACCTACAGCGATAACTAAACCAACGTAAATCAGCATGACTCTAAAAGAACGCTTAAGAATACTGCCAACACTAGACTCGTAACGCGAGGTCATAGCATCGAACTTGCGGTTAAACCAACCAAAGAATCCAGTATCTGCGTAGGTATGGCCTTTTTTAACAGGCTTTAACATGGTGGCACATAATGCCGGAGTTAACACGATTGCGACAAATACCGATAAGGCCATTGCAGATACAATGGTGATGGAGAACTGGCGATAAATGACTCCGGTAGAGCCCGACATAAAGGCCATTGGCACAAATACCGCAGACAAGGTCAAACCAATACCGACTAAGGCACTGGTGATTTGGTCCATCGATTTACGGGTGGCTTCCAGCGGACTTAAGCCTTCTTCCGACATCACACGTTCAACGTTTTCAACCACCACAATCGCATCGTCCACCAGCAAACCAATAGCCAATACCATGGCGAACATGGTTAAGGTATTGATGGTGAAACCGGCTGCAGATAACACAGCAAACGTACCTAGCAATACTACTGGTACAGCAATAGTAGGTATAAGTGTGGCTCTAAAATTTTGTAAAAACAGATACATAATCAAGAAAACCAACACAATGGCTTCTATCAATGTGTGAACCACACCTTCAATTGATTGCTCAACGAACGGTGTAGTATCATAGGGATAAACCACTTCAAGCCCTTGAGGAAAAAACTCTTTCATCTCATTAACTTTGGCTTTAATACCCTCTGAAGTATCTAACGCATTCGCGCCGGTAGCTAACTTAAACGCTAAACCAGATGCTGGCTTACCATTATAATATGAGTCTACTGCGTAGCTTTCTGCGCCTAATTCAACTCTGGCAACATCAGCTAAATAAACGTTAGCGCCTGATAAATCAGATTTAACAATAATTTTCTTAAATTGCTCTGGGGTTTGTAATCGGCTTTGTGCTGATACGGTCGCGTTAAGCTCTTGGCCCGCAACCGAAGGCGCACCACCTAATTGACCTGCTGATATTTGAGCGTTTTGCTCACGAATAGCAGCAATAACATCAATACTGGTTAGTTTATATTGGGTTAACTTAAGCGGGTCTAACCAAATACGCATTGCGTACTGCGCACCAAAAAGTGTTAACTCACCCACACCAGGTACACGACTCATTGGGTCTTGCACATTGGCAGCAACATAATCGGAAATATCGCTTTTACCCATTGAACCATCAGAAGACACAAAACCAAGTACCATTAAAAAGCCCGAGCTGGACTTGTTAACTTGTACACCTTGTTGCTGAACTTCAGTCGGTAATAATGGGGTAGCCGCTTGCAGCTTGTTCTGAACTTGAACTTGAGCAATATCGGGATCGGCCTCAGCGTTAAACGTTAGAGTAATCTTCGCATTACCAAAACTGTCACTGGTCGATGAGATATAACGTAAATTATCCAGCCCGGTCATGCGCTGCTCAATCACCTGAGTAACCGTGTCTTCCATGGTTTTAGCCGAAGCACCTGGATAGAAAGCACTGATCACCACAGTTGGCGGTGCAATACTTGGATACTGTGCAATGGGCAAGCCTTTAATGGCTAGCACACCTGCAAGCATAATTAATAATGCAATCACCCAAGCAAAAATAGGGCGGTCAATAAAAAAGCGAGCCATAATTATTCCCTATTTTTGTGGTTGGTCGGCTGTTAACACCTGTGCTGAAACAGGTGCTCCAGGGCGGATTTTTTGTAACCCTTCAACAATTAATTTATCGCCAACAGACAAACCATCAACGATGCGCCATTGATGACCAATCACTTCAGCGGTTTGTACCACGCGCATTTCAACATTGTTATCTTGATTGACTATCATTGCAACAGCTTGCCCTTTGGAGTTACGAGTAATAGCGCGTTGAGGCACTAAAATAGCTTGTGGGTCTTGGCCTGCATTTAATAGCGCACGAACATACATACCGGGTAACAAGGTACCGTCAGGGTTAGGGAACTCAGCTCGTAGGGTCACTGAGCCAGTAGTTTCGTCAACATTTACTTCAGCAAATTGTAATGTACCTTGTTGATCGTATGTGCTGCCATCTTCAAGCATTAAAGTCACTTTAGCATTATCACTTTTCAGTAACTGACCTGAACGTAAATTTGCTTTTAAACGTAATAAGTGTGCGCTGGACTGCACAATGTCGATATTAATCGGATCAAGCTGTTGAATTGTCGCTAAGGTATTACTTTGATTAGCAGTAACTAACGCGCCTGCAGTAACAGATGACTTACCGATGCGACCAGAAATAGGCGCTTTAACCTCTGTGTATTCAAGGTTAATGTTAGCGGTGTTAATGGCAGCTTTTGCCACCGTCACTGCCGCTTGGGCTTCTTTGTAAGCCGCTTCTGTTTCATCAAAGTCTTGCTTGCTAACTGCGTTAGTTTTAACTAATTTTGCATAGCGAGCTGCTTTGGCTTTTGCTGAAGCTAATCCAGCATTTGCGCTAGCAAGATCGGCCTCTGCACTCACTAATGCCGCTTTATAGGTTGCTGAATCAATTTGATACAGTGACTGACCTTGCTTAACTTCAGTCCCTTCCGTAAACGCACGCTTAGTCACAATACCTGACACTTGTGGACGCACTTCGGCTTCTAAAAAGGCACGGCTGCGACCAGGCAATTCAACCTTAATCGCTTGCGAAATAGCCTCAACTGTCATCACGCCAACGGGTGTAGGTGGTCGCGGTTGCTGTGATTGGGCATTTTCATCCCCTTTACCACAAGCGGTAATCCATAATGCAGCAGAAATAACTGCGGCGACTTTCAATGCTTTGTGCATGAGTGCTCCTACTCCAATTCATTTTCAATATGACACCTCGGTCTTGAGGAATTTCATTTGAAAATAGCTAAAATTAAACTGTTAAATTTTCTATATACTTTATCGCATAGGTATAAAATTCAAACAACAAACCTAATGAGAATAAATTGTAAATAAATAATAAGCTTAAGTTATATATAGTTAAAAAGTTAACAAATTGTAATTTTATAGTGAGTAATAAAACAAAATCTATCTATTAGTTCATTCAAAATACTGTTTGTTAACATGTTGACCAAATTAATCTATTAACAATGCTCATGTATGTTCACTGTTAATACATTAACTTAGTTGTTATTGATGACAAGCTTATTTAATTCATCTGTATTTTGTGGATTCACCATAATACTCCGCCACCATAACTCGTCAGCCTGCGGATTAGCCAACAGCACTGCCTGACCAAACCGAGGGGTTAGCAAGCTAATATGGTGCTGTTTTGCTAACTGATTAATACGTTCAAAAGGTTCGAACCAATCATGCAAGGCTAAATCGAAAGTGCCATTATGTACCGGCATCATCGCTTTGGCATTAACATCAATATGTGCTTGTAAGCTCTGCTCTGGCAACATGTGGATATCGCTCCACAATTCATTATAGGCGCCTGTTTCAATCATGCTCAGATCAAACGGCCCATAGCGCTCACCAATTTTTTTAAAACCATTAAAATAGCCACTGTCGCCGCTAAAGAATACTTTGTGCTGCAAGCCTTGAATAACCCAACTGGCCCATAACGTTTGATTGCTATCAAGCAAGCCACGACCAGAAAAATGTTGTGCTGGCGTCGCGGTAATGCTCAAGCCAGTTAACTCAACAGACTGCCACCATTCAAGCTCGGTGACTTTAATAGGAGCAACCCCCCAAGCAATAAGATGATTACCCACATTGGTTGGCGTAACAAAATGCTCAACTTTCGCAGCCAATTGTTCAATGGCGGCTTTATCAAGATGATCATAATGATCGTGGCTAATAATCACGGTTTTAATCGCTGGTAAATCGGCAATACTAATGGGCGATTGATGAAAACGCTTTGGTCCAGCCCATTGTACTGGTGAGGCTCGCTGGCTAAATACCGGGTCGATTAACAAATATTCGCCATCGATACGCATTAACAACGTTGAATGACCTAATCGATATACAGCATCTTCAGTTGATTGCGCCAATATATCTGGAGTTAACGTTTGTAATGGAATCGCATCTTTAGGGATCGGCGCTTGTCGCTTTGTCGACCAATACGCTTTAGCAATTGGCCATAAACTACTCAAATCGGCTTTATAGACTGTTTCTGTGTTACTAAATATTTGCGTTTTTGACGTACGCGATGCAGACCAATATTTACTTAGCCAAATAATAGCCATTAATGTGACTAGCACTAATATGATACTGAGTAATATTTTCATCTATCGCTTCCAAAAGTAAACTACACGGTGTAGTTTAATAATCCATTGTTGAAAAGTAAACTACTCAGTGTAAAATATTACGATAAGATAGCTTAGATGAAACCAATGAACACAGAAAAACCAACACGCAGCCAACTTAAACGCGCTGCGATTATTGAAGCAGCCAGAACAACCTTTAAAGAATTAGGGGTTGCGGCTACAAGTATGGATAAACTAGCCGAAGTGGCTGGAGTGTCTAAGCGAACAGTCTATAACCACTTTGCGACTAAAGAAGCCTTAGTCATGACCTTGATGACAGACTTATGGGAGCAAGCATTATCGCAACCCACTGTGGTATATCACCCACACCAGCCTTTAGATGCGCAGTTACAGCAGTTAGTACGTGACGATATAAACTATCTGCAATCAAAAGAGCACATTGAAGTGTCGCGAATGGTGATTGGACATTTATTCTATACCACTGAAATGCAGCAAGAATTACAAAAAGTGATAAAAGCAGAGAACGCAATTTTGCGTTGGATTAAAGCCGCTACACACGATGAAAAATTAACGGTGACGGATGTAGAGCAAGCCCAAACAGAATTGCAGAGCTTGATAAAAGGCCAATGTTTTTGGCCGTTGATCTTTCAGGTTGAAGAGCCATTAAACGATACCCAAAAACAACAGATTGCGAATAATATTACTACCATGTTTTTATGTCGTTATAAGATTTAACCATTACACTCTATTATCACCGACACCAAATGAAATTGTCCGGCTTATTTGCGCTAAGCTCATGCCTGACTCTTGTTGCCAATGATTAAACGCTGCTTGAGATTGGCGCAAGGCCGTTTGCGATGTAAATCCAGCATCAACAACTTTATGGCCGGTTAAATATGACTGTACATCTTGGCTTAGCAAAAAAGTGTCCTTACCGATTGCGCGTAAAAAATAAGGGCCGGTATTACCGCCTAAACGAGTGCCACGTTTTTTAAGCACTTGCCATAAACCCGTTATGTCATCACTTGGCCAATGTGCAATAAATTCAGCAAAGCTGCCGTGTTCAGCATTGATCTGCTGGATCATGTAAGCATTATCAACAATCGCTTGGGTTTTCTTTTGATGCCGAATAAGCTCAGGGTCGGTTGCCCGCTGTTGAATTTGATCTGGTGACAGCATCAGCACTTTCATGGGCTCAAAGTCAAAAAAGGCTTTTTCATACGCAGGCCATTTATTATCAACCACTCGCCACACAAAGCCGCTTTGAAACACGCGCTTACTCATAACAGACAATAACTGCGCATCAGTATATTCGCTGATTTCATCGGCATCGAGAGTGTCAGGCAGCAATGACTTAACTGCCGCAGGTCCGCCTTTACGCTCACAGGCTCGTGCCCAAATATCACTGAACTTTTCTAATGCCACTGCGTAGCTCCTTTAACCCAATCAATAACCTGCCAATACGGCAGATTAAAGCTTGTTGATCTTTAAAAATTACCATCGATACCAAAAACAACTAACGCTATATATTACGTTCTTTTTTTAGTTGTAAAAACTGTTTCCATTTAACCACTTCAGCAGGCATTTCAGGTGTGTCACCTGTGTAACCGGCTGCTGCGATTAAGGTTTCAATAGGCACTTGTTTACCTCGGCATACAAACACACCACGGACATGCGCAATGCAATGTAAGCCACGGGCGGTGAGCATACGATGTTCAATATAAAAGTATTTTTCGTCCCAACCAACAATTTTAGTTTCAATGGTAAACTTTTCAAACGGCTTAATATCGCGGATATAAGTAAACTCTGCCGCATTCACTATCGGTAACCATTTGTTTTTTAAAAACTGTTTCATCAAACCCATTTCGGCAATCAAATAGGTGCGCGCTAAATCCATAAAAGCAGGATAGCGCGAGTTAGTTAAATGCATATTGATATCGCAATCTAACGGTAAAGCACGGTAATCAATTCGGCTAGTGCCTAAAAAACCAATACTTTTACAATGACCTATTCGCCATAAAAATAACAAAATAATACGAAAATACAGATTCATGCACGGTGACTCCTAATGTAAGCGCGACAGGCTAACAAAGGTCATACCAGCGAGCAAGCGGCTTTAGCATCATTTGGTAGCACAAAATTGGCATTACACTTTATTTGTTACTCTTTTTGAGACTTATCCCCCTTTTCATCTGCAGCGTAACTGATTAACATAGCGAGGCGTTTTGATTAAATTGGCAGTGAGTTAACTGAGTTTCACGTAACTTACTAACAATAACGCGTAGTCGTTGAATCGATTACAGCAAAATCAACGCAAACAACATTGTTTATAATTCTCAGGGCGGGGCGCAATTCCCCACCGGCGGTAAACTTGAAAAAGTGAGCCCGCGAGCGCTCGATTCGTCGAGGTCAGCAGATCTGGTGACTTAGATTTACTTATGTGTAATGTCTAACAGTCCAGAGCCGACGGTTATAGTCCGGATGAGAGAGAATAGAGATACATCAATTAGCCTCGGCTTGTTGATGCAATTTGTTTTGGATTTATATCCCTCTTTACAAGCCCTGATTCTGGTCATTTTAGGAGTACAACCATGAATCAGTTATCACTACTTGCCGAATTTGGCGAACCAATCACCCGTGTAGAAAATGCATTAGCAGCGCTTAGAGAAGGCCGAGGTGTATTACTACTCGATGATGAAGACCGCGAAAATGAAGGCGACATTATTTATTCTGTCGAGCACTTAACCACAGCCCAAATGGCATTAATGATCCGCGAAGGCAGCGGCATTGTGTGTTTATGCTTAACCGACGAACACGCCAACAAACTTGAGTTGCCGCCGATGGTTATAAATAATAACAGCGCCAACCAAACTGCGTTTACCATCTCCATTGAAGCAAAACACGGTGTTACCACTGGCGTTTCCGCTCAAGATCGCGTGACCACCATTAAAACTGCTGCTAACCGGGATGCCAAAGCATCAGACTTGGCCCATCCTGGACACGTATTCCCATTACGTGCTCGTGCTGGCGGAGTAATGGCACGTCGTGGCCATACCGAAGGTACTGTTGATTTAATGCAAATGGCAGGATTAATGCCTGCTGGTGTGTTGTGTGAGCTGACAAATGAAGATGGCAGCATGGCTAAAACGCCAGAAATTGTTACCTTTGGTCGCAAACATAATATGCCATTACTCACCATTGAAGACATGGTGATGTACCGTAATCAGTACGATTTAAAACTGGCATAATGCACAACTAATTAAATCATTAATAGAGCATAATCAAGAGCGATGCTCTGTTAATGATTTAATAACGAAAGGCGTCTTTGCGCCTTTTTTTATCTATTTTTCTTATCGCCTCGCTAAAAAGTATGTCTATTTTTTTATCATTAGGCTAGCTGTAACTCATCAATCAGAACATAGATTAACTTCTCAACAGACATCTCGCGCACAAAGGGAGCACCTTGGCCAGCCCATTGTGCTGCAAAGTGGTGATTATCAAGTTTACTCGCCATTGCATTAAGTTGTTTAGCTGCATCATACGCAACAGGATAATCTGCGGGCGAAGGCGCACCTTTAGATTCGCCATGGGTGATAAAACGATTAACGATTCCGCGAGCGGGCCGACCAGACAGCACAGAAGTCAGTTTGGTGAAACTTGCTCGCTCACTTTTGAGGTTTTCACGATAGCTAGCATTTGCCGCAGATTCAGGACAAAGTATAAAAGCGGTGCCAAGCTGCGCAGCAACTGCGCCCAAATCGAGAGCCGCTTTAATTCCCAGCCCATCCATAATGCCTCCAGCGGCAATGACAGGTAATTGAGTCTGTTGCACCAGTAATCTGACCAATTCCGAAGTGCTTAAGAGTTCATCTATAAGCGCAGGATTAAACATACCGCGATGCCCACCAGCTTCAATACCTTGTGCAACGATGGCATCTATCCCAGCGAGCTCAATAGACTGGGCTTCGTGTAAATTAGTTGCCGTGGCCATGGTATAAATACCAGCTTGTTTTAGGGCACTAATTTTTTCACGTGATGGCAAGCCAAAATGAAAACTCACCACCGCAGGGCGTTCATTCAGCAGCATGTTGAACATGGCTTCGTCTTCGATAAAACTGGTATAGATTTCATCTATTTGGGTTGGTGCTTTTGCACCCAACTCAACAAATAACTCATCCAGATGGAGTAACCAAGCATGTTCTTTTATTGCATCACGCTGAGCAGGTGCATGACAAAATACATTCACATTAAACGGCGCATTGGTAAGCAAGCGGGTTTCCCTAATCAACTGCTGAGCTTGCGCTACCGAACTAGCACCAATCCCCAATGAGCCGAGACCACCAGCGTTTGAAACTGCTGCAGCCAATTGCGGCGTAGAAACACCAGCCATCGGCGCTTGAATAATAGGCTGAATATCAAAGTGTTTGGTAAAGGAATTAACACCTTTCATAACAACTCCTTAAAACCTAAAAAAGCAATTACACTTAATGAAGCCATACTGATTGAACCGCAGCAGATATATCCTTAAAGAAAAGATAAAAAATAATTATCGCCATTAATGATACCAGAGCTTAATTTAAGGCTAACCGTAAGACAGCAAGTCAGAGTAAAACCTATTATCTAGCATTGCTATCACCATAATGTCTTACTCAAGTACTGTTGGCACAATTTTGCCAACATATTTTTTGAGAAAACATGCCCTCACCTAGGTCACTATTGAAAAGGCAATGGCAATAATTTATGCCGTATGAGATTAATTTTACCTTGCTCAATGCCGTTAACTCCGTTTTAAAATACGTTGGGCCTTGTACTCTCTCAAGTAAGCTAAACCCTAGCACTTATTGCGGTAACAATTTGCAATGGCACATAAATTAATAATATTTTTGATTTACAATGATGATCCGCACCTCACCTCATATTCGTATCAGTAGACGTTAGCATTGATTAACATCACGCGCCCACATCAGATCACACTCATCCGGTTACATTAGGTGCTGCGAGTCACAAATTTGCGTGTTTTGGGCTATCAGCTAATGAACGATTAGTTAAATGTGTAACTAAATAGTTTAAATATTGTTCTAATTAAGATTTATTTAATAATTCCACGGTTTCCCTACCGTGATTCACTTCCAATGACCAGCCCCTTATTGTTATTCTCCTGCCAATGAAAATTGCCAGCTGGATCTGTTGATTCAACTACCCACTCCTTTGAGCTCGGTTGGAAACACTTGTTGAAACTAACCCTTTGTCAATTCCTTGTTAAACCGCTTAATCGCGTAGCAAGGTTGTCCAAATTGAGTAAAGCACATTTAACCGTGTGTTTCGGGTTACTGTTGCTGCAACCTTTAGCAGACTCCTTATCAATGTCGATGGGTAACTTCATCGATATTAGTGAATTTATTGCGGTTGTAGACGCATTATTAGCTGAAGTTATGGGTGCTAGCTTACTGGGCTTGCTGATATTAAACCCTTTGGTTATCCAGCAGTTTTGGCGATTATTTAATCTCAACTCCACATTTTGTAATCTTCTTGCACTTAGCGATGCGCTAAGTGCCTTGTCTGTTATTGTCCCAAAATCCCTTGAACACACGGCACACGGTTGTCGCGCTCCCCCTCTATCTGCTTAAATTATTACTCAACATACATCATTCGCTCAACACTGCCTTAAAACGTATACCAAAATCATTCACTGTTGATTTAGGTCAGCTTTTTAGGTCTGCTATTTGCGTTTGACGATTATTCTGCAACTGTCGATCTCCCCATTGGCAGCGTAGTAAGCTTTTAAGGTGAGAGGAATCTTCCTTTGTTAATTCGAAATTTAAGTAAACCTGTACTGGCTGCATTAGCATTTATGCTAGCCGGCTGTGAAGGTGGCGTACTGGATCCCAAAGGTCAAATCGGCATAGATGAGAAAAATCTCATTATTGTGGCGACGCTGCTGATGCTCATTGTGGTTATTCCGGTAATTTTCATGACCTTGTATTTTGCATGGAAATACCGCGATGGTCGCGATGAAGAAATTTATGCGCCTAAATGGGCACATTCAACCGCGATTGAAGTCGTGGTGTGGGTAGTACCGATTATTATCGTTATCATTCTGGGAGTTATCACTTGGAATTCAACTCACGATTTAGACCCCTACAAACCGCTTGTGCATGACGCTAAGCCGGTGAAGGTTGAAGTGGTGTCATTAGACTGGAAATGGTTATTTATCTATCCAGAGTACGGCATTGCATCGGTTAACGAATTGGCCTTCCCTGCTAACGTTCCGGTTAACTTTAAAATTACCTCCGACACAGCAATGAACTCCTTTTTCATTCCGCAGTTAGGCAGCCAAATTTACTCTATGGCAGGCATGGCGACTAAGTTACACCTTATTGCAAATGAGCCTGGCACCTTTGAGGGAATTTCAGCTAACTACAGTGGTGCAGGTTTTGCTGGCATGAAATTTAATGCCATTGCAACTGCAACAACAGGCGATTTTGATGCCTGGGTTGCCAAGGTAAAACAACAAGGTAACACCTTGGATGTTGAGCAATATAAGCAACTGGCACAAAAAAGTGAAAACAATCCTGTTCAATACTACGGGTCAGTGCAAAAAGGCATGTTTAATTACATTGTTATGCAGTACATGCATCCAGATTCGAACATGAAATCAATGGACGGTATGGAAAATATGGAAGGCATGCACGACATGGGCAATATGAAATCAATGTCTGGTATGGATCATGCCAAACATATGCAAAACATGGAGCATATGGCTGACAAGGACGCTGAAAAACATTCTGGACTTTCATCACCTTCACACTCAACCACAGAGCATTCATCGACTGCATCTGGGGAGGCGGAATAATCATGCCATTTCTTGGAAAATTAACTCTCGAGTCAATTCCGTATCATGAACCTATCATTATGGTGACCCTTGCGGCGGTCGCCATTATTGGATTCATTGTTGCGGCTTTAATCACTAAGCATCAAAAATGGGGCGTGCTGTGGCACGATTGGTTAACCTCGGTTGACCATAAAAAACTCGGTATTATGTATATCGTGTTAGCAATGGTGATGTTAATCCGCGGTTTTTCTGACGCGATTATGATGCGAACTCAACAAGCACTGGCTACCAATGGTGCGGCGGGTTATTTACCCCCAGAACATTACGACCAAATCTTCACAGCCCATGGCGTGATCATGATTATCTTTATGGCGATGCCATTTATGATTGGTTTAATGAACTTAGTTGTACCGCTGCAAATTGGTGCCCGCGATGTCGCGTTCCCATTCTTAAATAATTTAAGCTTTTGGCTAACCACCTCTGGGGCGATATTAATCAATATCTCACTTGGACTCGGTGAATTTGCTAAAACTGGTTGGGTCGCTTATCCGCCCTTATCTGAGCTGGCATACAGCCCGGGGGTGGGGGTCGATTATTATATCTGGGCCTTGCAGATATCTGGTATCGGGACAACCTTAACCGGGGTGAACTTTATCGCCACGGTATTAAAAATGCGCGCTCCGGGCATGAAGCTAATGCAAATGCCTATTTTCACTTGGGCCTGTACCTGGGCTAACGTGTTAATCGTTGCATCATTCCCAATTTTAACCGCTGTTTTAGGTATGTTGACCTTAGACCGCTATTTAGACTTCCACTTCTTTACTAATGATGGTGGCGGTAACGCCATGATGTACATCAACCTTTTTTGGGCTTGGGGTCATCCTGAAGTCTATATTTTGGTATTACCGGCTTTCGGTATTTTCTCTGAAGTGTTTTCAACCTTTACCTCGAAGCGTTTATTTGGTTACACCTCAATGGTGTGGGCAACGGGTGCAATTTCTGTACTTGGCTTTATTGTGTGGTTACACCATTTCTTTACCATGGGTTCAAGCGCTAACGTTAACGCCTTCTTCGGCGTAATGACCATGGTGATTGCGGTGCCGACTGGGGTAAAACTGTTTAACTGGTTATTTACCATTTATCGCGGCCGTTTACGTTTGACCGTGCCAGTATTGTGGGGCTTAGGCTTTATGGTGACCTTCACCATCGGCGGCATGACTGGGGTATTGTTAGCATTACCAGGAGCCGATTATGTGTTGCATAACAGCTTGTTTTTAATCGCCCATTTCCATAACACCATTATTGGTGGTGCGGTATTTGGTTATATGGCTGGTTTTGCTTACTGGTTCCCTAAAGCAATGGGTTTCACGCTTAACGAACGTTTAGGTAAGGCATCATTTTGGTGTTGGCAAATAGGCTTCTATGTGGCGTTTATGCCGCTGTACGTGCTTGGTTTTATGGGCATGACACGTCGTATTAATCACACAGATAACCCAGCGTGGAACTTCTGGCTTTACTTTGCCGTAGTCGGCGCATTCATCATTCTTGTGGGGATTATTTTACAGTTTGTGCAATTGTATGTCAGCTTCCGCGACCGTGAGCAAAACTTGGATACCACAGGCGATCCATGGAATGGCCACACACTTGAATGGTCAACCTCTTCACCACCACAGTTTTATAACTTTGCCCAGTTAGAGCCCGTAACGGACATTGATACGTTCACCGACATGAAAGAAAAAGGCACTGCCTATCAACGTCGTGAAACCTATCAGCCAATTCACATGCCTAAAAATACTGCCAGCGGTATTACCATGGCTGCGTGTATTACAGCCATGGGCTTTGCGGCAATTTGGCATATCTGGTGGTTAGCCATCGTTGGATTTGGCGCTACGTTTGTGTTGTTTTTACTACGCGCTTACGACAATGACGTGGACTATTACGTGCAACCCGATGAAGTCGCACGTATTGAAAATGCACATATTGATAACGTAGCAAGGGGCCGATAATGAGTATTGCTATTAAAGCAGATTTACACGTAGCTCATTCTGCTGAGCACAATGATCAACACCATGATGATCATCATGACACTAGCGGTAACACCTTGTTCGGTTTTTGGATTTATCTCATGACCGACTGTATTTTGTTCGCCTCAGTGTTTGCGACTTATGCGGTGTTATTTATGAACACCGATGGAGGGGTGTCGGGCAAAGATATTTTCGAATTAGACTTCGTGCTTATCGAAACTGCCGCCTTATTGGTCAGTAGTATTACTTATGGCTTTGCCATGATTTGCGCTAGACACCAAAAGAAAGCAGCAACATTAACGTGGTTATTAATCACCTTTGCGTTGGGTTGTGTGTTTATCGCGATGGAAGTGTACGAGTTCCATCACCTGATTGAACATGGTAATGGCCCAGATCGCAGCGCCTTTTTATCAGCATTTTTCGCCCTAGTCGGCATGCATGGTTTGCATGTTACAGCGGGCTTAATTTGGATGCTGATCATGATGGTTGAAGTTATCAAATGCGGTTTAAATAATCGCAGCATCACTCGCTTGAGTTGCTTAAGTTTGTTTTGGCATTTCTTAGACATCGTGTGGGTGTGTGTGTTTACCGTTGTTTATTTGTTAGGAGTCTTGTAATGAGCAATGCACATTCAAGTCATGCCGCGGGCGACTTTGGCGCTAGCGTTAAGTCATATTTAGTCGGCTTTGTATTATCGGTTGTCTTAACCGGTATTCCATTTTGGTCGGTCATGACTCACAGCTTTGATCATGACACCACCTTATGGATTGTCGTTGCAGCGGCTATCGTACAAATCGTGGTGCATTTAAAATACTTCCTTCATTTAGATTTTTCTAAAGAAGGTAGGATCAATACATTCTCGTTCTTATTCACTGCATTGATTATTGTCATGGTAGTGGGTTTATCTGTGTGGATTATCTACGCAGCAAACGAACTAATGATGTAACCAGAGCCACACACTAGTAGCTATCATGAATAATCAAGGTCAATCTATGTCAGCACAATTAACATCACGCTTACGAGGATATGTTCAGGTAACAAAGCCTGGCATTATCATGGGTAATTTAATTTCCGTCGCTGGCGGTTTTTTACTCGCCGCACAAGGTAACGTAGATTGGACCTTGATGTTTGCCACCATGATAGGCTTGTCTTTAGTGGTGGCGTCGGGTTGCGCTGTCAATAATTGTATTGATCGCGATATCGATGCCAAAATGCAGCGTACTCGTAACCGAGTTACCGTTACCGGTGAAATATCGGTACAAGCAGTATTGAGCTTTGGCATTGCTCTGGGGATTATTGGCTTTACCATGCTGGCGATATTCACTAACAGCCTAGCGGTATTGTTTGCCGCTATCGGTTATGTGGTTTATGTCGGCGTGTACAGCCTATACATGAAGCGCAACTCGGTTTACGGCACCTTAGTAGGCAGTTTCTCAGGTGCAGTGCCGCCCGTTGTCGGTTATTGTGCGGTCACTGGACAAATGGATACAGGCGCGATTATTTTGCTACTGATGTTTAGTCTATGGCAAATGCCGCACTCGTATGCGATTGCCATTTTTCGCTTTGACGATTACGCCGCAGCCAACATTCCGGTGTTGCCTGTTGCTGAAGGTATGGCCAAAGCAAAACTGCATATCGTATTATACATAGCGGTATTTGCATTGGTTAGCGCACTATTACCACTAGCAGGTTACACGGGTATTGCCTTTATGGCCGTCACCTTTGCTACCAGTTTATGGTGGTTAGCGATGGCGTTAAAAGGTTATCGTCGCGGCATTAACTTACAGTCTTGGGCTAGGCAAGTCTTTGGATTTTCTATCATCACCATTACTGCATTAAGCGTGACCATGGCATTGGATTTTCAAGTAGTAGCCCAACCTGCACTGCTCACACTGGTGCCATAGATAAAGCTCAGCAAGAATTATAATACCTCAAGCCCACTGTATAATGCAGTGGGCTTTTTATTTGATTAATCAGAAATATTTACTACGATTAAGACCTTAGTTTTGCCAGCCAATATCGATAGCGGTGGTTAAACAATAATACTGAACTGTACAAGCAAACATAAAAGGACCTTATGTTTATGATGTCACACGTAAGCCAGCACACTACGCTTGCACCTAATATCGTTAAAAACATCGTCCTGTTGTTAGTATGTATTTGCGTTTTATTCACCATCAGCTCGCTGCATGCAACGCCACAGCGACAATCACCGCCACAACTACCACTAAATAAAGCGACTGACACCATTTTTGGTAATTGGATTATTGATACCTCAGAACACATCTCACTCTTGCAGTTAAATCGCGACCACAGTTATTTACATATCGAATTTAACATCATTGAGCCGCAAAACAGTGTCGCTGAATGGGGGCGACTCAACATACAAACCACAGGTGTGCGCTTTATTCCAAGCTATAGTAGTAATCAGCAACAAGGCTTCGTTGCCTATCAAATCGAGTTTCCAAAAACGCAGATGGCACTTCGCGTAGAGTCAGAAAAGTTAGTATTCACTATCGATACTAATGGCGACAACATTGCCGATGAGCAACATGACTATTACGCCTATATAAGTCAATCCGTCTACGGCTTATGGCACCAACTATCGACCGCGGCACTTAGTAGCTTAGTGCTACTCGACAACGGCTATTACCTTGTAGTGAATATTAACTTACACCAAGACCCACAAGCTCTTTCCCATCAGACCCAGGTAGAATGGGGACGTTTTGAACTGCAGCAAAACCAACTAATCACCTATCCTGTCTTTGATAACTATCTGCAACAAACATTAAGCCCATTCAGCACCATGCCAAGTGTTTTTTATCGCCCTATTAGCCAACAATTAGTGTTATCTTTTGAGCAAGATAAAGGCAACTTACATGACCATTTGCAGCTATTTATGCGATAAACAGTCATTTACAGCTATTTGGTTACAATTTCTGCCACAATCAGCTATTCAAATTCAAACGATTACACTTCATACTGAGCCATAGCTAGCATCAATTTAGTATTAAAAGGATATGTCATGGGCCAAGAAACCTCGAAGATTCTCGTTGTCGATGACGACATGAGATTACGTTCATTATTAGAGCGTTACTTGATAGAGCAAGGCTTCCAAGTTCGAAGTGCTGCCAATGCTGAACAAATGGATAGATTACTTGAGCGTGAAAACTTTCACCTTTTGGTACTCGATCTGATGCTACCTGGTGAAGACGGTTTGTCTATTTGTCGCCGTTTGCGCCAGCAAGAAAACCCAATCCCTATCGTGATGCTGACCGCCAAAGGCGATGAAGTAGACCGCATTATCGGCCTAGAACTGGGAGCCGATGATTACTTACCTAAACCGTTTAATCCACGCGAGTTATTAGCACGTATTAAAGCGGTCATGCGTCGTCAAATTACTGAAGTACCGGGAGCACCTGCGCAGCAAGAAGAAATGATTGAGTTTGGTGAGTTTTCGCTAAATTTAGCCACTCGTGAAATGTTTCATGGTGATGAAAGTATTGCGCTTACTAGCGGTGAATTTGCGGTGCTTAAAGTATTGGTGAATCACCCTCGCGAGCCGTTGTCGCGTGACAAGCTGATGAACCTTGCCCGTGGCCGTGACTATTCGGCACTTGAGCGTTCTATTGATGTACAGGTTTCTCGCCTACGTCGTTTAATTGAAAAAGATGCCGCTAACCCACGTTATATCCAAACAGTTTGGGGTTTAGGTTATGTGTTTGTGCCCGACGGCACTACGCGTAAGTAACCCATGAAACTGAAGTTAAAATGGTGGCAACGCTTTTTACCCCGCAGCGCCTTTAGTCAAACAGTATTGCTGCTTGGTAGTTTATTACTGATTAACCAACTCGTGTCTTATTGGTCTGTCGCCGTTTACTTTATCAAACCCAGTTACGAGCAAATTAACCAACTGATCGCCCGCCAAATCAATATATTATTTGTTGATGGTGTTGATGTTGGCCGTGAACATCTCACCATGGTAGATGCCTTAAATGCCAAAGTACGTGACGATGGCATGACAGTTTATAACCTCAAACAAGCTCAAGAAGCCGGATTAGGCCAAGCCACTTATTACAGTTTTTTGTCTGAACAAATGTCGGTATATTTGGGCGGCGAAGCTGAAGTGCGTTTTTCACAAGGTGAAAAGCTTGATGTATGGATTAAGCCACCACAAGCGCCAACCTTGTGGATTAAAGTACCGCTAAGTAGCATTAACGAGTCAGACTTATCACCATTAACCTTGTATTTATTGGTAATTGGCGGCCTCAGTGTCGCCGGAGGCTGGTTGTTTGCCCGGCGTCAAAATAGACCGTTAAAGCGTCTACAAAAAGCAGCGGTTGCGGTATCAAAAGGTGATTTCCCACCGATGTTGCCGCTCAGTGGTTCAACCGAAATTGTTGAAGTAACCCATGCCTTTAACCAAATGGCCAACAGCATGAAGCAACTTGAGCAAGATCGCGCCTTACTGATGGCTGGCATCTCGCACGACTTACGCACCCCGTTAACCCGTATTCGGTTAGCGTCTGAAATGATGGTTGAAGACGATCAATATCTAAAAGAAGGTATCGTCACCGACATTGAAGATATGGATGCGATTATTAATCAATTTATTGCTTACATTCGTAACGACCAGGAAGGCGCACGCGAGCCAGACCAAATTAACCGTCTAATTCAAGAAATTAGCCAGCAAGAGTCGCACCGCGAAGAAACCATAGAATTATCGCTCGCCGACTGCCCAGAAATCGCTATCAATAGCGTGGCAATTAAACGAGTATTGAGCAATTTAGTTGAAAACGCTTTTCGTTATGGCAACGGCTGGATAAAAATAAGCTCATATCATCAAGGTAATACAGTATGTTTTAGCGTGGAAGATAATGGTCCTGGCATTGATGAAACTAAAGTCGAGTCACTGTTTCAACCCTTTACTCAAGGCGACTCAGCACGTGGCAGTGTGGGCTCGGGTTTAGGCTTAGCGATTATTAAGCGTATTGTTGACCGTCATCATGGCAGAATAAACCTGTCTAACCGTCCTCAAGGTGGCCTAAAAGCTCAAGTGTGGTTGCCATTAACCGATAAAAATCAATAAGAGTTGATTTAAACGACGTTAACGCACTCATAAAAATGGGCGCCACATTGGGCACCCATTTAAAATTCAATCAGTTGTGAATAGCGACTTACAGTGTAGCCATTACTGCTTCTGCGGTGCTCACTTCAAATGACTTGCCTGCTTCAACATTTAATAACGTCACTACGCCATTGTCGATAACCATCGCATAACGTTGTGAACGCACACCACCAAAACCAGCAGTATCCATCTCTAAACCTAATGCTTTAGTAAAGCTGGCATCGCCGTCGGCTAGCATCATTAATTCAGAGGCATTTTGCACTTCGCCCCATGCTTTCATAACGAATGCATCGTTAACCGCAACACAAGCAATAAGGTCAACACCTTTAGCTTTGAACTCATCAGCTAGTACAACAAAACCAGGTAAATGCGCTTCTGAGCACGTTGGCGTAAATGCACCTGGTACCGCAAATAATATTACTTTTTTACCAGCAAATAATTCAGTCACATCATGGTTAACCATACCGTCTTTGGTAAGCTGGCTTAATGTGGCTTTTGGTAGAGACTGTCCTTTAGCGATCATAATATTTCCTTAAGTAAGAGTAAAAAAAGAGCTTATCTTGGTGCCAATACCTTACGGCAGCCCAAATATAGAATAGATAATACTGATTCACATAACATCGAGATCAATAGTCCTAATAGCATACCCATCGCAATGGCTTCTGGTTTTAACAAAATGACATGTGAATAGTTTTGCCACACTTCAGCTTGAATGTCTTTTTGCGGTGCTAAGATCACTTGCTGATATGGACTATAGCTGTGTTGACGAAAACGAGTTAATGCGTCGGTTAATGACACATAACGCTGATAAATAGATTCGATACTTTCGCCACCAGCACTGAATACGGGGTCGTTATTTTGTCGGTAATGGCGGATCAGCTTATTGATGTCGCCACCAAAAAAACGGTCGGCGTCATGCTGAAATTCACCTAAACTCTGCTTAGCTTCTAATTGATGTGCTTCTAAGCGTTGTCCGTATTGATCAACAAAACCGGGAACTTGAATACCAATCAATACGCCACAAACAAACAGCACTAGGCGAAGGTAGTCCATTATATGTTTAATCATGATGTCATTAGTGCGCTAAAATAAATTCAGAAACGCCACAATATCACCAATCAGTTAACTAAGCATCTTGTATAAATGGATGTTAATTTAAACCACTATCGATGACGATTCATAATAGTAAATTTCACTATTATGACATCACGACAGAGGATTGATATCGTCACCGCTAGGACGCAACGATTCATAAGCTTGAGTAATATATTTAATTAACATAAACCCCAATCGGCTTTAGGCAGATGCTCAACAAACCAGTCAAAGGCACGCCCTTGATGGCCTTTATGCCAAGCAATATACAAACTCTGATTCGGCCTTGGGATCGAGCACAACTTTTCAATTAATTGGCCACTATCCAGATAAGACTGCACCATATGACGAGGCAGAAATCCGATACCTAACCCTTGTATTTGTGCAGCAATTTTTGCATCCATGGTATTTAGGCGGATCATCTGCTTACTCTTAAACATACCACTATCGCGAATAGGCAATAGTTGGGAAGTATCAGCAACCACCAGCGCACAATAATGACTTAGTCTGTCAGCATCCAGCATGCCATCAACAAATGCCAGTGGGTGATGAGGGGCTACCGCAAACACAAATTCAATTTCGCCTATTTTATGGGTTTGAAATATCCCTCTTGGCAACTCACCAGATGCACCAATCACAATATCAGCACGGCGACTGTGCAGCGCATCCCAACCACCACCAACCGCTTCAACGTCTAAGGTAATATCGACACTGTGCTCAAGTTGATTAAACTGCTCGATTAACGTAAATAACGGCCCCTGCGGAATAATCGTATCGCGCGATAAGCGAATCTCATTTTCCCAACCAGATTCTAACTGCTGTACTGAATCAATAAGTCGATTGGTGGCAAGTAAGATCTGACGCCCTTGCTCTAGCACAATTTTGCCTGCTGGCGTCAATTGTGCTTTTTGTTTTGTACGATCAAATAACGCCGTGCCCATGTCTTCTTCAAGTTTTTTGATGGTATAGGTTAATGCTGAAGGTACTCGATACAGCGACGTAGCTGCAGCGGCAAAACTGCCTTTGCGATCAATGGCATCTAAGGCCCGCAGAGCATCGATAGTAATAGCATGATGCATGACTTTATCCTTATTCAATAAATTTGAACTATCACCTCAGTTTATTCCGATTTTTTAATCAATCAAGTGCCAATATACTTATTGTCAATCGGTGAGGCAGCCTCACTTTAAATCAAAAAATATTTAACTTTATTGAGAATACTTACCATGAAAGTACTGATTAAACGCATTACCCACTCTACTGCAGGTTTCAGCACATTTGCATTACGCCTTCCTGTGGGAATTATTTTTATGGCTCATGGCGCGCAAAAACTATTTGGTTGGTTTGGTGGTTATGGCCTAGAAGCTACAGGGCAATGGATGGCATCGCTTGGCATTGAACCTGGGGTGTTAATGGCATTTATGGCTGGCAGTGCAGAATTCTTTGGGGGCTTGTTTATTTTATTGGGTTTACTGACTCGCCTAACGGCAGTGGTATTAGCGTTTACTATGATCATTGCTATTACGAGCGAGCACTTCAGCAACGGTTTATTTATGGCTAATAACGGCTATGAATTTGCATTAGCTCTGTTGGCTATCACTGTTTCACTCGCCATATCAGGTTCTGGCAAGGTAGGCATAGATAATGTCATTACGGCTAAATTAGCGTAAATAATGAGCTTTAGGAGAATATTATGATTACATTACGTCTTGCAAGTGAACGCGGTAAAGCTAACTTTGGCTGGTTAGACAGCAAGCACAGCTTTTCATTTGGTAGCTATTACGACCCACAGCACATGGGCTTTTCAGCGCTACGAGTCATCAATGATGATAGCGTTATCCCAGGAGCAGGATTTGCTACTCACGGCCACCGTGATATGGAAATTATCAGCTATGTCCTCGAAGGCTCTATTGCCCATAAAGACAGTGAAGGTAACGTTGAAGTATTACCTGCTGGTGAGTTTCAACTCATGTCTGCTGGTAGTGGTATTAGTCACAGTGAATATAATGCATCAAAAACTGAACCGCTAAAGTTTTTGCAAATTTGGATCCAGCCAAATACCTTAGGTAACACGCCTGGATACCAACAAAAAAACTTTGGTCAAATATTGGGGTTAACCCCCATTGCAACGCCAACAGGTGAAAATGGTACTTTGCTGATAAAACAAGATGCGACACTAGCGCAACTGATTTTAGCGCCTAAGTCTGAACTGACTTACACAATAGCCGCATCGCGAAAAGTCTATGTACACCAAGTGGCTGGAGTATTAACCCTTGGCACTGAAACATTGAATCCGGGTGATGGTGCAAAAATAACTAATGTACAAACTATTACGTTAATAAACACTACAGACGACCGGTCTACTGTTTTATTATTTGACCTACTATAGGTAATCGCTTTAAATACTATCTTTGCCTGCGATTGATTATCGCTGGCAAAGTTGTATTTAAAAATGTCGATTAGATTACCATTATATATTTTTCAGATAAGTGGTTTGATTCACGGTGGCGAGTCTAGATGCTGTATAAATACATACAACAGCAATTAATCCCATGCCAATCTGCACCCCAATAACACCACGGTAACCGCTATGCCATAACGCTATTATGGGTTCAGAAAACATTATCCAATCAGCCAATATTGTTACCACTAATATGCCACTGGTTAAAAGCAGTAGCTGGCTAATATGACGCTTAGTATCATTCACTTTAATGCTGTACAACATCACCGCTAATAACGACACGACAAAACAACCTATAAGCCACTCGTTGCGTCCTGGCAAAGTGGCTGGCAATAATCGCTCACACAAAAAGCCAACGGCTGTCGCCACAATAATGCCACCACAGCCACCTAAGGTTATGGCGCTAACAATGGCGAGGCTACGCGGTGATGTATGGCGCTGAGAGCGGCGCTTATCGAGCCATAACATATTACCCGTAACAATCATGGCACTTATCGCCATCGCCAAAATGAAGTACAAAATACGAATATCTACCCCGGCAAAGTTACTAAAATGTAAGCTCACCAGTACATCTCTACCTTGGCGAAATACATTGTAATTATCGGCGTTAACCTTATCCATCACAGAGCCATCTTGCACCCGGTAGGTCACTTCATCTCGTTGAGCAAAATTAACCGTGTCGGTTCCACGCACTTGTACCAGAGCATTATCAGCGCCGTAATGATGGAAAATAATATTCCGTAACTCAACATTAGGTTGCTGCTGAGTTTGCTCAATTAAGCTAAATGCGTTACTCATCTCCAATGGTATTTCACTGCGGGGTTCACTGGTTCGATTAAAACCGGCATCATTAAATAATGCTTGTTGATCGCCCTGATAAATAAACATTACAAAGGCCAATTGAAATACAATCGCCAAGTTAAGAATTAAGCCACTTAAGGCATACATTAAGGTAAAAGGCAGTGTCATTACCCCGACCACGGTATGGATATCGAGTAATTTATCCCGGCGCTGTTTATCAACGCGATACAAAAAGAAATGTTTCAGTAATTTACGCGCATGGATAAAAATACCTGACACGAGTGCAAACAAAAAAATCAGCGTCACAATACCAATAAGATAACTGCCACCAGGTAAATCAAGGTTGTAATGCAAGCGGTAAATAAATTGCGATAAGTAAAAGTCATCTTTACCCGCCACAGTTTTACCGCTTTTAGGATCAACCAATATCGCCATCGACTGACGGTCCGGTTCAGGAGCGTCTCCAAACACATCGAAGTAGAAAATATAATAAGGTACTAGCGCTGTCGGCATGTTTATCCGAAAACGGCCAGTTTGATCAACGGGGTATTGAGCCAGCTGTTGTTCGACAAGCTTCGCTAAAGGAATATCGGCTTGGGAATTATCGACCGGATGATGTGGCGTAATAGCCCATTGCGTAACTTCATCGTGAAACAAAGTCACTGCACCAGCCCAAAAAACTAAAAACAGTAAAGGTGAGATGATTAACCCAAGCCAACTATGAGCTTCGATCAGATTTTTAATCACTTTGTGTTGTTCTGGAGAATCAGATTTCATTGAGGTATTCATAACTTAGGTTTGAGAGAGAAATAACAGCGCATTGACAAGGCTGCTGACCACAAGCCATTTAGCACACACGACACTGGCCGCTTTTGCGCTATTACGGCTATAACAAAATGCCATCACCCCAACCCACACGCAAAAACCCAGCATAAGGCCAATAAATAGTTTTGCATCAACATCAACAGGTAAGACTCTAAACTCAATAGTAATTAAGCTTATTGCCAGTAATAATCCCCACAAAAATGCGGCAACAGACTTAGGCCACATGATTATTTAGCTCCTACAAGCATAATACTGACAAACAATGCAAAACCTAGAGAGCTCACCCAGATACTCCGACCTTTATAATGCGATGCCACCAGCACCAGTAATATCCACATCGTCATCATACAAATTAGCACCACTAAACTGGCCACGAGTACGCTGTATGTATGGCTAAACCCCCACACAGCAAATAACACCGCCATACAGCATAGGCTCCATGCCAATAATTTAGGGAACGATAAACTAACAAGTTGTTGTTTGTCAGATGCCAAATAGGCAAACAAACAACCAAGCCATAAAGAAGATACACTGACAAGTTCCATTTGATACAGTCCAAAGCTGATTAACGCAAATGATAATGATTTGCATTAATTATCCTGAATATGCTTAGTTATTACAAGTAGATTATCAATAAGCTTTAAAAATAACCCTCAATCTGTGACCGAACAATGTACTAACTCGCGCGGTAATATCATCAGCACGCTGGTAAATCGTCAGTATTATGGAAAATCATTGTTGTAGAGCAAAATAGCAGAGAAAACACACCTTAATTAAAGGCATAATCATAGAAAATAGTCGTTCGCTTACATATTAGAATGACAATAGAACAAGCTGCTAACTGAGGAATGAGTAACCGATTAACATCAGTATATGTGTGCAAAGAAGGTCACGTTTTTAGTCGATGCACCAATGGCACATCAATCCAACTTAGCCCACTCACATTAGTCATAGATCGCCAAGATTCACGCAACATAGCGTCAACCTGCAAAACGTTTAGTTAACAGCAAATTAACTAAAACCAATTATTTCACTATCCTCGTATTACTCATCCGCACAGTCATGTATTATTTTATTCTAATACACCAAAAGATCGGTCAATATCATACTAGACAAAGGATCCCCCCTTGCTTAGGATTAATATTTGACCCATCACAATAATACGCAGTCGAACAGGGAATATCAGATGAAATATTCCCTTCTAAATACCAATTTTTATTTAAATTAAGGCAATGAAATATGCTAAAACGCATCGTTTATGGCGTATGTGGCGCAGCTATTGTTGGACTAGGCTTATTCAGTTTGTATGCTTATAACCCTTCAATAGAGCCCATTACACCCACTGTTAATCCAGATTACTCTTCACAAGTTATCGAACAAGGCAAAATTCTTGCTGCTGCGGGCTATTGCAGCACGTGTCATACACCGCCTGGTGGTTCGGCTTATGCGGGTAACTATGAAATGCATTCCGAGTTTGGCACTATTTATTCAAGCAATATTACCCCAGATGTTGAAACGGGTATTGGTAGCTGGTCTGAAGTAGCTTTTGCCCGCGCGATGCGTACAGGCGTAAGCCGCGACGGACATCATTTATTACCGGCGTTCCCGTACGAGCATTTTAATAAAATGACCGACGATGATATTAGCGCTATTTACGCTTACATCATGACCTCAGTTCCTGCTGTGTACCAAGTCAAAAAAGAAAATGGTATTCCTTTTCCGCTAAACATAAGTGCCCTTCAGGCAGGTTGGAAGTTGTTATTTGCCGATACTGAAACATTTCAAGCTAATGCACATAAGTCAGCAGAATGGAATCGTGGTGCTTACCTTGCTGAAGGTATTGCTCACTGTGGTGCATGTCATACACCTCGAAACGCCTTGGGCGGCGAGAAATACGCACAAATGTATCAAGGTGCACCTATTGATGGCTGGATAGCACCGTCATTAACCTCTACAAGCACTTCACCGATCCCTTGGCGCTCGCAAGATTTTTACGAATACCTTACTACAGGTAACTCGGTTTACCACGGCAGTGCAGCCGGTCCAATGGCACCGGTAATGCACAAAGGTTTATCAGCCCTGCCAGAAAGTGATATTCAGGCAATTAGTGGTTATTTTGCTGATCTAGCTCGCACAAATGACACTGATGAGCCACAATCTAGCAGTACTTTACACGCTGCATTAGCGGCGCAACACCAACAACCGGATCAACGAATTGATGAAGGGGCACGTTTATATGCCACTGCTTGCCAAGCGTGTCATTATAGTAGCGACCAATTAGTTAAAGGCCGCCCATTAATTACTATTGGTTCGGCAACCCATCTAAATGATCCAGCCAACCTAATTAACGTAATATTGGATGGTGTTCGCAACGATCAAGGTATCAGTGGCGTAGTAATGCCAGGATTTCGTGATGCACTTACCGATAAAGATATTAGCGCAATAGCAGCCTATTTACGTCAAGCAGCTGGGGAAAACACCTGGCCTAAATTACAACAACAAGTGGGCGAGATCCGCAATCAACCCCGATTTGAGCACTAATTCACTGGAGAAGTGACAATGGCAAAATTTATTTTAAACGGCAAGCCGATGACTGCCGACGTAGAGAGTGATACTCCTCTACTGTGGGTAATTCGTGACGAACTTGACATGACAGGCACCAAGTTTGGTTGCGGTATAGGCACTTGCGGTGCCTGTACAGTTCATGTAGGCGGGCGGGCAACACGTTCATGTATTACACCTATATCGTCAGTTGAAGGCGCTGAAATCACTACGATTGAAGGGTTGTCAGAAAAAGGCGATCATCCATTACAAATTTCTTGGCAAAAACTGCAAGTACCACAATGTGGTTACTGTCAGTCGGGCCAAATTATGCAAGCTGCGGCATTGTTGAAAGACATTCCAGAGCCTTCAGACAAAGATATTGACGCTGTGATGGGCGGAAATTTATGTCGTTGTATGACCTACGTGCGTATTCGTAGCGCCATTCATGAAGCCGCAAACTCAATCAAGGAGAGCAACGATGAGCAGACTGCCTAAACGTGGATCAGCGGGCATGACCCGCCGCGGTTTTTTAATTGCCATGACAGCGGTCGGTGTCAGCTTTGGTTTTCCTCGCCATTTGATGGCAGCGATGGATCCTGCCAGTCCAGACGGTAAAGTATTACCAAGTGAAGGCGACATTTACGAGCCTTCTTTATGGTACTCAATCGACACAGCTGGCAAAATCAAAGTCAACATTATGCGCTCCGAAATGGGTCAACATGTGGGTACCGCTATTGCGCGTATTCTTGCTGATGAACTTGAAGCGTCTTGGGATGATATTGAAATTATCCATGTCGACAGTGACCCGCGTTGGGGTTACATGGTTACGGGTGGTAGCTGGTCTATTTCGCAAAGCTGGCCGGTATATCGTCAAGCTGGTGCGGCTGGTCGTACTGCATTAATTGAAGCTGCGGCTAAAAAATGGGGCATTGCAGCAAAAGACTGTAAAGCCAGTAACGGTAAAATTATTTCCAGCAAAGGCGAGTTGACTTTCGGCGAATTAGTGACGATGGGCCTAACCCGCCAGTTTACCGAAGAAGAATTGAAAACTCTGCCACTTAAGCCAAATGCAGACCTTAAACTGGTTGGCCAGCAAGTAACATCACTTGATATTGCTAACAAAACCAACGGAAAAACCATCTTTGGTATCGACGCAAAAGTTGATGGCATGGTGTACGCCAATCCTATTTTACCACCGACTAGATATGGCTCTAAAGTGGTTAAGTTTGACGACTCTGCTGCCAAAGCAGTTAAAGGTTATCAGCAAACTATCGTACTAGATGATGCAAGTGGTAGCGTTCCCGGTTGGTTAATGGTTATTGCCAGCAGCTTTACTGCAGCCCAAAAAGCCTCAAAACTGGTAAAAGTAACCTGGGATGCTGGCGAAACGGCCAACGTGTCTGAAGCAGACATTATTGCTCATGGTAAGCAATTACTTGGCGACCAAACCAAAGGCAGTATTTTAGACACTGGCAATACTGACACTGGTCCAGTATTTGCGAGTGCGAAAAGTACTATTGCAGAAGAATATATCACCAGCACGGTACTGCATGCGCAAATGGAACCGCTTAATGCTTTGGTATTTAAAAACCAAAACGGCATATGGGAAGTGCATTCAGGTTGTCAGTGGCAATCGCTTACGCTACCTGTACTAGCAACAGCATTAGGCGAAGATGAAGCTAATATTGTTATTCGTAGCTACATGTTAGGCGGTGGCTTTGGCCGCAGACTTAACGGCGATTACACTATTCCAGCTGCATTGACCTCAAAAGCGCTAGGCGGTAAACCGGTCAAAATGGTGATGATGCGTCCACAAGACATGCTATTTGATAGTGCGCGCTCGGCATCAGTACAACAATTAAAAATGGCCTTTGACGACAAAAAAGCCGTTACTGCCATGGAACATCACGCAACCGCAGGTTGGCCAACCCAAGTATTAGCCCCAGGCTTTATGCCAAAAGGCACTAATGGCGAACCATTTGATCCGTTTTCAATTGCAGGCGCAGACCATTGGTATAGCGTTGGCGCACAAAAAGTACGTGCGGTATCAAACGATCTTGCCATCGCAACCTTCAGACCTGGTTGGTTACGTTCTGTAGGACCAGGTTGGACTAGTTGGGCTGTTGAAAGCTTTATGGACGAAGCCGCACATCATGCGGGTAAAGATCCATTACAATTCCGTTTAGACATGCTAATTGCCGAAGGCCGCAACGCAGGTACGACACCTGTTGCAGAGGGCGGCGCAGCACGACAAGCAGCGGTTCTGAAAAAAGCAGCCGAAATGATTGGTTGGGGTACGCCACAAGCCAAAGATACTGCACTTGGTATTGCATCAACATTTGGACAAGAACGTGATATGCCAACATGGGTATCGTGTGCGGTACAGGTTCACGTCGACAAAACCAACGGTATAGTCAATGTGCAGAAACTGTATATTGCTATCGATGCCGGTATTATTGTTGACCCTAATGGTGCAGAAGCTCAGTGTCAGGGCGCAGCATTATGGGGATTATCGATGGCCTTGTATGAAGGTACTGAACTGCTTAATGGTCAGTATAAAGATTCAAACTTCGATACCTACACTCCATTGCGTTTAGGCCAAACTCCAGAAGTTAAAATTGAGTTTATTCCGAGTAAAATGCCACCGTCTGGATTAGGTGAGCCGGCAGTAACTCCTGTTGCACCAGCAATTGCGAATGCAATTTACCAAGCCGTCGGTGTACGTTTACGTAAAATCCCAATGAGACCTAGCGACTTAAAAAGCGCGCTAACTAAAGTGTAATCAATCTGCATTAACAGCCCAGTCTTAGCGATAATGACTGGGCTTTTTTATGCCTATAGAACATCGTCGACCTCATAAGTAATGACTGACAAAATACTGTTTTATCTATTATAACTCTTCAACTAATATCAATTAAAACAGGTGGTAAGAGGTTTTTCTCTGAAGCAGTGTAATAGCAAAGCCAGTTCGTTAACAAATTGTAGATATTTTCACTTATAATGGCAAAAACGTATTGTCACATTGTTGAGTATCCCATGCCAAAAAGTCCGCCAGCCAATTTAGAATCTATCTTGTTAGAAGCAATAGATGTTACTCCAAATTGTTTAGGCGTGATCAATAGCGATAAAGAGGTAATCTATTGTAATCAACATTATGCTAGTATTTTTGGCGTTACAAGAGAACAAGCTATAGGAAGAAAAGCCAGTGATTTACTTCGTCATGCTTGGGAAACCAAGCAAGGTGTGGTGATCAACACCAACGACTTCGAACAATGGCTTAGTAATGTACATTCGCTGCATACAGAAAAAGCACTCAATCAGTATGAAACCGACTTATTAGACGGGCGCTGGTTTAAAATGACCAGAATCAATCTAGATAGCGGTAATATTATCATTATGGGTGTCGACATTACGCTGTTAAAACAAGCCCAAAAATCATTAGAAGATGCTCATCAGCATATTGAAAGCCTCGTTAATACCGATCAGCTTACAGGCGTACATAATCGTCGCTCATATAACCAATTAGCAAAACAAGAATGCGCTAGAGCAATCAGATTTAATCAACAGTTATCCTTACTGGTTATCGACATCGATTACTTTAAGGTGATTAATGACAATTTTGGCCATGAGGGCGGAGATAGCATACTTAAACAGTTTGCCCAAATATGCAGTGATTTACTGCGCCAATCGGACTCATTATCCAGAATTGGTGGTGAGGAGTTTACTATCATCTTACCGATGACCGACAGTGAAGGTGCAATGATCATTGCTGAGCGTGTTCGAGAGCATATTGCCAAATACTCATTTCATACCACTAAAACAAATAACAACATTAATGTTACTGTGTCTATTGGTGTAAGTTCATTAACCGCCGGAGACAAGGTAATCCAAGACCTTTTTAGCCGAGCAGATATGGCGATGTATGGTGCTAAGCGTGGCGGGCGAAATCAAGTACAACTCGCGCAAGATGAATAACCCGCCCTAACGCAAAGTATTAACCACGACTATTTGCTACGCCCCTCGCACGCCAGAACTAATGACCTTTAGAAAATAAAGGTTGCTACAAAAAATAAATCCCAAATGCAAAATAATCTAACAATATATCTCCTCCCAACGTCGATTTATTGTCATTAAAGTGTATTTTCTTAAATAAACAATGATGCCAGTTTCAGTATAGAATTGATTTCAAAAACACATCGAAACTGTTGGAATAACCAAGAGACTGAGCTATTTTTACACGACCTAATACTGTAAACATGGCAATGTTGACGTTATCTATACATAAAAAAGCCCGCCTTATTAACTAACACGGGCTTTAGATAATGTAAGTAACAGAAAACAATAATGGTTAAATCTTAATCTCCTGCCATTTTTTGCAAAAACTCAAGTCGCTGCATTTCTTGCTCATCGGGTTGCCATGGCTCGTCAGATAACGATTCAACCGCAAAATCACCTAATTTATAGGCAGGCTCTTCACTGTGGCCATACTGAGTTAACTCACCTGGCACTGCAGGTCGGCGCTCCAACACAAATGTACGCAGAACATAAGGGCCTTTATGTTGTGTTAAAACCCCTTTATAGGCTTTAAGATCCATTACCACCGAACCTTCTGCCAGCTTTTCTGAGCCGGTTAGCAATGCAATAGGCTGTTTATCTACGCTATATAAGTTAGCCCGCAAACGATAATAACCAGCCCGTTCAACATCAAGCTTTACAGGGATCAACATATCACTCCCCTCCGCTCGTATCTCTTCAACACCCGTAATAGTTGCCGTAGGATGGCTATACTCAATGCCGGTTTTTAGTATTTGCTTTTTGCCCTTAGCACGAAAGGTCACACTCACTTCCATCGGGCCGTTCCAATCTTCTTCTGCATTAAGTTGTATTGCCCATTCGCCATCGGCACCTAACATAGCAGTACTAATTAACGTCTCTGCCTCATCATTGAGCTCACTGCGTAATGCCGCACTCGCGCCATTAATCTGCAACCCCTTTACATCAAGTTTGATAACCACAGGTTCAGGAAAACTAAAGCGATATTTAGACAGAATAATACTAGCACTAGCGCCATCTTGTAATAACACCGACTGCGGAATATAAGCGTTAGGATTAAGTAGGTGACTATCGTCTGTCGTTAACGGGATTGAATAAGAGGGTAAAGTTAGCTCGCTAGCGTAAGCTTCAGCCATGAGTTGAAAACTGTCACTGATCGGTTGCGGAATTTTTTCAACCACCGTTATCTGTTTAGGTTTCATCTGTTTTACTGCTTTTGGCTGCACAGATAAAACATCGACCGGCGCAGAAGCAACCACTGGCGGAGAAAACGTAAGTGTCGACTCAGCGGTGTAACTGTAAATCCCATACCCTGCTACAACAATAAGCAGGGAGATGATTATTACGACTTTTTTATATTTCATATACGCTTAGTTAGCCGCTTGATATACCAGTGCTGACATACTGGTTTTATTCGAATTATTAACCACTCTATAACGTGAACTAAATATCCACCAGCCACGTTTTTCGTCATAGGTGGAAAACTGCAGGTTATCACCATTTAAATAACTGCCGCGGCTATTAGCTGCTGTAACTTCATCTTTAGCGCTATTCAAAATAGTGTCTCCGTGGCTATAACCTTCACTCATCAACATCGGATAGTGATATGGCATAAATCCACTTGGGCCACTTGTTGAGGTTAGCTTGCCATCAAATGCCACACTACGAGAACAACTGTTATAGCTGCCTACTGATGCTGCGCCACAACTCGAATGGCTAGCCACTACGCCATCATCTTTACCCGGTAAAAATGCCCCTGTTACCCCTAAAAAGTCAGAACCCGCACCAGCAAAACGCAAACGCGGAACTCTGCTACTAGGAAATGCTGCGAGTTGACGCGCAGTATTTACCCGTAAGTCATTCAATACCCCAATATTGGATGACGACGGTAATTCACCTAGCCATAACGATACTGCCAGTTTTAGCGTGCCATCTAACAAACCTGAACCACTGGCAACATTTGCGGCTAAATCGGCTAGTTCAACACCGCCACCCGCACCAGAAAAATCAAAGGTTGTAACGATATTAAGTGGTTTTAAACCAGCATTTTGTAACCATAAAGCTTGGTTATCGATAATATAGCGCATAACTAAATCACCTGTAGAATGGGTGACAAATACACAACCACTGTCGCATGTACCTGCTCTCGACAACTGCTGTAATTTAGGCCACACATATTGGCTAGTGATCTTATTTGCGATGCGCTCTTGCGACGGCCAATCAATACGCTCGTCTGCACGGTCAAGCCAATACTGTGCCCAATATTGAGCACCATTCTCACTCACCTTCTCCCCAGTCGGTTTGCTTTGTAAGTTGTCTGGCTGAAAACCGTGAATTAACACCACAGGATAGCCATCCACTGCCGCCTGTGTTGCGCCACTTAATAAGCCAGCTAACAGTAATAATAGAGATTTTTTCATCGGGTTGTCCTTATATTTTCGCTACATCGGCTTCCGCCGTATTAGTATTTTTTATATTTTTGTTATCGAATTGATGTTTTTTTATTACAACGCCAACATCAACATAGAGCAGAAATAAAACAATGCAACCCTTAAAAATTCAGCTTTATGCACCACACAACACTGTGGTGTTTGAATCAAAAGTATTGGTTAGTGGTCGATATCATGAGAGATATTACTAACAGGCGCTAACAAGGATCAGATGGTGGCTGTAAGCTTTAACACGTATGTTTTAAGCTTTTACTCCAATATAGAATAAAAATTATTTGAACTGCATTTGAAGTAACTTTTAGAATCGCTTTGAGAAGTATTTTATAAACGTTTGAGAGAAATTTAACACTGGTTTGAGACTAGCTTAAGAAAAGTCTGCAACACGTTTACCTGAATTTAGGTGACTCACACTCAGAAAAACATCATTCAATACCAACAGGGGCAGCATAAAAGATTAAAAAACCCTGTCGACTTAATGCCGACAGGGCTTTCAGACTATCTTTAAAGTCTAGCTGCACAATTATTTTGCTAGCTTCATCAATAAATTAGTTAAGCTTTTTTCGCCGCAATAGCTGCTTGAACTTGGTTAATAGCAGTGCCACCTAATACGTCACGCTTTTCTAAACATGCTTCAATCGTTAGGTTTGGATACACATCATCGCTAATCACTTTGGCAAATTTTTGTAACTCAGCAACGCTTAAGTCTTCAATTGGTTTTTGCTGTGCAATCGCAAATACCACCACCTCACCGACCACATGATGGGCCTCACGGAACGGCATACCTTTGGCCACAAGATAGTCTGCCAGCTCAGTAGCATTTGCATAGCCTTGTTGTGCAGCGACTAATGCTTGTGGACGATTTACAGTTAAGCCAGACAATACTAGCGCCGCCATATCTAAACAAATAGCCCAACTGTCGACCACATCAAACAGGCCTTCTTTGTCTTCTTGCATGTCTTTGTTGTACGCAAGGGGCAGGGCTTTCATGGTGGTTAAAATACCCATTAAACTGCCATAAACACGGCCAGTTTTACCACGAATTAACTCTAATGCATCTGGGTTTTTCTTTTGGGGCATTAGTGATGAGCCAGAGGTCACTTCATCCGCTAGTGAGATAAAATTAGCTTCGCCAGAGTTGAAGAAAATTAAGTCTTCAGCCATACGGCTTAAATGCATCATGCTGATTGACGCCGCGCTACACAATTCAACGACGTGGTCACGATCTGACACGCTGTCTAAGCTGTTTAACGTTGGCCGAGCAAAGTTCAATGCTGATGCTAATGCGTAACGATCAATCGGATAGGCAGTACCTGCCAATGCGCCTGAACCTAACGGACAAGAATCAGCACGGCCTAGTGCATCTTGCAAACGGCTAATATCACGTTCATACATTTCGACATAAGCTAGCGCCCAATGGCCAAAAGTGACAGGTTGCGCACGTTGTAAATGGGTATAACCCGGCATTACTGCATCCACTTCACGCTCAGCAAGGGCAATAAGTTCGGCGTGTAATGTGCCTAAACGCGCGAGTAATGCTGCACCTTCTTTTTTGCACCACAATTTTAAATCGGTCGCGACTTGGTCGTTACGTGAGCGGCCGGTGTGCAGTTTTTTACCTAAATCGCCGACTTTGGCAATCAGCATTTGTTCAACAAAGCTGTGAATGTCTTCGGCGCCGTTACTGATAATAGCCTGTGGATCATTAGCTACTTCGAGGAGCAATTCATTTAAGGCTGCTTTTAAATCGACACATTCTTTAGCGGTAATAATACCGACGCTGGCAATGGCATCTGCCCATGCGATTGAACCGACAACGTCTTGTTCAAATAAGCGATAATCAACCGGCAGTGAGTCATTAAACAACTTGAAAAGTGCACTGGTTTCGCCTTGAAATCTTCCGCCCCATAACGCCATGTCGGTATCCTCTGTGTTAATATTATCGTTCAATAATGTAGATAATCTGAACTAGACTCTATATTCCTAGTTCAGCTTGTATCATATTCCCTTTCTTGTAATGACTCTCTGTTTGACAAAAGCAATTATAAGAAAGGCGCTTAACAGCGCCTTTATATTGTTGCCGCTTGGTCTATTTAGTATTTAGCGCACGAATACGACTCGCTAAGGAATACAAACGGATAAAGCCTTCAGCGTGTTTTTGATCGTATACGTCATCTTCACCAAAGGTCGCGAAGGCTTCTGAATACAAGCTGTTTGGTGAACGCTTTTTAACGGCTGTTGCTTGGCCTTTATAAAGCTTAATCACTACATCACCGTTAACGGATTCAGCTAATGAGTCGGACGCTGCAATAAGTGATTTGCATAAAGGTGTAAACCAACGACCGTCGTACACTAGATGCGACATTTGACCAGCAATTTGCTCGCGCCATGTGCGGCTGGTTTTGTCTAATACTAATTCTTCAATAGCACGCAGACCAGCAAACATCACGGTGCCGCCTGGCGTTTCGTAACAACCACGAGATTTCATACCCACTAAACGGTTTTCAGTAATATCGATACGACCAACGCCGTGCTTAGCAGCAATATCATTTAACGTCATTAGGGCGGCATACGGTGATAGTGCTTGATCATTTACATGAGTAACACGGCCATTTTTAATCGCTAACGACACATATTCTGCTTCGTTTGGTGCATCTTCTGGGGCTACGGTCAGCGTCCATACGCCTTTTGATGGCTCGTTCCACGGATCTTCTAACTCGCCGCCTTCATGCGAAATGTGCCATGCGTTTGCATCGCGACTATAAATTTTAGTGGCTGACGCACTGGTTTTGATGCCACGTTCAGCAAGGTAATCCAGTAAGTCTTCACGGCTACGCATTTCCCATTCACGCCATGGTGCAATCACTTTTAAATCTGGTGCTAGTGCGGCAAAACAGCCTTCAAAACGGACTTGGTCATTACCTTTACCAGTACAACCATGGCACACTGCATCGGCTCCAACTTTACGAGCCACTTCAACTTGCGCTTTGGCAATAATTGGGCGGGCCATTGAAGTTCCAAGTAAGTAAGTACCTTCGTAAATAGCACCCGTTGCAATAGTTGGGTAAATGTAATCAGCAACAAACTCTTCTTTTAAGTCAACGATATGACATTCGCTTGCACCGGACGCTAAGGCTTTTTCTGTTAAGCCAACGAGTTCTTCTTCACCTTGGCCTACGTCGGCACAAAATGCGATGATTTCGCAGTCATCATAGGTTTCTTTTAACCATGGGATAATAGCCGAGGTATCTAAACCACCTGAATATGCCAATACCACTTTTTTAACACCGGTTTTTTTCACTGCATTAGACATGTTTATTTCCTAGAATCGATTACGTATATGGTCAATGTTAATAACGCCAACGGCACTATTGTCTTAATCTTTTGAATAACTAAAATAAGGTGACTAACTTAATAAGGTGACTAATACTGCATTTTGCGCATGCATACGGTTTTCTGCTTGATGTAAAATTAATGAGCCTTGACTATCCATCACTTCATCTGTCACTTCCACGCCGCGATGCGCTGGTAAGCAATGCATAAAGAATTTAGCGCCAGCTTTAGTCATTAGTTCACTATTGACTTGATAAGGAGCAAAACGTGCTTTGATATCCGCTAATGGGGTTTCATCACCCATTGAAATCCACGTATCAGTGTAAATAGCATCATGGCCTTCAATAGCATTAATATCAGCACTAAGAGTTAACTTACCACCATTTTGCTTTGCTAACGCTTGTGCTTCAGTCACGATTAGTGCATCAGGGAATGCCCCTTCAGGACAAATCACTGTCATGGTCATCCCTAAAATAGCTGCACCATAAATCAATGAATGGGTAACGTTATTACCGTCACCAACATAAGCCAGTTTAGCTTGGCTTACATCATCAAACTGCTCCGATAATGTTAAAAAGTCGGCCAGGGCTTGGCAAGGATGATACAGGTCTGACAAAGCATTAATTACTGGTACCGTGCCATGCTGCGCTAACTGTTCAATAGTGGTATGGGAGTATGTCCTGGCGACAATAGCATCGGCCCAACATGAAATATTAGTCGCAAAGTCTGCCACTGTCTCACGCTGGCCTAATGCGCCATTTTGTTGATCTAAGTATAAGCAGTGACCACCTAATTTATTAATGCCAATATCGAAGCTGACTCGAGTGCGCAGTGATGGCTTTTCAAACAACATCACAACGCTTTTACCATCTAAAGCACGACGATACTCAGTTGGGTTATTCTTAATTTTTTTCGCCAATTCAATAATGGCTAAAAGCTGAGATTGAGTTAACTCTTTTATCGACAATAGGTGCTGCATATACGACTACTCCATTAAGGTTGTATTTGAGTCCCGACGGACCCACCTTTGACTAAGGTTTTTAACTGTTCGGCATCACGCCACGAAGCAACTTGCACAGGTTTACCCATCCATTGGGCTACTTCTAAAGCGGCTTCCACTTTAACTTTCATGCCTTTTTCAATCACCCCTTGGGCAACAAGATGTTCGATTTCACTTTTATTTAAGCTGTGAATTAATTGCCCTTTACCGTCTAATACGCCTGATACGTCTGACAATAACACTAGTGTGCCATTAACTAATTTGGCTAAGGCTGTTGCGGCTTGGTCAGCGTTAACGTTTAACATCTCACCTTGGCTAGAAATAGCGATTGAGCTACAAATTGGCAACCAACCCTGGCTTAGAATAAAGGTTAAGTAAGTAGCATCTTTTGGCTCAACTTCACCAACAAGGCCTAAGCGCTCATCTTTAATTTTTGCACTTACGGTATTACCATCGCCTAAGCTCATGCCTACGCTTACAATGCCAGCTTTTGCGGCAGCGGCCTGTAGGATTTTGTTTGAAGTACCAGCTAGCGCACCAACAACTATTGGAATTTGATCTGCTGGCGTGACACGTAGACCGTCTAATTTAATGGTTTCTTTACCATTTGCAGTGAGCTGTTCGTCAACTAAACAACCTCCGCCATGAACTAATATCACTTGTTGGCCTGCTGCAAGCATTTCTGCTGCCGCGGTCATTAAGCGCGCCATACCCATTTCACATTGTAGTAAAGCGCCACCGACTTTGAGTACTAACACTGATTTTGTAGTCATTACTGTTATTCCTTAACTAATGTGGTTCGATTACACGCCGAAATGAATTTTAATACACTGTAGCCCTTGGCTCGCAGCGCCTTTCATTAGATTGTCTATCGCACTAGCAACCACTAAGTAACCGCTATTAACATCATACTTCCAACCTAAATGACAATTAGGGGTATTGACGACATCATCCAATTTAGGGAATTGATTGTGCTTAACCGTTACAATTGGCGCATTGTCATACACGCTATAAGCTTTGATCACATCAGCTTCCGTCGTACCCGGCTTTAGCTGCACGGTTATCGTCGCTAAAATACCACGCTTAAAGTTGCCTAAATGCGGCGTAAAAATCACTTCTTGACCTAAGTGTGTGGCAATTTCTGGCTGGTGTCTGTGGCCTAATACACCGTATGGCGTTAAGCTGACTTCACAAAAACTGGTATTCAATTGCGCTTTACGACCCGCACCAGTGACTCCACTGACGGCATTAATAACCGGATAAGCCGACGTTAATAACGACTTTAATGGCTTTAAAGCTGTTAATGATGCCGTTGGGTAACAACCAGGCACGGCTATCATTCTGGTTTGTTTAATTTGCTCACTGTTCCACTCTGCTAAACCGTACACTGCCTGAGCTAATACATCTGGGTGAGTATGCTCAAAACCGTACCATTTAGGATACTGTGCTACATCTGCAAAACGATATGCGCCACTGAGATCAAATACCGCTAGACCTTGCTGGTAAAACCAAGCGGCAAGCTCTAGGCTTACTGAATGTTCAGTCGCTAATACGACTGCATCAGCTTGCGCTACAATTTGCTTTTTTGCATCATCTGTTAGCGGCGATAGCGTGTAAGCCATGTGGCTATAAATAGGGTATAAGTCGGCTAATTTACGGCCTTTATCTAAACTGTTTTCCGACACATACAACCCTTGAACGCTGAGGTTGCTGTCTGCGTTAATCAACGAGGTGATTTGAGCACCCGTGTAACCACTGGCGCCAATAATTGCGATGCTTTTCATAAGTTTGTTTTCTTTTTGATAATGATAGAAAGTGTCAGCATAGCCTATTTAGACGGGAGTCGTCTAATTTAGGACTATCGTCGCAGGAAGTTAGCGTTGATTATTGATATAGTGGATTTAATAGCGAAAAAGCACATATTTATTTTCATTTCTAATGTTCAATTTATGGTGTCGGTTAATGCTGTTTGCTAGACTACCACACAACATTAATTATGCAATATATGTGAATAAGTATTTTACATATTATTTTTAGGATAACCCATGATCACACTCCCAAATCTAAAAAGTTGTTTTACACAGCTGATTGCAGCGCCATCAGTCAGTGCACTCGAAGCTGAACACGATATGAGTAACCATGCAGTTATCAATTTGTTACAAAGCTGGTTTAGTGAGCTTGGGTTTGAATGTGAAACCCCCACAGTAGAAGACTCGCGCAACAAGCAAAATCTTATTGCTAGAATAGGCTCTGGCAACGGTGGGCTTTTACTTGCAGGCCATACCGATACAGTGCCCTTTGATGAAGGCCGTTGGAGCCAAAGTCCATTTGAGATGGTTGAAAAAGACAATCGCTGGTATGGCTTAGGCACTTGTGACATGAAAGGCTTTTTTGCATTAGTACTTGAAGCCTTAAAAGACATGCCACTGGATCAATTTAAGCGGCCGTTAACAATTTTTGCTAGTGCCGACGAAGAAACAACCATGAGCGGCGCTAAAGCATTTGCCGACTCTAAAGTTGTCGCACCTGATTATGCGGTTATTGGTGAACCCACCAGCTTAAAGCCTGTCTATATGCACAAGGGTCATTTAGCTCAAGGTATTCGCGTAATCGGTCGTAGTGGTCACTCTTCTGACCCAGCACGTGGATTAAATGCCATTGAAGTGATGCATAAAGTCATTAGTAAACTAATGCTACTAAAACAGCATTTAAGTGAAAACTATCGCGAAGACGCATTTACAGTCCCCTACCCAACCATGAACTTTGGCCATATTCATGGCGGTGATGCCGCAAACCGTATTTGTGGTTGCTGTGATTTGCATTTAGATATTCGTCCTTTACCAGGAATGGAGCTAGCTGATCTTGAATTAATGGTACTGAACTACTTATCTGATATTAGTAAAGAATATCCTGGCAGTATTAGTGTCAGCACTTTGTACCCTGGGGCGGAATCGTTTGCTGGAAAAGCAGATAATCCATGGACCAAATTAGTGGCTGAGTTGTCAGGCAGTCAAGCCGAAGTGGTCAACTACTCGACAGAAGCACCTTATATTAACAAGCTAGGCTGTCAAACACTGGTACTGGGCCCGGGAAGCATTAATCAAGCCCACCAGCCAGATGAATTTATTGGCTTAGAATACTTAACGCCGACGGTAGAATTAATCAAAAAGATGATTTACCACGCCTGCATCAAGTAGACACCTATAATGAATTAGATTTGACAGCAAAATGTAACATTTTTACGAAATAAAATTACAAAATACAGTGCCAGTGTATTGACCGATTTTGATACGCTGGGTATTGTGATGTAAGAGATATTGGCAAGATCGTTCTTTTTTTCGGGAGTAAGTATGACAGAGCAAACGGCAGATATGTATGCGTCACTTCGATCAAATGTGGGGCATTTAGGCCAAATATTAGGCGAAACAATGCAAAACCATTTAGGTGATGCATTTTTAGAAAAAGTAGAACAAATTCGGATTTTAGCAAAAAAATCTCGCCAGGGTGACGAAGCCTCTCGCGAGCAAATGCTGGTATTATTAACCGCTTTACCAGACGAAGAACTGGTACCTTTCGCTAAAGCCTTCAACCAATTTTTAAACTTAGCCAATATCGCAGAACAATTTCACACCATTAGTCGTAATTGCGATGAGCTAGTGTGCGTACCCGATCCTGTAGAGCAGCTACTCGGACGTATGCTTGATACTGATTTAGATAAAAAAGATGTTATTAAGTGCTTAAAAAACTTAGACATTGATTTAGTATTAACCGCGCATCCAACTGAGATTTCACGTCGCACGCTAATTCAAAAATATGCGGCTGTGGTCGATTGCCTAACTGAGCAAGAAAACAGCCAACTGACTGATCGCGAGCGAGAACAAAGCACGCTGCGTCTACGTCAGCTTATTGCGCAAATTTGGCACACCAATGAAATTCGCAACGAACGCCCAACTCCAGTTGATGAAGCGCGTTGGGGCTTGAGTACTATCGAAACTTCATTGTGGCAGGCAATTCCAGATTTTTTACGTCAACTCAATGATCAAGTTGAGCAAAAGACTGGTCAACAATTACCAATTGATGTCTCACCAGTGAGATTTTCAAGCTGGATGGGTGGAGACCGTGACGGTAATCCGTTTGTGACCTCTCTCGTAACCCAAGAAGTACTCGACCGTAATCGTCATGCTGCAGCAAGATTGTACTTAAAAGATATTATGACCTTGCTTGGCGAATTATCGATGGAGCAAGCTAATGCTGAATTGTTGACATTAACCGATAACAACAAAGAACCCTACCGCGAGGTACTACGTAAATTACGTTGCCAA
The DNA here is from genome assembly GCF_003855395.1 of Shewanella livingstonensis. NCBI lineage: Bacteria > Pseudomonadati > Pseudomonadota > Gammaproteobacteria > Alteromonadales > Shewanellaceae > Shewanella > Shewanella livingstonensis. The sequence continues at coordinate 459,602 of NZ_CP034015.1, read as the reverse complement.
TTACGTAACACTATTGATTATCTTAATGCTCGCCTTGAAGGAAAAAAACCAGACATCGATACTAGCGAGCTAATTTGGCACAAATCGGATTTACTTGAACCGCTTCAACTACTCTATAAAAGCTTGACTGATTGCGGCATGAAGCTGATTGCTAATGGCCTGTTACTCGATATTTTACGTCGTTTAGCTTGTTTTGGTATTCACATGCTACGCCTAGATATTCGTCAAGATGCATCACGTCACAGCGACGTCATCGCCGAACTAACCCGTTATTTGGGAATGGGCGATTACAATCACTGGGACGAAAATGAAAAACAAGCGTTTTTACTGCGCGAGTTAACCAGTAAACGTCCACTTATCCCTGCTAACTGGAAACCAAGTGATGATGTTGCTGAAGTCGTAAGAACCTGTAATTTAGTCGCCCAGCAGCCAGTTAATGCACTGGGATCTTACGTGATCTCAATGGCCAGTAAGCCATCAGATGTTTTAACCGTATTGTTACTGCTAAAAGAAGCCGGTTGCACCAATCCAATGCGCGTAGTGCCATTATTTGAAACCCTCGCTGACTTAGAGGGTGCCGCTAACTGTATGACTTCGCTACTGAATATTGACTGGTATCGTGGTTACACTAAAGGCATGCAAGAAGTGATGATTGGTTATTCTGACTCAGCTAAAGATGCCGGTGTAATGGCAGCAGCCTGGGCACAATATCGTGCCCAAGAGCAATTAGTGGCCGTGTGTAAAAAAGCTGACGTGAAATTGATGTTGTTCCATGGTCGCGGCGGTTCTATCGGTCGTGGGGGTGGACCCGCTCATAAAGCCATTTTATCGCAACCACCAGGTTCGGTAGATGGTCGCATCCGTGTGACAGAACAAGGCGAAATGATCCGCTTTAAGTTTGGCTTACCAAAATTAGCGGTACAAAGTTTAGCGCTATATACCTCAGCGGTATTAGAAGCGACATTGTTACCACCACCGGAGCCTAAAAAATCATGGCGTGATTGCATGCAGCGTATTGCTGAAGAGTCAGTACTGCATTATCGCGGCATCGTACGTGAAGAACCTGACTTTGTTGAGTATTTTAGATCCGCTACTCCTGAAGTCGAGCTCGGTAAATTGCCATTAGGCAGTCGCCCTGCTAAACGTAAAGTTGATGGTGGTATTGAAAGCTTACGCGCTATTCCGTGGATTTTTGCTTGGTCACAAAACCGCTTAATGTTACCTGCTTGGCTTGGTGCGGGTGAAGCACTACAAGATGCGGCAGATCGCGGCGAGTTGGAATTATTGCGTGAAATGGAGGAGCAATGGCCTTTCTTTGAAACCCGTATTTCAATGCTCGAAATGGTTTACACCAAAGCAGAACCTAACTTAGCTAAATATTATGAGCAGTGTTTAGTAAAGCCAGAACTGCATCATTTGGGTGAAAAACTACGTCAACGTCTGCAACTGGGTATTGATGCCGTATTGTCACTCACTCAAACAACTGAGTTAATGGCCCATACTCCATGGAGTCGTGAGTCTGTTAAACTGCGTAACCCTTATATAGACCCACTTAACTTCTTACAAACCGAGCTATTAGCCCGTACACGTAGAGAAGTTGAACCGTCTGCCGATGTTCAGCTAGCACTTATGCTGACCATTGCCGGCGTGGCAGCAGGAATGAGAAACACTGGATGATAACCTTGGTTAAAACCCTTGGGCTTGGATTGTTATTGTTACTGACTGGCTGTGCCAGTCAGTACAGCATCACTGAGTCTGAAATAGAGCAATACCTTAATAAAGATATGCATTTTGAGGTAAAACAAGGTAACAAGTTAATTGGTGTGTCACTTAAGTTAAATGATATGCAGGTAGTATTAGGTGCCAAGCCAAATACTATGGCGGTGACAGCTGCCACGGTAATCACGGTTAACAACCCATTATTACCCATTCATGCTAAGTTAAAAACCACATTTGAAGCAGTGCCTTGGTATGACACTAATACCAAAAGCGTTTATCTACGCCAGTTAAATTTAGTCAAAGTTGAGTCTGAACCTGCTGATATTGAGCGTTACATCACCCAGGCCACACCACAACTAATGGGGTTTTTGCGTAATTATCTCGAAAATCAGCCAGTGTATACTTTAGACACTCGCGACAGTAATCAAGCATTAATGGCTAAAATGACCAAAGAAATTTTAGTGCAACAAGGCAAGCTTGTAGTGAAGTTTTAACGGTTATCATAACACTTAAAAAAAGCATCTTCGGGTGCTTTTTTATTCTCTCAAATCTCATCAATATATTCGCTTTTACCAGTTATAGAATATGTCCAAGTATCAGAAAGCAGAGCATTTCCTAATCTATCGTAACAACGTACAATAACTGGGCAATATTGGAATGCATAATAATCATGGGATAAATGATGCCGTTAATGGATGACGTAGCAAAATTAAAAGCACAACTGGCCGAACTTGCCTCACAACAAGGTGCTCAACAAGCAGATCTAAATCGACAACTCGCTCAATTTAGCCAACAGCTTGATGCATTATCGCTGCAAGTGCAGATGCAAAATAACGATCAACAATCCACTTCGTTATCTGATGATATTTCGCTTAGTAATACACATGACAGCCTAGATAATGACAACAGTGACGTAGCAAGTACCCCCCATCACTCGCCATCAGCTTGGAATGATCAGCCGAGCAACTCGCGCCATTTGCCTTCCGCACCCGCCAGACAAAGTGCACTAAGTCTGATGGTAACTCAATTAGCTGACGCTATCGGTGAGTTCAGTGCTTCTGCATTTGCTCCGTTTTCTGGATTAACCGAACAAGCAAAAGAGTTCTATAAACATTATCAAAGTAAGGGCTTAGGTCCTGTCTTTTTAATGACAGTTGCAGGCATTATTACACTGACTTTAGGCTTTGGTTATTTACTGCAGTTTTCAATTAACAACTGGTTTTCAGAGCTGGGCAAAGCATTACTCGGTTTAGGGGTAGCAAATAGTATTATTGTTGGTGGAGTGTTTATTCGGCAGAAACGCCAAGGAATGCAAGACTTTGGCTCTGGCCTCGTTGGCCTTGGGCTTATTCTCAATTATTTGTGCCTGTATTTCCTCGGACCGTACTTTAATATTATTGCTGATATTGCCTGCTTTGGTTTGTTATTAGTTAATACGATATTGGGTTATAGCTTATCGTTTAAACTCGACACCAAAGTGGTTGCGATTGTCGCCTTACTTGGCGGATCACTCGCACCGCTGATGCTACTTGATGGTGGCCAAACGCCGTTATTATATTTACCTTACTTAATGCTTATCGGTATCTGCTCTATGGTGCAAAGCCATAAGTTAGCTTGGCCGATATTAATCGAAGTCACGGCATTGCTTCATATTGCCTGTATCCAAATACTCAGCTTATTCATTCCATTACCATTTTCAATCATCGATTGGCAAACCGGCTTAGCATTGCTAACAATTAATGGTTTGTTTTATCTCTACAGCATTGCCAGTTTATTGTTTGTTATAAAATCTACATTGACGCCTAGGCTCCTAGCCGTACCTATAGCATTAATGGTATTTACCCTTTACACCTTAGCTGAGTGGAGTGTTTTTGCCGGTGAGCTATTTGCGCTTAATGCACTACTGTGCACGCTATTGTATTGGATGATTAAACGCGACAAGGATATTGGCGCACTATCTTTAGCCTTTGCGGGGAGTTTTGCAGGCTTTGCTGCACTGTTTTTACTCAGCACTGAGCTCATGGGCTTAGTATTGTTACTAGAAGGCTTGTTACTATTATGGATTGGCTGCAAACATCTGTTTAGTCCCATTCGTGCAGAAGCATACTTACTATTGATTTTAGGTGTTATCAGTAGCTTTGTTAATGTATTCGATGCCCTGACTCAATCGCATTACAATGATGAAGGTATATTGGGTTATCAAGTATTATTGAGTCTAGTCATGCTGATAACCTGTGCGATGACATATGCTGCACAGAAAGTACTTAGCAAGCATCAGGCTAACTTAATCAAATTCGATCATCTTGCAGTGCGATTTTTTCACGAATTACTCGGGGTTCTTTACTCAATAACGTTAGTGTTGATTAGTTATTTCATCTCGGATGTATATTGGCTTAATACTTTGCCGTTGGTTAGTTTATTACTCTTGTACATGAGTGCTAAGCACGGCTTACGCTTTAGTGAAATATTAGCCTGGTTATGGCAACTGCCTTTATTAGGTTTAGTCATTTTTGGCATGTTAGATGCCAATAGCCTTAGTTTTGCAGACCAAGCGATGAACGCTAAGTTAGCCCGTATTGAACTCTTTATAGGATTATTACTGGCTTATTATTGGTACAAAAAATATTATGCTGATGCCAAGCTAGTTCGCTTTGCTTACTATATTCAATTAGCGTGCTACCTCATACTACCGTTAGTATTATTGCCAAAAGTAGTCCGTAGCTATCCTGATTACATCGGGATTTACTTGTGGTTAAGTAGCATTGCGAGTGTAGGTTTAGCCTATTTTGTTAACCACAAAAGTCTTCGCTATGAAGCACAAATACTCACGGTATTAGCAACCATGATCACTGCTGCAATGTGTCTAGCAGAACTATGGCAAGGGCTTGTAGCACTCACTTTAGGTTTATTATTTATTGGATTTATTACCTTACGCTATCTACAATTACCAAAAAAATGGCAACAAGTAACGACTTTACAGTGGCATATTGGCCCATACTATATGGCCTTAGTTATTGCAGTCCTAAGCCAAACATTAACTAACTTATTCCATCCTTCGTGGGCTATTACCGCACTAATAGTCTGCGGTTATTTCTGTATTATTACTGAGCGTAGCAATCGTATAGGTCAACGTTTAAAGCATGCCTTAGCTCCGAGTTATCGCTTAGCTTATTTTGCTATTTTTACTTGCGCCATTTTACCCATCTTGTTCCACAGCGAAATACAGTTGAGTTTGAGTCTAGATAATTTTCTGATCAACATAGCAGAGCTTGGAACACTCGTTTTGTTAGGACGATATTTAATGGCTCCACGTTTGGGTATTCGAACGCATAGAAAAATGACGACTCCAATGATACTCAAATGGGCATGGCATACTTTGCTGGTGATAAGTTACTTATTATGGAGTTATCAGTTCGATGTGAGCTTTGCTGCACCTATGAGTGCGGTCTTACTCGTTGTCCACGCCAGTGTGGTGATGTTTATTAGCTTACGGCCTAAACAAGCAAGTTTAGTCAGGCTTGCTGCTCTGCTATTTGCATTAGCGTGTTTCAAGGTGATATTTATCGATATGGCGTCATTTGAATTAATTCAGAAAATCGTCGCCTTTATGTTGATTGGGATCATCTTGCTGACAGTGGCTTACTTTTATCAAAAAGCGAAAAATAATCAATTGTCTGAAGATCTTACTGACTAGCCAATAACGCTAGCTTGCTTATCACAGTGATAAGCAAGCTAGCATAAACTTACTTGGCGAACCGAGTTATTGATGGGTAATCAACTATGACAGCTTCATCAAGTAATGCACGTCGAAGCATATCGTAAGCAATAGCTGTACTCATACTGCGAACAAGCTGGCGCGAGCGTTTTGGTAATTTAACCATTTGGCTGTATACCCCCTGTTTTGTTGCCAACGCAATGGCAACGGTTCCTACCGGCTTATCATCGGTTCCACCGTCAGGGCCAGCAATACCGCTCGTCGCTAATGCAAAGTCACTGTCTAAAATAGCCCTTACGCCTTGCGCCATAGCTTCAACCGTAGGAATAGAAACCGCGCCATGATCGTCCAATATCTGTGGGTTAACTCCTAAGACTTTCACTTTAGACTCATTACTGTAAGTCACTAAACCGTGATGTAAATATGAAGAACTCCCCGCAAAGTCAATCAACTGACTGGTGATCATCCCACCAGTGCAAGACTCAGCCACACTTAAACTCAAACCAGATTGATATAAACGATGATGGATCTCAGCGGCCAATGTCGGACGATTGTCAGCAACTACCGCAGTACCAAGTAACGCTTTTACTTGACGGGTAACGTCAGGCAAATGGCGAATAGCTTTGTCACCACGAGCAAAAACCTTAATTTCTATGTGGGGCATTGATGAGCGATAACCTAACTCAATACCTTCCGGCAAAATCACCTCGGACAAGGTATCAGCCAAAGATGATTCACCATGGCCAATCGTCAACAGTTTTTCTAAGGCTGACTTTTGTTGAACACCATACTCCTGAGTAATAAAAGGAATAAACTGTTCGGTGATCATATGCTTCAATTCAAATGGCACGCCTGGAGTAAAAAATAGCCACGCGTTATTTAACTTTACTCTAAAGCCACAAGCTGTACCGACAGGGTTATCAACCATAATTGCCGAAGCCGGTAACCAGGCTTGCTTTAAATTACTCTTAGCCATAACGCGATTATTACGAGTAAACCAGTCTTCTAAATGTTCACGCCATTGAACATTCTCAACAAGCTCTTCACCCTTAGCCTTAGCCATTGCTAATGCGGACATATCGTCACTGGTCGGCCCCAAACCACCATTAACAATAATCACATCAGCATGCTTGCTACGCTCTTGGAATACAGCAATGAGATCATCCATTCTATCGCCAACGGTTACTCGATGTTGCATCTCGATACCCAACTCCATCAAGGTATTAGCAACCCAAGCAGCATTGGTATCAACTATCTGACCTGATAAAACTTCTTCACCTGTACAAATCATTTCTAACTTCATCGTAATTCCTCATCCCATCCAATTGGCACTAACTTAGGCGACCAATATGTGAATGGCAAGAAAATAGATCGATATGATAGGAAATTAGATCATAAGTAGATGAATGGATTACAACAATTCAACAGATGTAACTCAAAAATTTAAATGAAATAGATAGATAAACAGTTATTGTTTAGCAATCTCTAAGCTGTAGTAGACAAGTGTTGATAATATTGAGGGATATAATGAGCTTTTATAAATAACATCAATACCAAAAGACTAATTTTTAAAGCAACATCAAGATAAGAAATCGTGCTATTACTATTGATTTATTCCAATCCGAGACTGTAACTAGTTTTGTGTAACTGCTTATCAAAACGTACTCTATTGAGAGTTAAAGATAGGCAGATACTCATGAATAAAAAAGATATTGAAGCTTTTATGAGCATTTGTCGAGATCATGTTGGCTTTCAAACCATCAATGCCAGAATTTAAGTAGTTTTTAACCCATTCATTGACACTGCGACGACTTACCGTTAGTTGGCGAGCAACTTGAGCACGATTGTGACATTCTAAGAAGCAAGAGATAGCCAAAATGCGAATACGCATACGGGCGTCTTTTTCTGATATTGATAATTTAACGAGTTCAATAGATGTGTAATTTTTCACTGAATAGAATAATTTGAAAATGATGAGTGTATTAGATCATAATTTAATACGGATCGGTACATGGTCTTGACGCATTTGACCAAATTGCAGACACAAAAAAGCCTCGTCTAAGACGAGGCTTCTATGTAATTGGCGGAGCGGACGGGACTCGAACCCGCGACCCCCGGCGTGACAGGCCGGTATTCTAACCAACTGAACTACCGCTCCTTTAGCAAATTGCTTACGCACGATGCTAAATCTTTTTAAGTCGCTGATATGTCACTATCAGTAGACTTTCTCTTTCGTAAAAGAGAAATTAGGCGCCTGGAAATGACCTACTCTCGCATGGGGAGACCCCACACTACCATCGGCGATACTGTGTTTCACTTCTGAGTTCGGAATGGGATCAGGTGGTGCCACAGCTCTATGGTTTCCAGACAAATTTGCATATCTAACACACTAACTCTTCATTAGGCATTAAATAATAATTCGGAAAGCTGATTGCTTCTATCTTACTTTGAGTCTCTTCACACCGTTTAAGCGCTTCATTCTAACACTAAGGTCAGTAAAACCCATCTGGGTTGTATGGTTAAGCCTCACGGGTCATTAGTACAAGTTAGCTCAACGCCTCACAACGCTTACACACCTTGCCTATCAACGTAGTAGTCTCCTACGGCCCTTTAGAGAGCTTAAAGCTCTAGGGATGACTCATCTTGGGGCTCGCTTCCCGCTTAGATGCTTTCAGCGGTTATCGATTCCGAACGTAGCTACCGGGCAATGCCATTGGCATGACAACCCGAACACCAGCGGTTCGTCCACTCCGGTCCTCTCGTACTAGGAGCAGCTCCCCTCAATCATCCAACGCCCACGGCAGATAGGGACCGAACTGTCTCACGACGTTCTGAACCCAGCTCGCGTACCACTTTAAATGGCGAACAGCCATACCCTTGGGACCGACTTCAGCCCCAGGATGTGATGAGCCGACATCGAGGTGCCAAACACCGCCGTCGATATGAACTCTTGGGCGGTATCAGCCTGTTATCCCCGGAGTACCTTTTATCCGTTGAGCGATGGCCCTTCCATTCAGAACCACCGGATCACTATGACCTACTTTCGTACCTGCTCGACGTGTATGTCTCGCAGTTAAGCTGGCTTATGCCATTGCACTAACCGTACGATGTCCGACCGTACTTAGCCAACCTTCGTGCTCCTCCGTTACTCTTTGGGAGGAGACCGCCCCAGTCAAACTACCCACCAGGCACTGTCCTCAACCCCGATAAGGGGCCAGAGTTAGAACATCAAAACTACAAGGGTGGTATTTCAAGATTGACTCCACTCAGACTAGCGTCCAAGCTTCAAAGTCTCCCACCTATCCTACACATGTAGGTTCAATGTTCAGTGCCAAGCTATAGTAAAGGTTCACGGGGTCTTTCCGTCTAGCCGCGGGTATACGGCATCTTCACCGCAATTTCAACTTCACTGAGTCTCGGCTGGAGACAGCGTGGCCATCATTACGCCATTCGTGCAGGTCGGAACTTACCCGACAAGGAATTTCGCTACCTTAGGACCGTTATAGTTACGGCCGCCGTTTACCGGGGCTTCGATCATGAGCTTCTCCGAAGATAACCCAATCAATTAACCTTCCGGCACCGGGCAGGCGTCACACCGTATACGTCATCTTGCGATTTTGCACAGTGCTGTGTTTTTGATAAACAGTTGCAGCCACCTGGTATCTGCGACTGCCGTCAGCTTAGGGAGCAAGTCCCATCACCAACAGCAGCGTACCTTCTCCCGAAGTTACGGTACCATTTTGCCTAGTTCCTTCAGCCGAGTTCTCTCAAGCGCCTTGGTATTCTCTACCCGACCACCTGTGTCGGTTTGGGGTACGATTCCTACTAACCTGAAGCTTAGAAGATTTTCCTGGAAGCATGGCATCAACTACTTCATCACCTTAGTGACTCGTCATCAGCTCTCAGCCTGTACATTAAAGTACGATTTCCCGGATTTGCCTAAGAAATCAACCTACCACCTTAAACGCGGACTACCAACGCCGCGCTAGCCTAGCCTTCTCCGTCTCTCCATCGCAGTTAGCAGAAGTACAGAAATATTAATCTGTTTCCCATCGACTACGCCTTTCGGCCTCGCCTTAGGAGTCGACTCACCCTGCCCCGATTAACGTTGGACAGGAACCCTTGGTCTTTCGGCGAGGGAGTTTTTCACTCCCTTTATCGTTACTCATGTCAGCATTCGCACTTCTGATACCTCCAGCGTGGGTTACCCCTTCACCTTCAACGGCTTACAGAACGCTCCTCTACCGCGCACTTCTAATGAAATGCACCCGTAGCTTCGGTGACTAGCTTAGCCCCGTTAAATCTTCCGCGCAGGCCGACTCGACTAGTGAGCTATTACGCTTTCTTTAAATGATGGCTGCTTCTAAGCCAACATCCTAGCTGTCTAAGCCTTCCCACATCGTTTCCCACTTAGCTAGTACTTTGGGACCTTAGCTGACGGTCTGGGTTGTTTCCCTTTTGACAACGGACGTTAGCACCCGCTGTCTGTCTCCCGAGTAGTACTCATTGGTATTCGGAGTTTGCAAAGGGTTGGTAAGTCGGGATGACCCCCTAGCCTTAACAGTGCTCTACCCCCAATGGTATTCGCTCGAGGCGCTACCTAAATAGCTTTCGAGGAGAACCAGATATCTCCGAGTTTGATTGGCCTTTCACCCCCAGCCACAAGTCATCCGCTCATTTTTCAACATAAGTCGGTTCGGTCCTCCAGTTGATGTTACTCAACCTTCAACCTGCCCATGGCTAGATCACTCGGTTTCGGGTCTACACCTTGCAACTAAACGCGCAGTTAACACTCGGTTTCCCTACGGCTCCGCTATTCGCTTAACCTCGCTACAAAATGTAAGTCGCTGACCCATTATACAAAAGGTACGCAGTCACGGTCTCAAGAACCGCTCCCACTGCTTGTACGTATACGGTTTCAGGTTCTATTTCACTCCCCTCACAGGGGTTCTTTTCGCCTTTCCCTCACGGTACTGGTTCACTATCGGTCAGTCAGGAGTATTTAGCCTTGGAGGATGGTCCCCCCATATTCAAACAGGATGTCACGTGTCCCGCCTTACTCGTTTTCATCTATGGTTAGTTTTCATGTACGGGGCTATCACCCTGTGCCGCTGTGCTTTCCAACACATTCCACTAACACCCCATAGACTTAAGGGCTAATCCCCGTTCGCTCGCCGCTACTAGGGGAATCTCGGTTGATTTCTTTTCCTCCGGGTACTTAGATGTTTCAGTTCCCCGGGTTTGCCTCATAACGCTATGTATTCACGTTATGATGACCACTTATGTGGCCGGGTTTCCCCATTCGGATATCGTTAGCTCAAATGCTTATTACTAGCTCGCCAACGCTTTTCGCAAGTTATTACGTCCTTCATCGCCTCTGACTGCCAAGGCATCCACCGTATACGCTTGGTCACTTAACCATACAACCCAAATGAGTTTCACACTCTTGAATTAACAAGAGAAGAACTCTGGGTCATATCATGACCAGCTGGTTTTTACTTGTCTCACTCCCGACCAGGAAGTGGACTCGCCTTAGTCTTTTAGAATATTCAAGACACTTAAACAGTGTATTGAGAACTCAAGTGTTAATGCTTTCGCATTAACGTTTTTCGCACTAACATAATCACACAAACGACAACGAATCATCATCCATGCGCCTTTAGTTAGTACTATCAGCTTTCCAAATTGTTAAAGAACAATGCTAACCGGCTCGCGGCGCATTTCACTCTACTTCCGAAGAAGTTAACAAGTAATCTGTGTGAACACTCACATGCATCGCTGCACTTTAGGTATTGAGTTAGTCGTATAGGTAAGGAGGTGATCCAGCCCCAGGTTCCCCTAGGGCTACCTTGTTACGACTTCACCCCAGTCATGAACCACAAAGTGGTGAGCGTTCTCCCGAAGGTTAAACTACCCACTTCTTTTGCAGCCCACTCCCATGGTGTGACGGGCGGTGTGTACAAGGCCCGGGAACGTATTCACCGTGGCATTCTGATCCACGATTACTAGCGATTCCGACTTCACGGAGTCGAGTTGCAGACTCCGATCCGGACTACGACGTACTTTGTGAGATTAGCTCCACCTCGCGGCTTTGCAACCCTCTGTATACGCCATTGTAGCACGTGTGTAGCCCTACTCGTAAGGGCCATGATGACTTGACGTCGTCCCCACCTTCCTCCGGTTTATCACCGGCAGTCTCCCTAGAGTTCCCACCATTACGTGCTGGCAAATAAGGATAGGGGTTGCGCTCGTTGCGGGACTTAACCCAACATTTCACAACACGAGCTGACGACAGCCATGCAGCACCTGTCTCACAGTTCCCGAAGGCACAAGTCCATCTCTGGTCTCTTCTGTGGATGTCAAGAGTAGGTAAGGTTCTTCGCGTTGCATCGAATTAAACCACATGCTCCACCGCTTGTGCGGGCCCCCGTCAATTCATTTGAGTTTTAACCTTGCGGCCGTACTCCCCAGGCGGTCTACTTAATGCGTTAGCTTGGGAGCCCAGTGACTAAGTCACCAAACTCCGAGTAGACATCGTTTACGGCGTGGACTACCAGGGTATCTAATCCTGTTTGCTCCCCACGCTTTCGTGCATGAGCGTCAGTCTTTGTCCAGGGGGCCGCCTTCGCCACCGGTATTCCTCCAGATATCTACGCATTTCACCGCTACACCTGGAATTCTACCCCCCTCTACAAGACTCTAGTTCGCCAGTTCCAAATGCAATTCCCAGGTTGAGCCCGGGGATTTCACATCTGGCTTAACAAACCGCCTGCGCACGCTTTACGCCCAGTAATTCCGATTAACGCTCGGACCCTCCGTATTACCGCGGCTGCTGGCACGGAGTTAGCCGGTCCTTCTTCTGTAGGTAACGTCACAGCAATGTGCTATTAACACATCACCTTTCCTCCCTACTGAAAGTGCTTTACAACCCGAAGGCCTTCTTCACACACGCGGCATGGCTGCATCAGGGTTTCCCCCATTGTGCAATATTCCCCACTGCTGCCTCCCGTAGGAGTCTGGGCCGTGTCTCAGTCCCAGTGTGGCTGATCATCCTCTCAGAACAGCTAGGGATCGTCGCCTTGGTGAGCCATTACCTCACCAACTAGCTAATCCCACCTAGGTTCATCCAATCGCGGAAGGCCCGAAGGTCCCCTCCTTTCCCCCGTAGGGCGTATGCGGTATTAGCAGTCGTTTCCAACTGTTATCCCCCTCGACTGGGCAGATCCCTAGGCATTACTCACCCGTCCGCCGCTCGTCACCTCAGAAGCAAGCTCCCTTGTGTTACCGCTCGACTTGCATGTGTTAGGCCTGCCGCCAGCGTTCAATCTGAGCCATGATCAAACTCTTCAATTAAAGTTCTTTTGACACATCCCCTTAAGAATGTATCGGCTCAATGAATTCTGATTTTGTTTTCTAAATCCCGAAGAACCTAGATAACGTTTGTACATATTACTATGAACACTCATCGTTGCATTGAGTTTAAATTTTTTGATTGCCAACATTCCGAAGAACAGAAGACAATTTCGAATAACTCAATACCTGTGAATGTCCACACAGATTTCTTGTTTAGATTGTTAAAGAACGTGATGTCGATTTTTCAGACATCGCCATAAGACGCTAGGTCGTTGGCTTGGGGTGCGTATTCTACGCTTTCCCGTGTCGGCGTCAAGTGTTTTTTCAAACTTTCTTTTCGCCTTGAATTCAGTGTTATTAACCACTTAACTCAACCCAACTCGGTGACCGCTTTCGCTGTCTGCCGTGTCAGTGGATGCGCATTATAGGCAACACAAGATTTTGTGCAACCCCTTTTTAAAGATAAAAGGATCGCTTGGCGATCTTTTCACCAAAAGCGATCCATTTTCGTATTTTAAGTTATATTCTGACTGTTTATTGTGCTTTTTTAGTGTTCTGACGAAACTGTTCAAGAAAAGTAATCACATTTTTATCATCCCAATCAACATATGAACGTACATAGGCCACCAGCTCACCTTGTTCATTTAAGATAAAAGTAGCGGGAATCGTATCAAGTGGGAAAACATCACGGAGTTGTTGTTGTGGATCAAAATACGAATTAAATGTAGCTAACCCAAGAGATTCTAAAAATGGCTGCACAATTGTCACTGCTTCGGCATCAATAGAAATCGGTAATAGTGCAAAATGTTCTGCATCTAAAGTTTGATGTAATCGATTGAGTGCTGGAAGTTCTCTAACACACGGAGGACACCAAGTTGCCCAAAGGTTAATGACAACCACTTTTCCTTTATATTGTTCAAAGTTAACCGGCTCACCAATAAGATCAGTAAAATCAACTAAGGCTATAGGGAATGGTTGCGGCAGTATGTTTATTCGCTCAAGTGTTGAATCAGCGGTTTGCTCAGCCGCAGCTTGCATGCCTGGGTATGCATTTACCACACTTGCAATACCCATAAGAAAGAAGCTCGTGAAGATAAATGCAAACCACTGTTTCAAAGTTAATACTCCAGTCTGTTATTTAGATGTCTTATTACGATTTAATAACACATCTAATTCAGCTTGCTGCTCTGCCGACAAGGTAGTGGACTCAGATGCTTGGATCCGTTGCTTTCGTACAAAGATAAAACCAATAAGAAGACCCAAAATAAGTAGCCCAAATGGACCAAGCCATAAGAGATATGTTTTCGAGTCTAACTTAGGATTGTACAAAACAAAGTCGCCATAACGGCTGGTCATAAATTCAATAATATCTGAGTCTGACTTACCGCTATCGACCATCGTATACACTTCAAGACGTAAATCTTGCGCAACAGGAGAATTTGAATCAACTAAATTTTGATTCTGACATTGCGGACAACGCAATTGATGCGCTAGTGCCAATGCTCTTTGCTGATTCTCTACCGATTGAAACTCATAAGTATCGACAGGTGTCGCCATTACAGTCAAAGTAAACAGCAAGCTCGTGCAAGCCAACATTATTTTAAATATGAATTTCATTATGATGCTCCATCAACTTTAGCTTCAGCTTGCAATTGCTGGATCATCGGATACAAGGTTTGTGTCCATACCGTTTGGTCTATAGGACCAGCATAGCGATAACGGATAATACCGTTATGATCAACGATGAAGGTTTCTGGTGCACCGTAAACCCCAAGATCAAGGCCCAAACGACCATCTTTATCAAAGATGTTAACTGTGTATGGATCGCCTTGAGTGGTTAGCTCTTTTACAGCTAATGCTCTCTCATCACGATAATTGATACCATATATGGGTAACAAGTTTCGCTTAGATAGCATCATCAAATAAGGATGTTCATATTTACATGCTGGACACCAAGTTGCCCAAAAGTTCAACATTGACACTTTTGCAGGGAGATCTTTTTCAGTCAAGACCTCACTAGGCACTTCTAAGCGCTCAAGTTGGAAAGCCGGAACTGGCTTTCCTTCTAATGCTGAATCGAGCACTTTAGGATTCAAAAATAATCCTTTATATAAAAACACGCCCATACCTAAAAATATGACCAGAGGTATAAACAGCACAAACTTCTTCATAATGTCTCCGAGTTAATTAAGCTGTCGCTAATTTTTCTTTTACTGCATCTTCTGTAACAACCTGCTTTACACGATAGCGCTTATCAGATGCTGCAAGGAAGCCACCAATCATCATAAAGATTGATCCAAACCATAACCAACGAACAAAAGGTTTATAATTAAGACGCACAGCAAACTCAGTTAAACTTATCGGGTCACCCATAGTCACATATAAGTCGCGGAATAATCCCCAGTCAATACCTGCTTCGGTCATATCCATCGTACGCACATTGTACTGACGGCGGTCAGGTTTCAATAAAGTGATAAATTCATCATCTTTATAAATCTCGATCTGGCCTTGTTGCGCAGTATAGTTAGGGCCAACAACATTTTTAGTTTCTAAATACTTAAATGTATAACCCGCCAACTCTTGGCTTATACCAGGTCCCATGCGAACGCTTTTTTCAATCGAGTAATTTGAGACAATGGTTGCCCCCATTACCGACACAGCAATACCGAAGTGAGCAAATAACATTCCGAGCTGACTACGCCCCATTCTATTAAGACTGATGCCACCTTCTTTACTGCTAACCATATTATAAGCAGCGCGTAGGGTTGATAGCATAATCCACGTTGTCGCAGCGACACCGCACATTACCCAAGCATTAAACTGGCCACCAGCAACAAATGGAGCCGCAACGCCAACAACTAAGGCAATAATAGCTGGGATGAGTAATTGCCTTTTAATTTCACCGGCTTTAGATTTCTTCCAGCGAATAATAGGGCCAATTCCCATAAAGCCAAATAGCACTAACACGATGGGCACGAATACGGCGTTAAAATATGGAGGACCAACAGAAATCTTGCCCATACCTAATGCATCAATTAATAAAGGATAAAGTGTACCCAGTAAAACAGTTCCTGCAGCTACTGTGAGTAACACATTACAAATAAGTAGCATAGTTTCTTTCGATTTAAGCTCAAATCGAGCTGGACTGCTCATTTCGCTGGCGCGGAATGCAAATAAGGTTAATGAGCCACCGATAGCAATACCTAATAGCAACAAGATAAACAAACCACGGCTTGGATCGGCTGCAAATGAATGCACTGACGTTAACACGCCAGAACGCACAATAAAGGTACCGAGTAAACTTAACGAGAAAGCAAAAATAGACAGTAATACGGTCCAATTGCGAAATGCACCACGTTTTTCAGTCACGATTAATGAGTGTACTAATGCAGTACCCACTAACCATGGCATGAATGACGCATTTTCAACTGGATCCCAGAACCACCAGCCGCCCCAGCCTAATTCGTAATATGCCCACCAAGAACCTAATGAAATACCACCGGTTAAAAATATCCAAGCAGCTAATGTCCATGGTCGACTCCAGCGAGCCCATGCGGAGTCGAGTCTGCCACTCATAAGGGCGGCAATAGCAAAAGCAAAACAGACCGAGAAACCAACATAACCCAAATACAGCA
Source organism: Shewanella livingstonensis (assembly GCF_003855395.1). Taxonomy (NCBI): domain Bacteria; kingdom Pseudomonadati; phylum Pseudomonadota; class Gammaproteobacteria; order Alteromonadales; family Shewanellaceae; genus Shewanella; species Shewanella livingstonensis. Next base: position 443,180 of record NZ_CP034015.1, on the reverse strand, counting down.
TTGGCGGGTGGAAGATTAAACCAACATCCTGCAGCATTGGGTTTAAATCTCGCCCTTCTAGAGGAATAGGGAATATCCGTTCAAATGGGCTAGAGGTTAGGATCATAAATAAACTGAAACCAACAACAATCATCGCTAAAACAGATAACACCCTTGCAGTAAAGACTTCTTCTAAGCCTTTGCTAAATAGTGCCACTGAGGCTGTCCATACAGACAACGCGAATACCCAGAATAGTAATGAACCTTCATGGCCACCCCATACTGCCGCAATTTTAAAAAATATTGGTAGTTGAGAATTGGAATGATGGGCGACATAAGCCACAGAAAAATCATCAACAGCAAAGCTGTACCCTAGCGCAATAACTGACAGACTGATGAAAAAAAACATTCCGTATGTCAGTGGCCAAGCGTAGCGAACGAGATACTGATCTTTACATGCGGAACCATATAACGGCACGCTAGCTAGCAGCAGGGCAAAAGCCAAACCGAGAATTAGCGAGAAATGTCCAAGTTCTGGAATCATGGGTATTCCTTAGTCTAAAAAATGAGCGGATCTGAAACAAACAAATCACGGCAGTACTAATTAATGCGGTGAAACTAATATACGCACATTAGCTTAAACGAATTTTAACGCATTTTAGAACTTGCGATGGCTTCTGTCTGCCATTTTCGTACAAATTTGGGTCACTAGTCTCATTATGAGCATCTATTCAATCAAAACGAAAACTAGAACAACCAGTCTGACATGATTACCTTAACAAAGTTTCGCTATGAGTTAGATGAACAATTCAATCTGTGAACCAGTACGCAACTCTCAGGATTTGGATTCATATCTTCCTTATATTACTATTCAATTAATAATCTTTACGTATAATCAAGATCCCAAGCACTGCGGTAAAGCCGCTTTCTCTGTTAACCTAAAAGTGAATATTGAAACAATGACCACATTTTGGATATTTATTGCGCTTGTCGTACTCATCGGCCTAATCATGATTTGGGTTCCACATTTTCGCCAACAAAAACTGCTGCAAGCAGAAGAGTCTGGTGTTCGTAGACAAACTAACCTTGAACTTTTTGCTGAACGTTTATCTATTCTTGAAAAAGAATTACATGATGAACTGTTAGATAAAGTCGAATTTGAAGCATTAAAGAAAGAACTAGAGATCAATCTACTTCAAGACATGAGCCAAAAAGGTGACGATTCTCTTGATGTAGAAATCAAATCAAAAACTGTGTTGTGGCCTACGTTTATGACCATTTGCTTATTAGGTGTTTCAGGTTACTTATACCAACACCTCGGTGCTTACAAAGAATTAGCTAATCCTCCACAAGCGAGTAATCCACATCAAGGTATGGATCCGGCGCAAATTATGTCGCAACGGGTACAGATGATGGAAGCTAAAGTGCAAGCACAACCAGACGATAGCCAAGGTTGGTTTAGCCTTGGACATGCTTATATATCTGCCAACCAATACGATAAAGCCATAGGCGCATTTGATAAGGTCATGGAGCTTGTCGGTACGCAAGCTGAACTCCTTGGACCTAAGGCGACAGCGCTATACTATAAAGCTAATCAACAGATGTCGCCGGCTATTCAAGCTGTTATTGATCAATCTTTAGCCTTAGACCCACAAGACCCCTCAACTCTACTTCTTGTTGGTATGGATGCATTCTTTACCGCTGACTACAAAAAAGCAATCAATGCTTGGCAGATGATCTTAGACAGCGATCGTGATGATGTTGACAGAACAGCACTAATGAACGCAATTGAGTCTGCAAATATGCGCCTTAATGAAGGATCTGATTCAATACAAAATGGATCAACTGAAAAATCAGCCGTTACTAACAGTGCTAAAACAGTCGCTATTGAAGTTTCTATTGCCCCAGAACTGGCTGACAAAGTAGCAGATACCGATACAGTATTTATTTTCGCACGTTCAACCCAAGGATCTAAAGTACCGCTAGCAGCGACTAAAATCAGTGCCAGTAGTTTACCTGTCACCATCACACTTGATGACAGTACTTCTATGGGGGGTGATGTAAAACTAAGTTCTGTCGGAGAAGTAGAAATCATTGCGGTACTGTCAAAAAATGGCAGTGTTAAACCACAAACAGGTGACTTAAAGGGTACCATTAAAGCCATCAAAGTGGGTGAGAATGCCGCATTAACCCTAGATACTTTAGTGCAATAACAAGCGGTGACATGAGTAGTGTTATAACTTAACATCACTCATATTAACCCATAAAAAAACCGGCTATTAAGCCGGTTTTTTGGTCTAGTTGAAAACTACTTAGACATAAACTGAATTGCGTTTTTGTAATCTTCATCAGTACAGTCAGTACACATACCACCTGGTGGCATTGCGTTTAAACCTGACTTAACCGAACCCACTAAGGTATCTAAACCTTTCGCTAGGCGTGGTTCCCAAGCAGCTGCATCATGGACTTTAGGCGCTCCGGCCACGCCCATGCTGTGACATACTTGACACGCTTTATTGTAAATAGCTTCACCTTCTTGAGCAAATACATTTGCAGACAAAGTTAAGGCAGCTACTGCAGTCATTGCTAACAATTTTTTCATATTCATCGTTCCTAATTGCAAATATACAAAGCTTAACGCTGCCCTTTGATTTAGAAGGCAGACTCATTTTTAGCAGTACTAGATTACTACAAATAGCAAAAAAACTCATCTTTTTGTGATAACAATCTCAGCTTAGGCCCTAAATCAAGACAAACTGTGTAGTTCAGGTAATATATTAGCAATCATTAAAAAAGTTCAAACTATATGTCCTTTTTTGGAACCATATCAAATTGCTAGCACTTAATCAGTGACAAAGCTAAACCGGTAAAAGTGTTTGTGTTAATATCTTTTTGAATTCATCCTCACGCAAAATAAGAGGGATAAGTGACCATAACAAACCAATCACAAGTACTATTAAGTGCCAACGAATTAACCTGTATTCGCGAAGAGCGCATTTTATTTGATGAGCTGAGTTTTAATATTAATGCAGGTGACATTGTCCAAATTGAAGGCCCTAATGGTGCAGGCAAAACCAGTTTATTACGAATCATCGCCGGTTTGTCACGTCCTTATGCGGGTGAAGTTGAATATAGTGGTGAAAACATCAATCGCTGTAGAGACGAGTTTAACCACGATCTCTTGTACCTTGGGCACCTAGCCGGTGTAAAGAGTGAGCTCACCGCAGAGGAGAATCTTAACTTCAATTTAAGAATTAGTGGCTATGATGATTTCGATACGACAGCCATTTTATCGAAAGTCAATTTAACTGGTTTTGAAGAAGCGCTTGCTGGTCATTTATCTGCAGGGCAACATCGACGAACGGCATTAGCAAGGTTACAACACAGCAATTGTAAGATATGGATCCTTGATGAGCCTTTTACCGCAATTGATAAAAAAGGTGTAGAAGAGCTAGAGCAGCTTTTTATTCAACATGCAGGATCGGGTGGGTGTGTAATATTAACCACACATCAGGATATGAGCATTATTAATGATGCCATGTTGCGAAAAATTACTCTCGACTATCGCTTTGTATAAGGTATTTGAATGAAACGAGGAATCAGTTACACCACCGCATTCATGACGCTTTTGCAACGCGATTTAAGAATTGCTATTCGCCATCGCGGTGATATTTTTAACCCGCTGTTATTCTTTATTTTAGTAGTCACTCTTTTTCCGCTAGGAATCGGACCGGAGCCTCAAGTTCTTACTAGAGTAGCACCAGGTATCATATGGGTAGCAGCCTTACTTGCTTCGATGTTGTCATTAGAGCGATTATTTAAAGCTGATTACAACGATGGTAGCTTAGAACAAATGTTACTGAGCCCGCAACCATTAGCATTAATGGTGTTAGCAAAAGTACTTGCGCATTGGATATTAACCGGTGTGCCATTAATTTTAGTTGCACCATTACTCGCAGTACTGTTGCATTTAGAAGACAATAGTTATGGAGCACTAATGTCGACATTAGCATTAGGTACACCAATATTGTCATTACTGGGTGCCATAGGTGTTGCGTTGACCGTTGGACTTCGAAAAGGAGGAGTGCTACTAAGCTTACTCATTCTTCCTTTATATATACCTGTGCTTATTTTTGCCACGAGTGCGATAGATGCTGCAGGACTTAATATGGCTTATGATGGTCAACTTGCAATACTTGCCGCAATGTTGGTCGGTTCTTTAATCTTGGCACCTTTCGCTATTGGCGCCTCTTTACGTGTGAGTACAAACTAAATGTGGAAATGGCTACATTCTTATGCTGACCCTGAACGGGCATATAAATTGTCTGGTACCTTGTTGCCATGGTTTAGTGTTCTGGCAATATTACTCGTCGGTACTGGCAGTATTTGGGGGTTATTATTTGCCCCGACAGATTACCAACAAGGTGATAGCTACCGTATCATCTTTATCCATGTACCTGCGGCATCAATGTCTATGGCTGCTTATATGGGCATGGCAATTGCCTCGTTCATAGGATTAGTATGGCAAATAAAATCTGCAGATTGGGCTGCGGCTGCCATAGCGCCAATCGGAGCTGTGATTACCTTTATTGCTTTATTAACTGGTGCGGCATGGGGTAAACCGATGTGGGGTACTTGGTGGGTATGGGATGCACGTTTAACCTCTGAACTAGTATTACTATTTCTATATCTTGGTGTCATCTCTCTTTATGCATCATTTGAAGATAAAGTCCTCGCAGCTAGGGCATCAGGTATTCTTGCTATTGTAGGCGTTATTAATATTCCAATTATTAAGTACTCAGTAGATTGGTGGAGCAGCCTACATCAACCATCAACTATTAGAATCACTGAAAAATCGACAATGTCGACGGATATGTTATACCCGCTATTAATCAATATTTTTGGATTTGGTATGATGATCGGTGCGATTACGTTAATCCGATACAGAACCGAAATTCTTGCTCGAAATGGCATGCGTCCTTGGGTAAGAGACTTAGCAACCACAGAGGAGGCAAAGTAATGCAATTTGATTCATTCAAAGATTTTTTAGATATGGGCGGGTATGCATTTTATGTTTGGCTGTCTTATGGTGTGACGTTCGGCTGTCTGGCTACACTGATCACTCTTAGTATCAAACAAAAACGTAAGGTTCTAATTGAAATTGCTAAAAAGATAACGCGTGAACAACGCCTTAAAGAAACAAGAGGTAATAACCGTGAATCCAAGACGTAAAAAGAGATTAACACTCGCCGTGGCATTAATTGCGGGCGTTGCAGCTGTTGCTTCGCTTCTACTGTACGCACTAAATTCAAATTTGAATTTATTCTATACACCATATGAAATTACTCATGGTAAAAACGATACAGGTGTTATGCCGGAAGTAGGACAAAGGATCAGGGTTGGTGGTATGGTCACTATAGGATCCATGAAACGCGATCCAGAGAGCTTACACGTAGAATTTGCAGTGCACGATTCAGCCGGAGGAACTGTGTTTGTAACATATGACGACTTATTACCGGACTTATTTAGAGAAGGCCAAGGGATCGTAGCCCAAGGTGTATTAGTCGAGTCTGGGAAGCTAGAAGCAACTGAAGTTCTCGCTAAACATGATGAAAATTACATGCCACCGGAAGTTGCTGAGGCTATGGGACAAAAGCATGAGAAGCCAACTTATAGCGAGCAGGCTCTTGAAGGAAAATAGATACTTAATATCTTTTATCTAATAATAAAGCCTCTTCGGAGGCTTTATTATATTCAACAATAAAAATTAAAACGACCAAACATTTCAGCACACTAATAACAGAGTCATAAACATACCCAAACACGATAGTGTGACTCTACAATACCATCCCTGCCTTAACGCAATCCAGCCTTAAAGATTACCAAGCCTACTAAATTTAATTCAGTTTTGAAGGATTGACAGCTAGTTGAGCGAGGTAATGACAAGAATATTTTACTCTATTTTCAGTATCAAAACTGTACCATCAATATATAGCTCTATATGAGGGACCTCTATTGCCACTCGGTAATAAACCAAGTTCCGCACTAGTAAGTGACTTGATGATGATTACTATACCAATGTAGATCGAAGCAATATCTATCCCTATGACTTAGTCATTGTATTTTGATGTTAAAGAGATCCTCGCATTGAAGCTAATATCAACAGGATTAAAGGAGTACAAATAAGGATCGTTTTAGAAAAGAATGTTTTAGACTCTACTTGAGTTAGTAAGAATTTTTATTTCTCATAACGGCAGCTAAACAGCTTGAGTTGATATTTTTTATTATGTGATATAAATGTAAACGACAGCCTAAACATAGCTGAATGTCTGGCCAGTGAATCATCCAACCAAATGGAGACGATTAAATTATTCTATGTTAATAGGGAGTATAGTTATATGTTCAACAGATTATTGGATCGTTTAGCAATCATAATAATTTTCACGCCATTTAAGTCTAAGTGAGCATTGAGCAATCTTTAACAATTAATTGATAGTACGCTAATGAATAGTTAAAGGATGGCTGGAACACGTTGTGGCACCCAACAGAAACAATAGTTAGCATGTAATGTGCATTAAGACGTTTTGTTTTGATGTTGATATCTAACGACCTCGAAGGTGCGAAGTTTTTCAGAGAATTGAATGACCGAAAGGAAAATGCCTATTAAATTTAATACATACTGGCATTATGTCACTAGAAAAGGCTACAGATTAAGGACTTAAACAACGAAAGTGACTCTCTAATTAGAGTAATACTTAATTAAATAAAATTAAAAAAGATAAAAAAAACCGAGCAGATGCTCGGTTTTTCGGTGAGTAACTAATTACTCAGCAGCTTCTACTTCAACAGCTTCAGCAGCTTCAGGACGACCTACTAACTCGATGTAAGCCATTGGGGCTTTATCACCGGTACGTAGACCGCACTTAAGAATACGAGTGTAACCACCAGGACGTTCCTGGAAGCGTGGACCCAATTCAGTAAATAACTTACCTACAACTTCAGCGTCGCGGGTACGAGCGAAAGCTAAACGGCGATTTGCAACGCTGTCAACTTTAGCAAGTGTTATTAGAGGTTCAACAACGCGACGCAGTTCTTTCGCTTTAGCAACAGTTGTCTTGATTATCTCATGACGAACTATTGAACAAGCCATGTTACGAAACATAGCTTGACGATGACTGCTGTTGCGGTTTAGTTGACGACCACTCTTACGATGGCGCATGACCTAATCCTTATAACCTAAATCTGTACTAAACTGAGACTTATAGGTCATCTACTAAACTAGCCGGTGGCCAGTTTTCTAGACGCATACCTAACGACAGTCCGCGAGACGCTAAAACATCCTTAATTTCAGTAAGAGATTTCTTACCTAAGTTAGGGGTTTTAAGCAACTCAACTTCAGTGCGTTGTACCAGATCTCCGATGTAATGAATCGCTTCGGCTTTTAAACAGTTAGCCGAACGTACAGTTAGCTCTAAATCGTCGACAGGACGCAGCAAAATCGGATCGAACTCCGGTTTCTCTTCTACAACAGCCTGCTCAGTCACATCACGTAATTCAACAAACGCATCTAGCTGTTCTGCTAAAATTGTTGCTGAACGACGAATGGCTTCCTCAGGATCGATAGTACCGTTTGTGGTCATATCTATCACAAGTTTGTCTAAGTCAGTACGTTGTTCTACACGAGCAGCTTCGACATTATAAGCAATGCGAGCTACAGGCGAGAATGAAGCATCAACCAACAAGCGACCGATTGGGCGATCATCGTCTTCAGTCTGTGCACGAGCCGAAGCAGGCACATAACCACGACCACGCTCAACACGGATACGCATGCTGATGTCATTGTTACCAGTCAAGTGACAGATAACATGATCAGGATTCACGATGGTAACATCACCATCATGCGTGATATCTGCTGCTGTAACAGGGCCTGTGCCGGACTTGCTTAATGTAAGCAAAGCCTCGTCTTTACCCTCGATGGTCACTGCTAATCCTTTAAGGTTAAGCAATATCTCAAGGATATCTTCTTGTACGCCTTCCTTACTGCTGTATTCATGCAGTACGCCGTCAATTTCGACTTCAGTAACTGCACAGCCAGGCATAGACGACAATAGGATTCGACGCAACGCGTTACCTAAGGTATGGCCAAAACCACGTTCTAGTGGCTCTAGTGTAACTTTGGCGCGAGTTGAATTAACCTGCTCAATATCAACGAGACGCGGTTTAAGAAATTCTGTAACAGAACCCTGCATTGTGTCCTCTCTTGTTTGTTAGCCTTACTTAGAGTAAAGCTCGACGATCAGCTGTTCGTTAATATCCGCAGACAAATCGCTACGTTCTGGAACGCGCTTGAAAGCACCTTCCATTTTCGCATTGTCGACTTCAACCCATGTAGGCTTTTCGCGTTGAGAAGCCACTTCTAAAGCCGCTTTAATACGAGCTTGAGTGCGTGACTTTTCACGGATGCTTACAACATCACTCGCAGACACTTTGAATGACGGAATGTTAACAACACGACCGTTAACCATAACAGATTTATGGCTTACTAGCTGACGTGATTCTGCACGAGTAGAACCGAAACCCATACGATAAACGACGTTATCTAGACGGACTTCTAAAAGTTGCAATAGGTTTTCACCAGTATTACCTTTTAGACGTGCAGCTTCTTTGTAGTAGTTACGGAACTGCTTTTCTAGCACACCATAAATACGACGAACTTTTTGTTTCTCGCGAAGCTGAATACCGTACTCAGACAAACGTGGCTTACGTGCGCCATGTTGTCCTGGTGCAGTTTCTAGCTTACACTTCGATTCGATTGCTCTCACACCGCTTTTTAAGAAAAGGTCTGTACCTTCTCTGCGGCTGAGCTTGAGCTTAGGACCCAAGTATCTTGCCATGATCTTTCTCCAACTATCCTATAAACGTAGTGTTATACACGACGCTTTTTAGGTGGACGACAGCCATTATGAGGGATAGGTGTCACATCGGTAATGTTGGTTATTTTATAACCAACAGCGTTCAGCGCACGAATGGCTGATTCACGACCTGGACCAGGACCCTTCACGAAAACTTCAAGGTTTTTAACACCGTAGTCTTGAGCAGCAATACCTGCACGCTCAGCAGCAACCTGTGCAGCGAATGGTGTTGATTTACGTGAACCACGGAAACCAGAACCACCTGAGGTAGCCCATGACAACGCATTACCTTGACGATCTGTAATGGTGACAATTGTGTTGTTGAAAGACGCGTGGATATGAGCCATGCCATCTGCAACCTGTTTACGTACGCGCTTACGCGGAGAACGTGACGGAACTTTAGCCATTTTGGTTTACCTTCCCGTTACTTTCTTATTGGCTTACGTGGACCTTTACGCGTACGCGCATTGGTCTTAGTACGTTGCCCACGAAGGGGCAGGCTACGACGATGGCGGAGACCACGATAACAACCAAGATCCATAAGACGCTTGATGTTCATTGAAATCTCACGACGCAAGTCACCTTCTACGGTGTATTTGGCGACTTCTTCGCGTAGGATATCTATTTGAGCTTCGCTCAATTCCTTGATCTTAGCAGTTTCAGCGATAGCTGTAGACGCGCAGATTGCTCTTGCACGTGTACGGCCAATGCCGAAGATAGCAGTCAACGCAATGACTGTATGCTTTTGATCAGGAATGTTAATGCCAGCGATACGGGCCACTATGCACTCCTTAAAGTTAAAGGCTATCTGCGAAAAGCCCGAAAGGATACTCGACAGACAACAAATTTGCAAACAATATTTTGGTCAGCCCATTATTGAGCTGACCAAACTTCTTTCTAGCCTTGACGCTGTTTGTGCTTAGGTTCAATACAAATAACACGAACAACACCACTACGCTTGACGATCTTGCAATTACGGCAGATCTTCTTAACGGAAGCTCGAACTTTCATTTCATCACTCCGTAAAACAAATCTTATTTACCAAAACGATCTAAGTTCGCTTTGTTAACAAGATTAGCTTTCTTCATCACAGACTCATACTGATGAGACATCATATGGGTCTGAACCTGAGCCATGAAGTCCATGATCACGACTACTATAATTAGTAGTGAAGTACCGCCAAAATAGAACTGTACTTTCCACGCGATTAACATGAACTCCGGAATTAAGCAGATAAAGGTAATATATAACGCACCCGCTAAGGTTAAACGTGTCATCACTTTATCTATGTAACGCGAAGTCTGTTCTCCGGGACGGATCCCAGGAATGAATGCACCACTCTTTTTCAAATTATCAGCTGTTTCGCGTGGATTAAAAACCAACGCAGTATAGAAGAAACAGAAAAAGATAATTGCTGTCGCATACAATAATGAATACAGCGGTTGTCCTGGTGACACAGCTAAAGCAAAATCGCTTAACCATGACATAGACTCATTTTGACCAAACCACTGAGCCAGTGTGCCTGGAAACAAAATAATACTGGATGCAAAAATTGGTGGAATCACACCTGCCATATTAATTTTTAATGGTAAATGTGTGCTTTGCGCTGCAAAAACCTTTCGGCCCTGCTGGCGCTTAGCGTAGTTAACGACGATACGACGTTGACCACGTTCCACAAATACCACTAAATAAGTTACAGCAAATACAATAACAGCGAGCAACAGTAGTACTAATACATTCATGTCACCTTGACGCGCCTGCTCGGCTGTAGAGCCGATGGCCGATGGTAGACCAGCAACAATACCTGCGAAAATCAATATCGAGATACCGTTACCTATACCACGCTCGGTAATTTGCTCACCTAGCCACATAAGGAACATCGTTCCTGTAACCAAACTCACAACTGCTACAAAATAAAAACCTAACCCAGGATTGGCAACTAAGCCAGGCATGAGATTTGGTAACCCTGTAGCAATACCAACAGATTGCAACGTACCCAACACAAGTGTGCCATATCGAGTGTATTGACTGATTTTCTTGCGACCTGACTCACCTTCTTTTTTCAATTCAGCGAGTGCGGGATGCACAACAGTCAACAACTGCATTATGATCGATGCCGAAATATACGGCATGATACCTAATGCGAAGATAGAAGCACGCTCTAAAGCACCACCCGAGAACATGTTAAACATGCCAAGGATGGTATCTTTTTGCTGAGCGAAGAGCTCTGCCAATACAGCTGCGTCAATACCAGGAATTGGCACGAACGAACCGGCTCTAAAGACGATAATCGCACCAATCACGAACAGAAGACGAGTTTTCAGTTCAGATAAACCGCCTTTCGCGCTTTTTAAATCAAGTCCTGGTTTTGCCATCGACGTATTATTCCTCGATCTTGCCACCGGCAGCTTCAATAGCTGCACGAGCACCTTTGGTTACCTTAAGACCTTTTACAGTCACTGGGCGGTCAATGGTACCTGAAAGAACGATTTTCGCAAACTGGATGTTGCGAGTAATAACGTTCGCATCTTTCAGTGCATTCAAATCGACAACATCACCGTTAACTTTTGCTAGTTCGAGTAAACGAACTTCAGCTGTTACCAAAGCGCGACGCGAAGTAAAGCCAAACTTAGGTAAACGAATCTTAAGTGGCATTTGACCACCTTCGAAACCGACGCGAACACCGCCGCCTGAACGAGACTTCTGACCTTTATGGCCACGTCCCGCTGTTTTACCTAAACCTGAACCGATACCACGGCCTACACGCTTAGGAGCAGATTTAGAACCTGCTGCTGGAGATAGAGTATTTAGACGCATTATCCTAATTCCTCCACCGAAACCATGTAGTACACCTTGTTAATCATACCGCGAACTGAAGGAGTATCTTCAACTTCGACAGTGTGATTAATACGGCGTAGGCCTAAACCGGTTAAGGTTGCACGGTGTTTTGGTAAACGACCGATGCTGCTTTTAGTCTGTGTGACTTTTAAAGTTTTAGTAGCCATGGTGCATTACCCCCGAATTTCATCAACATTCAGGCCACGTTTTGCTGCGATTTGAGCTGGTGACTTCATGTGCACCAACGCATCGACAGTTGCGCGAACGATGTTGATCGGGTTAGTAGAACCGTATGCTTTTGACAGAACGTTATGAACGCCTGCTACTTCCAATACGGCACGCATTGCGCCTCCGGCAATAATACCGGTACCCTGTGATGCTGGTTGCATATAAACTTTAGAACCAGTATGGCGACCTTTAACTGGGTGATGCAAAGTACCTGCATTCAACTCCACGGTTACCATATTTCGACGGGCTTTTTCCATTGCTTTTTGAATAGCAGCTGGAACTTCACGCGCTTTACCATAGCCATAGCCGATCTTACCATTACCATCACCCACAACTGTTAGTGCAGTGAAGCTAAAGATACGACCGCCTTTAACTACTTTAGAAACACGATTAACTGCAATCAATTTCTCTTGCAGATCGTCTTTTTGCTGAGCTTCTAATTTAGCCATTTTTATAACCCCTTAGAACTTCAGGCCAGCTTCACGAGCGGCATCTGCTAGTGCAGCTACACGACCATGATACTTGAAACCAGAACGGTCGAACGCAACTGTTGCTACGCCCTTCTCGATCGCACGCTCAGCAACAATTTTACCTACTGCTTTAGCCGCATCAACGTTACCGGTACTCTTTAGTAGCTCTTTAACCGCTTTTTCCACGGTTGAAGCAACTGCCAACACCTGAGCTTCAGGATTGATCACCTGAGCATAAATGTGACGCGGTGTACGATGTACAACCAGACGATTCACGCCCAGCTCTTGGATCTTCTTACGTGCACGTAACGCGCGACGTAAGCGAGATGTTTTCTTATCCATATCGCGTTACCTACTTCTTCTTAGCCTCTTTACGGCGTACTACTTCGTCATCATAGCGAACACCCTTGCCTTTGTAAGGCTCTGGTGGACGATATCCGCGAATTTCAGCAGCAACCTGGCCAACAACTTGTTTATCAACGCCCGAAAGCACGATTTCAGTTTGGCTAGGACACTCTGCAGTAACGCCTGCGGGCAGTTTGTGTACTAATGGATGTGAAAAACCTAAAGTTAAATCTAAGTCACTACCTGCAATCTTTGCTCGGTAACCTACACCAACTAGTTTAAGTTTTTTCACAAAACCTTGAGATACACCAACAACCATATTGTTTACTAGTGCACGTGCAGTACCAGCCTGTGCCCAAGCGTTAGAAACGCCTTCAACAGGAAGGAACTTTACTTGTGCATCTTCGATAACAACATTTACCGCATTGTTGATTACTCGAGTCAGACTTCCTTTACTGCCTTTAACAGTTAAGGTCTGTTCGTTTAAAGTCACCTCTACGTCAGCAGGAACAGTGACTGGTGCTTTTGCAACACGAGACATTTCTAGCTCCTTACGCTACGTAGCAGATAACCTCGCCACCCGTGCCATTTTGGCGGGCGGCGCGATCAGTCATCAAGCCTTTAGAAGTGGACACAATTGCGATACCCAGACCGCCCATCACCTTTGGTAGCTCGTCTTTACCTTTGTAAATACGAAGACCAGGGCGACTTACACGCTGGATAGTCTCAACGACTGGTTTGCCTTGAAAATACTTTAACGTAATTTCTAATTCAGGCTTAGCTTCATCTGCTACGGCGTATTCAGTAATGAAACCTTCATCTTTAAGTAATTTCGCAATTGCTACTTTTAACTTAGCTGAAGGCATCTTAACAGATACGTGGTTAGCAGCTTGGCCGTTACGAATACGGGTTAACATATCCGCAATAGGATCTTGCATGCTCATATTAGCTTACTCCGTGACAAGTACTTACCAGCTGGCCTTACGCAGACCAGGAACTTCACCACGCATGGTTGCTTCACGTAATTTAATACGGCTTAAACCGAATTTACGTAGAAAACCATGTGGGCGACCAGTTTGATTACAGCGGTTGCGTTGACGCGCAGCGCTAGAATCACGTGGTAGAGCTTGTAACTTAAGTACGGCATCCCAACGTTCTTCTTCAGAAGTTGCAGGGCTGCTGATAATAGCCTTAAGTGCTAAACGCTTTTCAGCATATTTAGCTACGAGCTGCGCACGTTTTGCTTCACGTGCTTTCATAGATGTTTTTGCCATTATGCTACCCTTATTTCTTGAATGGGAAGTTAAAAGCGTCTAACAAAGCACGACCTTCTTCATCATTCTTCGCAGTAGTAGTGATAACAATATCCATACCACGAATTTTATCGATTTTATCATAATCGATTTCTGGGAAGATGATCTGCTCACGCACGCCCATTGCGTAATTACCACGGCCGTCAAACGCTTTTGCGCTTAAGCCTCGGAAATCACGAATACGTGGTATTGCAATGTCAACTAAACGCTCTAAAAATTCCCACATACGCTCTCCGCGTAGGGTAACTTTACAGCCTATAGGGTAGCCTTCACGGATTTTAAAACCAGCAACTGATTTACGAGCAACAGTTACAATTGGTTTCTGGCCAGCGATTGCAGTCATGTCACGGAGCGCATGCTCCATAACTTTCTTATCTGCAACAGCTTCGCCCACACCCATGTTTAGGGTGATTTTTTCAATCCGAGGGACTTGCATGACACTGCTGTAGCCGAACTTTTTAGCTAGTTCAGCAACTACAGTCTCTTGATATTTATCATGCAGTTTCGCCATCGTTTACTCCAAATTACTTAACGAGTTCGCTGTTCGATTTAAAGAAACGGACTTTTTTTCCGTCTTCAAATCGGAAACCAACACGATCTGCCTTGCCTGTGGCTTGGTTAAAGATCGCAACGTTTGATGTTTGAATCGGTGCTTCTTTCTCGATAACACCACCAGTCACGCCCAATTGAGGGTTTGGTTTCTGGTGCTTTTTAACAAGATTGAGGCCTTCAACAATTAACTTACCAGTAGGTAGAACTTGAGAAACCTTACCGCGGCTACCCTTGTCTTTACCTGCTAATATAATTACTTCGTCTTCACGACGGATTTTAGCTGCCATTTGAAGCTCCTTACAGTACTTCTGGTGCCAGCGAGACAATCTTCATGAATTTATCATTACGCAATTCACGTGTCACTGGGCCAAAGATACGAGTACCAATCGGTGCAAGGTTTGCGTTAAGCAATACCGCTGCATTCCGATCGAAGCGAATGACAGAACCGTCTGGACGACGTACGCCTTTCTTAGTACGGACTACCACCGCGTTATATACATCACCTTTCTTCGCTTTAGCGCGGGGAATGGCTTCTTTTACAGAAACTTTGATGATGTCGCCGATACCGGCATAACGACGATGAGAGCCACCCAAGACCTTAATACACTGAACTCTGCGTGCGCCGCTGTTACATGCGACGTCTAGAGTCGATTGCATTTGGATCATTTCAAGTGCTCCGCTATCGTTACTACACAATCCCACTATGGGAGTATATTTTTGAACCAAATTTAAGTAATAATTTACACAAATTTGGCGCGCAAGTATAACACACATTTTTGGAATGCATAGCAAAAAATACAAACGGCCCCAAATGCTGGGGCCGTTTACGTTAACCTAATCGAAATTAGGCTTTTGTTACTACTTCAGCTAGTGTCCAAGACTTAGTCTTAGATAGAGGACGACACTGGCTAATAGCCACGAAATCCCCTTCATTACACTGATTAGTTTCGTCATGTGCATGGATCTTAGTTGTACGCTTAATGTACTTCCCATAAATAGGATGTTTCACTTGGCGCTCAATAGCAACAGTAATAGACTTGTCCATTTTGTTGCTAATTACTTTACCTTGCAAAGTACGGATTTTATCAGACATTACGCACCTGCCTTAGAAGTAATAATGGTCTTAACACGTGCAATGTTACGACGCACTAGTTTCAACTGATTCGTTTGAGTCAACTGACCAGTAGCGTGTTGCATACGCAGGTTAAACTGCTCACGCAGCAGACCAAGTAATTCAGCGTTAAGTTCTTCAACGCTCTTTTCTCTTAGTTCGCTCGCTTTCATTACATCACCGTCTTAGTTACGAAGGTAGTCTTCAGAGGTAGCTTAGCAGATGCTAAAGCGAAGGCTTCACGAGCCAACGATTCAGGAACACCATCCATCTCGTAAAGAACCTTACCAGGTTGAATCTGACATACCCAGTATTCAACGTTACCTTTACCTTTACCCATACGCACTTCAAGAGGCTTAGAGGTAATTGGCTTGTCAGGGAAAACTCGAATCCAAATTTGTCCTTGACGTTTAACGTGACGTGTCATGGCACGACGTGCAGATTCAATTTGACGAGCAGTTAAACGACCACGGCCGACTGCTTTCAAACCGAAAGTACCAAAGCTAACTTCAGTACCGTTCGCTAGACCACGGTTGCGGCCTTTGAACATCTTGCGAAACTTCATACGTTTAGGTTGCAGCATAAAAGTTTCTCCTATTTACCACGAGGCTTACGCTTAGGTTGCTGCTTTGGCTCTTCAATCGCTGGAATTAAGCCGTCTAGAACTTCGCCTTTGAAGATCCAAACTTTAATACCAATCACACCGTATTGAGTGTGACTTTCAGCGGTTGAGTAGTCGATATCAGCACGTAGAGTATGCAAAGGTACGCGACCTTCACGATACCATTCTGCACGCGCGATTTCAGCGCCGCCTAAACGGCCACTCACTTGAACTTTGATACCTTGAGCACCAATGCGCATTGCGTTTTGTACTGCGCGCTTCATAGCACGACGGAACATAACACGACGCTCTAACTGCTGAGCAATAGAGTCAGCAACGAGCTTAGCGTCTAATTCAGGCTTACGAATCTCAGCGATGTTGATTTGAGCAGTAGTGCCTGTGATTTTAGACACATATGCACGTAATACTTCAACGTCTTCACCTTTCTTACCAATCACAATACCTGGACGGGCAGTGTGAATAGTAACGCGGATGCTTTTCGCTGGGCGTTCAATTACAATCTTAGATACTGATGCGGCTTTTAACTTTTCAGTTAAATATTGACGCACTTCCCAGTCGCTGTTCAGATTATTTGCATAGTCTGACTTATCTGCGTACCAGGTAGAGATCCAAGGCTTAGTGATACCCAGACGGATACCATTAGGATGTACTTTCTGTCCCATTGCTCTCTTCTCCTAGCGATCTGATACAACCACAGTAATGTGGCTGGTACGCTTCATGATACGATCAGCGCGGCCTTTAGCACGTGGCATGATACGCTTCATTGTTGGGCCTTCATCTACGAAGACGGCTCCAACTTTAAGCTCATCAATGTCAGCACCTTCGTTGTGTTCGGCGTTTGCGATAGCTGAGTCAAGTACTTTTTTAACTAGTACGGCGGCTTTCTTGGGGCTGAATGTCAAAATTTCGAGTGCCTTTGAAACAGACAATCCACGAATTTGATCAGCAACTAGACGGGCCTTCTGCGCAGACGTACGAGCAAAACGATGTTTAGCTAAAACTTCCATCTTATTCCTCCCGTATTAACGCTTCTTCGCTTTCTTATCTGCAGCATGGCCGCGATAAGTGCGAGTTGGTGAAAATTCACCAAGCTTGTGACCGATCATTTCGTCAGTTACGAACACAGGTACGTGCTGACGACCATTATGGACAGCGATGGTCAACCCAATCATATTAGGGATGATCATTGAGCGACGAGACCAAGTTTTAATTGGCTTTTTATCTCCCGCTTCCATCGCTTTCTCTACCTTCTTCAGCAAGTGCAGGTCAATGAAGGGACCTTTCTTGAGAGAACGTGGCATGGCGAATCCTCTTACTATTTATTACGACGACGTACGATGTACTTATCAGTGC
The DNA here is from genome assembly GCF_003855395.1 of Shewanella livingstonensis. Taxonomy (NCBI): domain Bacteria; kingdom Pseudomonadati; phylum Pseudomonadota; class Gammaproteobacteria; order Alteromonadales; family Shewanellaceae; genus Shewanella; species Shewanella livingstonensis. Next base: position 425,457 of record NZ_CP034015.1, on the reverse strand, counting down.
GCTTGTTGCTACGAGTTTTATAACCCTTAGTCGGCACACCCCATGGACTCACTGGATGACGTCCACCAGAAGTACGGCCTTCACCACCACCATGTGGATGGTCTACTGGGTTCATTGCAACACCGCGAACTGTAGGGCGTATGCCTCTCCAGCGCTTAGCACCTGCTTTACCTAACTGGCGTAGCATGTGTTCGGCATTACCAACTTCACCAAATGTCGCGCGGCAATCTACAGGAACTTTACGCATTTCGCCAGAGCGAAGACGTAGAGTTGCATAAGCACCATCACGAGCAACAACTTGTACATAAGCACCAGCTGAACGTGCGATCTGAGCGCCTTTACCAGGCTTCATCTCAACAGCGTGTACAACACTACCTACTGGAATGTTGCGTAACGGCATAGCGTTACCAGTCTTGATGTCTGCATCCAAACCAGATTTGATTGGGTCGCCAGCTTTCATGCCTTTTGCAGCAAGAATATAACGACGTTCACCATCTGCATAAAGTACTAACGCGATGTGCGCTGTACGGTTTGGATCGTATTCAAGACGTTCAACTTTCGCAGGGATACCATCTTTGTTGCGTTTAAAGTCAACAATACGATAGTGCTGCTTATGTCCACCACCTACGTGGCGTACAGTGATACGGCCAGTATTGTTACGGCCACCACTTTTAGTTTTTTTCGCCAACAGGCCAGCAAAAGGTTTACCCTTATGCAGGTCCGTATTCACCACTTTAACTACGTGGCGACGACCTGGAGAGGTTGGCTTACACTTAATAACTGCCATGATAATTCTCCTTTGCTTATTCAGCGCCGCCGACGAAATCAATGTCAGCACCAGCAGCTAAAGTAACATAAGCTTTTTTCCAATCGCTACGACGACCTACACGGCCACCGGTACGTTTGGTTTTGCCTTTGTTAACTAAAGTGCGAACCGAATCAACTTCAACTTCAAATAGCTTCGCTACTGCAGCTTTAATCTCTGCTTTAGTTGCATCGATTGCTACGCGGAAAACTACAGTGTTGTTTTTCTCAGCAACCACAGTACTCTTTTCAGAGATGTGAGGAGCTAGAATAACTTTTAGCAAACGTTCTTCGCGGATCATGCTAGCATCTCCTCGATTTGCTTCACTGCATCAGCAGTAACAAGAACAGTGTTGAATGCAATTAGACTAACTGGGTCTAAACCCGCTACGTCACGCACATCAACCTTGTATAAGTTGCGAGCTGCTAAGAATAAATTCTCATCAACTTCTGCAGTAACAATAAGAACATCTTCTAAGTTCATTGCTTTCAATTTAGCTTTCAGCTCTTTAGTTTTAGGAGCATCAACACCAAACGATTCAACAACGACTAGACGTTCTTGACGTACCAATTCAGACAGAATGCTCTTAAGAGCACCACGGTACATTTTCTTGTTAACTTTTTGGCTGTGATCTTGAGTTTTAGCAGCGAATGTTACGCCACCTCCACGCCAGATCGGGCCTTTAACACTACCGGCACGAGCGCGGCCAGTGCCTTTCTGGCGCCAAGGCTTTTTGCCTGAGCCAGTTACTTCCGCGCGCGTCTTTTGGGCACGAGTGCCTTGACGTGCGTTTGCAGCGTAAGCTACAACTACCTGATGAACCAATGCCTCGTTAAAGTCACGGCCGAAGGTAGTTTCGGAAACTTCAAGAGCGCTCTGCGCGTCTTTCAATACCAATTCCATTACTATCTCCTCAGACCTTAAGCTTTAACTGCTGGCTTGATAATCAAGTCACCATTGGTAGCGCCTGGAACTGCGCCGCGCACTAATAACAAGTTACGCTCTGCATCAACACGTACAACGTGTAGATTTTGAGTTGTTACTTGTTCAGCACCCATATGGCCTGACATTTTCTTGCCTTTGAATACACGACCAGGCGTTTGGTTCTGACCGATAGAACCATTCGAACGGTGTGCCAAAGAGTTACCGTGAGTCATATCTTGGGTACGGAAGTTCCAACGCTTAACACCGCCTTGAAATCCTTTACCTTTTGATTGACCGGTAACGTCTACTTTCACAGTTTCTGCGAAAATATCAACATTAAGCTCAGCACCAACTTCAATGCCTTCGCCTTCACCATCTGCTAAACGCATTTCCCACAAACCACGACCGGCTTCGATGCCGCCCTTGGCAAAGTGACCTGCTTCTGCTTTAGTGATGCGATTGGCTTTTTTGGTACCAGTAGTCACTTGAAGTGCACGGTAACCGTCAGTTTCTAAAGTTTTCACTTGAGTAACTCGGTTGCCAGCTATTTCAATTACTGTTACTGGGATTGAAACACCATCTTCAGTGAAGATGCGAGTCATACCCACTTTACGACCGATAAGACCGATAGCCATCTCTCAAACCTCTTCTAAGGATCTCAATTAACCTAAGCTAATCTGAACGTCGACACCAGCCGCAAGATCTAAACGCATTAATGCGTCTACTGTCTTTTCTGTTGGCTCTACGATGTCAACTAAACGCTTGTGGGTACGAATTTCGTACTGATCACGTGCATCTTTATTAACGTGCGGAGAGATCAAAATGGTAAAACGCTCTTTGCGAGTTGGTAGTGGAATAGGACCACGTACCTGCGCGCCTGTGCGCTTAGCAGTTTCAACGATTTCCGCTGTAGACTGATCAATCAAACGATGATCGAAGCCTTTCAGACGGATACGGATTCTTTGGTTCTGCATTGACCAGAGCTCCTAAAATGGACATATAAAAAATCACCCTCTAGCATTTTCCTTTTAGGAACGCAGAGCGAGATGATTTAACCGTTCGACTCCCAATCGGAGTCGCTATGTAAATGAGTAACCAAACTGGCTAAACATTTTAATTTACGCTGACTAGTCAGCGAGTGAGCAATTATACAGATCTTCTTTCTAAGATCAAGCCCATTGTGTAAATAGTCTTCTAAAAGTCTTCTTACAATCAACTGCCGCGCATTCTACACATTTTATGTGTTAATGCTACTAATGATTGTTAATTTTTGGAAATAAAAAAGGAAGCCGAAGCTTCCTTTTTCAGTGTTCACTAAACTCGCTATTACGCGATAATTTTAGCCACAACACCTGCACCAACTGTACGGCCACCTTCACGGATAGCAAAACGTAAACCGTCGTCCATCGCGATTGGGTAAATCAAAGTAACAACCATCTTGATGTTATCACCAGGCATAACCATTTCTACGCCTTCTGGTAACTCAATTGTGCCTGTTACGTCTGTGGTACGGAAGAAGAACTGTGGGCGGTAACCTTTGAAGAATGGAGTATGACGTCCGCCTTCTTCTTTTGATAACACATACACTTCTGATTCGAATGTTGTGTGTGGGTTAATTGAACCAGGCTTAGCTAGTACTTGACCACGTTCAACGTCATCACGCTTAGTTCCGCGTAATAACACACCACAGTTTTCGCCAGCACGACCTTCGTCAAGTAGCTTGCGGAACATTTCTACACCAGTACACGTTGTTTTAGTTGTTGGACGAACACCAACAATTTCAACTTCGTCTGATATGCGAACGATACCACGTTCAACACGACCTGTTACCACTGTACCACGACCTGAAATCGAGAAAACGTCTTCGATTGGTAGTAGGAATGGCTTGTCGATGTCACGAGCTGGTTCTGGAATATAAGTATCTAGGGCTTCTGCAAGCTCAAGAATTTTAGCTTCCCACTCTGGCTGGCCTTCTAGTGCCTTAAGAGCTGAACCTTGAATTACTGGTAAATCATCACCTGGGAAGTCGTATTCTGAAAGAAGCTCACGCACTTCCATTTCTACTAATTCTAGTAATTCTTCGTCATCTACCATGTCACACTTGTTCATGAATACGATGATGAAAGGTACGCCTACTTGACGTGAAAGCAAAATGTGCTCACGAGTCTGTGGCATTGGGCCATCTGTAGCAGCAACTACTAAGATTGCGCCGTCCATTTGTGCAGCACCGGTAATCATGTTTTTAACATAATCCGCGTGACCTGGACAATCTACGTGTGCGTAGTGACGGATTGGTGTGTCATATTCGATGTGAGAAGTATTAATTGTAATACCGCGCTCACGCTCTTCTGGAGCGTTATCGATTTGTGCGAAGTTTTTAACTTCACCACCATAAGTTTTAGACAAAACGGCAGAAATTGCTGCTGTTAAAGTTGTTTTACCATGGTCAACGTGACCGATGGTGCCCACGTTTACGTGAGGCTTAATACGTTCAAATTTAGCTTTTGCCACGATATATTCCTTTCTTTTCAGAAGTGCTCGATTAATTCGAGCAATATAACATTGATGCCGTAACCAATATTAGTTACGAGATTCTATAATCGCTTTTGCAATGTTTTGCGGTGCATCAGCGTACTTCAAAAACTCCATAGAGTATGAAGCACGACCCTGAGATGCAGAGCGCAAATCAGTCGCATAACCAAACATTTCAGATAAAGGTACTACTGCGTGGACAAGTTTAACACCTGCGATGCCATCATCCATACCTTCGATTATGCCACGACGGCGGTTTAAATCACCTACAACGTCGCCCATATAATTTTCAGGTGTAGTCACTTCTACTTTCATACAAGGTTCGAGCAACACCGGAGTCGCTTCTAGCGCCCCCTGTTTAAAGCCCATAGAACCAGCAATTTTGAATGCCATTTCGTTTGAGTCCACATCATGATATGAACCATCAAACAAAGTAACTTTCACGTCAAGTACAGGATAGCCGGCTAATACGCCATTCTTCATCTGTTCTTGAATACCTTTGTCAACAGCAGGTATAAATTCTCGAGGAACTACACCACCTACTATTTCGTTGACAAATTCGTAACCGGCACCCTCTTCGAGTGGCTCAATTCTTAGCCAAACATGGCCAAATTGACCACGTCCGCCAGATTGACGTACGAACTTTCCTTCCACTTCAACTTTAGAACGAATTGTTTCTCGATAGGCAACCTGCGGTTTACCTACGTTACACTCTACACCGAACTCGCGACGCATACGGTCAACGATAATGTCTAAGTGCAATTCGCCCATACCAGATATCAGTGTTTGCGCCGATTCGTCATCAGTCTCAACTTTGAATGATGGATCTTCCGCTGCTAATTTTTGCAACGCAATCCCCATTTTATCTTGGTCAGCTTTTGAACGAGGCTCAACGGCAATGGTAATTACAGGTTCAGGGAACTCCATGCGCTCAAGAATCACTCTGTGATCGTTATCGCAAAGAGTATCACCGGTTGTTACATCTTTAAGACCGATAGCTGCCGCTATATCACCAGCACGCACTTCTTTCAGTTCTGTTCGATCGTTTGCGTGCATTTGCACAATACGACCGACTCGTTCACGCTTCTGCTTAACAGAGTTGTAAACACCAGAACCCGATTCAAGCACGCCTGAGTACACGCGAATAAAGGTCAGTGTTCCAACAAATGGATCAGTCGCAATTTTAAATGCTAACGCCGCAAAAGGGGCATTATCATCCGGTGGGCGTTTTACTTCTTTTTCGCTGTCATCAATGCCTGTAATTGCAGGAACATCATTAGGTGCGGGTAAGAAGTCAACTACCGCATCGAGTACCGCTTGCACACCTTTGTTCTTAAATGCAGAACCACAGGTAGCTAAAACGATCTCATTATTAATTGTGCGCTGGCGCAAAGCTGTTTTAATCTCTTGTTCTGATAACTCACCTTCTTCAAGGTATTTATTCATCAGTTCATCGGAGGCTTCAGCTGCTGCTTCCACGAGATACTCATGCATTTCGGCAGCTTTTGCTGCTAAATTTGCAGGAATGTCTTCATAAGTAAAAGTCATACCCTGATCTGTTTCAGACCAGTTAATAGCTTTCATCTTAATTAAATCGATAACACCCTTGAAGTTCTCTTCTGCTCCAATATTCAATTGAATAGGAACACAAGTCGCACCAAGACGGTTACGGATTTGTTTTATAACTCGATCAAAATCTGCACCTGCACGGTCCATCTTGTTAACAAATACAATACGTGGAACGTGGTATTTATCAGCTTGACGCCATACGGTTTCAGATTGTGGTTCAACGCCTGATGATCCGCAGAATACAACTACTGCACCATCAAGTACGCGCAATGAACGCTCGACTTCAATTGTGAAGTCTACGTGACCTGGGGTATCGATGATATTAATTCGGTGTTGGGCAAATTGAGCATCCATACCGCGCCAAAAGGTTGTTACTGCAGCAGAAGTGATAGTAATACCACGCTCTTGCTCCTGTACCATCCAATCTGTCGTGGCAGCGCCGTCATGCACCTCACCGATTTTATGAGACATACCGGTATAGAACAGAACACGTTCTGTTGTGGTAGTTTTACCTGCATCCACATGAGCAACAATACCGATATTACGATAATGCTCAATTGGGGTTATACGAGCCACTATTTATACCCTCTCAACTAAAACTTTTGGTTTTAGCAATATCAACAATATGGAGCGGGCCGAAGCCCGCTCCATCATATTACCAACGGTAATGGGCGAAGGCTTTGTTAGCTTCAGCCATGCGATGCACGTCTTCACGCTTCTTAACCGCAGTACCTTTGTTGTCAGACGCATCTAGCATTTCACCTGCTAGACGTAGAGCCATAGATTTTTCACCACGTTTGCGAGCAGCTTCAACTAACCAGCGCATCGCTAGTGCGTTACGACGCACAGGACGAACTTCACATGGTACTTGATAAGTAGAACCACCAACACGACGAGATTTAACTTCGACTGATGGGCGAACGTTATCAAGAGCTGCTTCAAGGATACTTAAATGATTCTCGCTTTTCTTTTCAGCGACAACATCTAGTGCCTTGTAGATAATTTTTTCTGCAGTCGACTTTTTGCCGTCTTGCATAATGACGTTGATGAACTTAGCCAACAACTCACTGTGAAACTTTGGATCTGGTAGGATTTTACGTTGTCCTACAACGCGACGTCTTGGCATATCAATTCTCCGTATGCTTCAGGTATTTCCAAAACTGGAATGTTAAATAATACTAGCTTGGCCTTACTTCTAACGGGATACGTTAAGACTTAGGACGCTTAGCACCGTATTTAGAACGGCCTTGGCGACGTGAAGTCACGCCTGCACAATCTAATGCGCCACGAACAGTGTGGTAACGCACACCAGGTAAGTCTTTAACACGACCACCACGGATTAGAATTACACTATGCTCTTGCAAGTTATGGCCTTCACCACCGATGTACGAAGTAACTTCGAAACCGTTAGTTAGACGCACACGAGCTACTTTACGTAGTGCAGAGTTTGGTTTTTTAGGTGTTGTTGTGTACACACGAGTACAAACACCACGTTTTTGTGGGCACGCATTCAACGCAGGCACATTAGTCTTTTCGACTTTTGGCGTGCGTGGCTTACGTACCAACTGGTTAACAGTTGCCATGTATAGCTCCGACAGTTGATTTAAACTCAACAATTAGGTGTGAAAAATCTATATCCCACAATGGTGGGACGCGGAATTTTAGAAAGGTAATCGCTATCTGTCAAGAAATAGCCAACTTTTCATGCAAATTCCAACAAAAAAGGCGCCATTGGCGCCTTTTTTAACAAAAAATTAACTTAATCTTAGCTGCCAGCTAAATTTAAGAGATCTGCTAGGTTCTGTTCAGCTTCACTTGCAGTGACAGTTTTAGCTTCCACTTTGCCACGAGAACTTGCTGCTTTAGCACGTTCTTCGTTACGAGTTTTGTGATAAGCATAACCTGTTCCCGCTGGGATCAAACGACCTACGATTACGTTTTCTTTCAAACCACGCAATGGATCGCTCTTACCACCAACGGCCGCTTCAGTTAACACTCGAGTGGTTTCCTGGAACGAGGCTGCAGAGATGAATGATTCGGTCGCCAAAGAAGCTTTGGTAATACCCAGTAATTCACGCTCAAACGTGGCAGGAGCTTTACCTTGAGCAACTAGCTCACGGTTAGCAATCTTCACGCGTGATACTTCTGCTTGTTCACCTGCAAGGAAATCACTATCGCCTGCTGAGCTAATTAAACACTTACGTAGCATTTGTCGAATAATAACTTCGATATGCTTGTCGTTGATCTTAACGCCCTGTAGACGGTAAACATCCTGTACTTCGTTCACAATATAGTTTGCTACGTTGTGTATACCACGAAGACGTAAGATGTCATGTGCCGCTTCTGGACCGTCAGCAATAACTTCACCACGTTCGACTTTTTCACCTTCGAACACGTTTAGGTTACGCCACTTAGGAATCATTTCTTCGTAGTGCTCACTGCCATCGGCTGGAGTAATCACTAGACGACGCTTGCCCTTTGTCTCTTTACCGAAGGAAATCGTACCAGAGATTTCTGCAAGAATTGCAGGCTCTTTTGGTTTACGAGCTTCGAATAAGTCAGCAACACGTGGCAAACCACCGGTGATATCACGAGTTTTAGACGATTCTTGTGGAATACGTGCTAATGGATCACCAACGTTGATTTTCGCGTTATCGTCTTTAGAGACAATAGCGTTACCCGGTAAGAAGTATTGAGCTGGTACTTCTGTACCAGGGATCATTAAGTCATTACCATCGGCGTCGACTAAGCGAATAGCTGGACGTAATTCTTTACCTGCTGACGTACGTGCACCTACATCGAGTACAACGACAGAAGATAAACCAGTTAACTCATCAGTTTGACGAGTCATAGTAACGCCATCGATCATATCAACGAATTTTACGCTACCGGAAACTTCAGAAATAATTGGGTGAGTATGTGGATCCCAGTTAGCGATGATTTCGCCTGCTGCAACTTCACTCTCTTCCAGTTTTTCTAATACGGTACCATAAGGCACTTTATAACGTTCTTTCTCACGACCTAACTCATCGATAATGGCAAGTTCTGATGAACGAGATACGATAACAAGCTTACCGTCAATGTTAGAAACATGCTTAGCATTGTGTAGCTTCAGAGAACCCGCGTTCTTAACTTGAACGTTGTTTTCTGCAGAAGCTCGAGATGCCGCACCACCAATGTGGAACGTACGCATGGTTAACTGAGTACCAGGTTCACCAATAGACTGCGCAGCAACAACACCAATCGCTTCACCGTGGTTAATAATATGACCACGAGCCAAGTCACGTCCGTAACACGCTGCACACACACCAAAGTCTGTGTCACAAGTAATGACTGAACGTACAATAACTTCATCGATACTGTGTTCTTCTAACGTATTACACCAAGCTTCATCAAGAAGTGTGTTGCGTGGAGCAAGCACTTCTTCTGTACCTGGCTTCATTACGTCAAGAGCAACCACACGTCCTAGAACACGTTCACGTAATGGTTCAACAACATCTCCACCTTCAATAAGCGGTTTCATTGTTAGACCATGTTCAACACCACAGTCATCTTCGATAACCACTAAGTCTTGTGCAACGTCTACTAAACGACGAGTTAGATAACCCGAGTTAGCTGTCTTCAATGCTGTATCGGCAAGACCTTTACGCGCACCGTGAGTAGAAATAAAGTACTGTAGTACGTTTAGACCTTCACGGAAGTTAGCTGTAATTGGGGTTTCGATGATTGAGCCATCAGGCTTAGCCATCAAACCACGCATACCTGCTAATTGACGGATCTGTGCAGCACTACCACGAGCGCCCGAGTCAGCCATCATATAGATACTGTTAAACGAAGCTTGTTGCTCAGGTACACCATCACGGTTAATCACTGTCTCAGTTGACAGGTTTTCCATCATCGCTTTAGATACTTTTTCGTTCGCGCTTGCCCAGATATCGATGACTTTGTTGTAACGCTCACCGGCAGTAACAAGACCTGACTGGAACTGCTCTTGAATTTCAAGCACTTCAGCTTCAGCATCAGCTACTAAGGTGTACTTCTCGTCTGGAATAACCATGTCATCGATACCAACAGAGGCACCAGAAATGGTTGCAAAACGGAAACCGGTATACATCAATTGGTCAGCAAAGATAACGGTATCTTTAAGACCTAGTTGACGATAACAAGTGTTCAACAACTTAGAGATTTGCTTCTTACCCATGTTTTGGTTAACCAAATCATATGATAAGCCTTCAGGCAAAATTAATGATAAAAGAGCACGACCAACTGTAGTATCAATGATACGAGTTGCTTTAGTTCTTTCGCCATCTTCTGCGATGTGTGTTTCGGTAATGCGCACTTTAACGCGAGCATGTAGTTCTGCAACACCTGTGGCGTAAGCTTTTTCTACTTCCGACACGTCAGCAAATGCCATACCTTCACCGCGACCGTTAATACATTCTCGGCTGGTGTAGTACAAACCTAATACAACGTCCTGAGACGGCGTAATTACTGGCTCACCGTTGGCAGGTGACAAAATGTTGTTGGTTGACATCATTAGCGCACGAGCTTCTAACTGAGCTTCAAGCGTTAATGGAACGTGAACCGCCATTTGGTCACCGTCGAAGTCGGCGTTGTATGCCGCACAAACTAACGGATGTAATTGAATTGCTTTACCTTCAATCAGAACAGGTTCAAATGCTTGAATACCTAGTCTGTGAAGTGTTGGTGCACGGTTAAGCATCACTGGATGTTCACGAATTACTTCGTCTAACACATCCCATACTTCAGCCTGTTCGCGTTCAACCATTTTCTTAGCAGCTTTAATCGTAGTCGCTAAACCACGGGCTTCTAGCTTGCCGTAAATAAATGGCTTGAATAGCTCAAGCGCCATCTTCTTAGGAAGACCACACTGATGCAGACGTAAAGTAGGACCTACGGTAATTACCGAACGACCTGAATAGTCAACACGCTTACCAAGTAAGTTCTGACGGAAACGACCTTGCTTACCCTTGATCATATCAGCAAGAGATTTAAGCGGACGCTTGTTAGAACCAGTAATAGCACGACCGCGACGACCGTTATCTAATAGCGCATCAACTGACTCTTGTAACATACGTTTTTCGTTACGTACGATAATGTCAGGCGCAGCTAAATCTAACAGACGCTTTAAGCGGTTGTTACGGTTGATCACACGACGGTATAGATCATTAAGATCAGATGTCGCGAAACGACCACCATCTAACGGCACCAATGGACGTAGATCAGGTGGAAGAACCGGTAATACTTTTAAGATCATCCACTCTGGCTTGTTACCAGATGTGAAGAATGCTTCCATCAGCTTAAGGCGTTTAGTGACCTTCTTGCGACGGGTTTCAGAGTTAATTGAAGGCAACTCTTCGCGCATTTGCTCGATCTGTTCAGCTAAGTTGATAGCTCGTAGCAATTCAAGAACCGCTTCAGCACCCATTTTAGCTTCAAACTCGTCACCGTATTCTTCTAACGCATCAAGATACGTTTCTTCGGTTAGCATTTGGCCGCGCTCAAGCGTGGTCATGCCAGGCTCGATCACAACAAATGATTCGAAATACAGTACGCGTTCTATGTCACGTAACGTCATGTCTAGCATTAAGCCAATACGTGACGGAAGTGATTTTAAGAACCAAATGTGGGCAACTGGGCTAGCCAGATCAATGTGACCCATACGCTCACGGCGCACTTTAGTCTGGGTAACTTCTACGCCACACTTTTCACAAATAACACCACGGTGCTTCAAACGTTTGTATTTACCACACAAACATTCGTAATCTTTAACTGGACCAAAGATACGCGCACAGAACAAACCTTCACGTTCAGGCTTGAATGTACGGTAGTTAATGGTTTCTGGCTTCTTTACTTCACCAAAAGACCAAGAACGGATTAGGTCTGGCGAGGCCAAACCAATTTTAATACCGTTAAATTCTTCAGTCTTACTTTGCTGCTTAAGAAACTTTAATAAGTCTTTCACGTTTCTCTCCTGAAGGAGTTAAACCAGGTGCTTTGCTGATGCAAAGCACCCTTGGTTACCAAACATTGCTTAAGTGCGATGCTTACTCTTGGTCCAACTCGATATTAATACCAAGTGAACGAATTTCCTTCAACAATACGTTGAAGGATTCAGGCATGCCAGGTTGCATCTGATGGTTACCGTCGACGATGCTTTTATACATCTGAGTACGACCGTTAACATCATCTGACTTAACTGTTAGCATTTCTTGTAGAGTATAAGCAGCACCGTATGCTTCAAGTGCCCACACTTCCATCTCACCGAAACGCTGACCACCGAATTGAGCTTTACCGCCCAATGGTTGTTGAGTCACTAAGCTGTACGAACCCGTAGAACGAGCGTGCATCTTGTCATCAACTAAGTGGTTCAATTTAAGCATATACATGTAACCAACGGTTACTTTACGCTCAAATTCGTTACCGGTACGGCCGTCACATAATGTCAACTGGCCAGACTCAGGTAAGCCTGCAAGAGCAAGCATTTGCTTGATCTCTTTCTCTTTAGCACCGTCGAATGCTGGTGTCGCAATTGGAATACCACCTTTAAGGTTGGTCGCCAAACGCACCACTTCATCATCAGTGAACGAATCGATATCAACGCGCTGAAGCACGTCATCACCTAATTCATAAACTTGCTTGATGTAATCACGAAGCACAGCAATTTCACGCTGCTCTTCAAGCATTGCGGTAATCTTATTACCAATACCTTTCGCAGCGGCGCCCATGTGGACTTCAAGTACCTGACCGATGTTCATACGCGATGGTACGCCCAATGGGTTAAGTACGATGTCTACAGGGTTACCTTCATGATCGTATGGCATATCTTCAACTGGACAAATCTTCGAGATAACACCTTTGTTACCATGACGACCCGCCATCTTATCACCAGGCTGAATAGTACGTTTAACTGCAAGGTAAACCTTAACAATCTTCAGTACGCCAGGAGCTAAGTCATCACCTTGGGTGATCTTACGACGCTTAATTTCAAACTTTTTATCAAAGTCAGCTTTTAGCTCTTCGTGCTGTTCAGCTAACTGCTCTAATTCAGTTTGTTTAGTTTCATCGTCGATAACTTGAATCAATACGTCTTTACGTGGGATCTCAGCTAACTTAGCTTCAGAGTAACCTACAGACAGTAACAAGTTACGTGCACGGCCCAATACGCCTTCTTCAAGGATCTTGAACTCTTCACCTAAGTCTTTACGAGCTTGGCGAACATGCATGTCTTCAATTTCAAGCGCACGTTTGTCTTTATCAACGCCGTCACGGGTGAACACCTGTACGTCGATGATGGTGCCTTTCACTGAGTTAGGAACACGTAATGAACTGTCCTTAACATCAGACGCTTTTTCACCAAAAATTGCTCGGAGTAGCTTCTCTTCTGGGGTTAGCTGTGTTTCACCTTTTGGTGTCACTTTACCCACAAGAATGTCGCCACCCTTCACTTCTGCACCAATATAAACGATACCTGATTCATCTAATTTAGATAAAGCAGACTCACCTACGTTTGGAATGTCAGCCGTGATTTCTTCGCTACCCAATTTAGTATCACGAGCAATACACGAAAGCTCTTGAATATGGATAGTAGTAAATCGATCTTCTTGCGCAACGCGCTCAGAAATTAAGATCGAATCTTCGAAGTTATAACCGTTCCAAGGCATGAACGCGATACGCATGTTCTGACCAAGAGCCAAATCACCTAAATCGGTAGATGGACCATCAGCCAATACATCACCACGAACCACTGGTTCACCAACAGAACAGCAAGGACGTTGGTTAATACAAGTGTTTTGGTTTGAACGGGTATATTTAGTTAAGTTATAAATGTCGATACCGGCTTCGCCTGCGCGTAACTCATCTTCATTTACTTTAACAACGATACGGCTAGCATCAACATAGTCAACCACACCACCACGTTTAGCGACAACAACTACACCAGAGTCAACAGCAAGAGTACGTTCAATACCCGTTCCGACTAATGGCTTATCAGCGCGTAGTGTAGGAACCGCTTGACGTTGCATGTTTGCACCCATCAATGCGCGGTTAGCATCATCGTGTTCTAAGAACGGAATTAATGATGCCGCAACAGAAATAATCTGCTGTGGTGATACATCCATGTACTGAACGTCTGCTGCACGCATAAAGGTTGATTCACCTTTGTGACGACAAGCAATTTGCTCTTCAGCCATACGACCATTTGCATCAACTTCGATGTTCGCCTGAGCGATCACATAACGGCCTTCTTCGATTGCTGATAAGTATTCAACTTCATCAGTAATCACACCATCAACCACTTTGCGATAAGGTGTTTCTAGGAAACCATACGAGTTAGTGCGTGCAAAACTTGCTAACGAGTTGATTAGACCAATGTTTGGACCTTCTGGAGTCTCAATTGGACATAAACGACCGTAGTGAGTTGGATGTACGTCACGAACTTCAAAACCTGCACGCTCACGAGTCAAACCACCAGGGCCAAGCGCAGAAATACGACGCTTATGCGTTACTTCTGATAGCGGGTTGTTTTGATCCATAAACTGTGACAACTGTGAAGAACCAAAGAATTCTTTCACTGCAGCAGAAATTGGCTTCGCGTTAATCAAGTCTTGTGGCATCAGCTCGTTTAAATCGCCTAAAGATAGACGCTCACGAACAGCACGCTCAACACGGACTAAACCAACACGGAACTGGTTTTCAGCCATTTCACCGACACTACGAATACGACGGTTACCTAAATGGTCAATATCATCGACCTCATCGTCACCGTTACGGATTTCAATGATTTTCTTCATCACTGCTACGATGTCATCTTTTGACAACACACCAGTTCCTTCATCTTCAGCAATCTCAAGACGACGGTTGAACTTCATACGACCTACTTTAGATAAGTCATAACGTTCTTCACTGAAGAATAGGTTTTGGAATAAACCTTCAGCAGCATCTTTAGTTGGTGGCTCACCAGGACGCATCATACGATAGATTTCAACTAACGCTTCTAAGCGGTTAGTCGTTGAATCAATACGTAATGTGTCAGCAATATAAGCACCATGATCAAGATCATTAATAAATAAAGTATCAATTCTCTTAATACCAGCAAGTGATAACTTAGCTAAATCTTCTAAGGTAATCTCACTGTTTGCGGTGACTAATACTTCACCAGTATCTTCATCTATATAGTCTTGTGCAGCATACTTACCAACAATATAATCTACTGGTACTTCTAGCTCAGTAGTGTTGGTTTTTTCAAGTTGCTTAATGTGACGCGCTGTAATGCGACGACCCGCTTCAACTAATAAAGAGCCTTCGGCATCTTTAATGTCGTAACCGGCAGTCTCACCACGTAAACGGTCAGGCACAAGTGACATGACTAATGAGTCTTTCTTAATATTAAACTCAATACGCTCGAAGAATAAATCGAGGATATCTTGAGTTGAATATTCAAGCGCTCGTAAAATGATAGTAGCCGGTAATTTACGACGACGGTCAATACGAACGAATAGAGCATCTTTAGGATCAAATTCAAAATCAAGCCATGAACCACGGTAAGGAATAATACGTGCGTTATACAGCACCTTACCAGAAGAGTGGGTTTTACCACGGTCATGATCAAAGAATACACCTGGAGAACGGTGTAACTGAGACACGATTACACGCTCAGTACCGTTAATAACGAACGTTCCGTTATCAGTCATCAATGGGATATCACCCATATAGACTTCTTGCTCTTTAATATCTTTAACAGTGCCAGCAGCAGCTTCACGGTCAAACAACACCATGCGCAATTTAACGCGAAGTGGAGCCGAATAAGTAACACCGCGGATCTGACATTCTTTCACATCAAAAACTGGCTCACCTAGTTTGTAACTGACATATTGCAGCTCAGAATAACCAGAAAAGCTCTTGATAGGAAAAACGCTACGGAATGCAGCTTCAAAGCCACGCTCACCCGTAGGGTCTTGATCGGTGAACTTCTTAAAAGAGTCTAACTGGATAGACAATAAATAAGGGATGTCCAAAACTTTTGGACGCTTACCAAAGTCTTTGCGAATACGCTTCTTTTCAGAATAGGAGTAAACCATGGGTTTCCTCTGCTTACGAGATGTGACCAAGACTGAAATAATATAATTAAATCAGCACGTTTGCCCATCACCGTTGATGGCAAGAACCTAACCAGTAATCTCTGCTAGGGACTGCTAAAACTGGCGACAAACGGTGAAAAAAAATCGCCTGCGCATAGAGCGCAAAAAAGGCCGACGGTTAAAAAACCGCCAGCCTTCACCCAATTACTTGGGTGATGCAAGCTATACTATAGCTTACTTAACTTCAACAGAAGCACCAGCAGCTTCTAGAGTTTCTTTAAGAGTTGCTGCTTCTTCTTTAGAAACCGCTTCTTTAACAGCGATTGGCGAAGACTCAGACATAGTCTTAGCTTCTTTTAGGCCTAAACCTGTAGCGCTACGAAGAGCTTTAATAACTGCTACTTTGTTTTCGCCATGTGAAGTAAGGATAACGTCGAATTCTGTTTGCTCTTCAGCAGCAACAGCAGCATCGCCACCAGAAACTACTGCAGCAGCAGCAGAAACGCCGAATTTCTCTTCCATTGCTTCGATTAGTTCAACAACTTCCATTACAGACATTGCTGCGAAAGCTTCTAAGATTTGGTCTTTAGTGATAGACATTAGAAATATTTCCTATTGTTCTGAATTCAATTTTATTAAGCTGCCTGCTTAAAATTAAGCGGCGTCTTGTTTTTGATCGCGAAGGGCGGCCAATGTACGAACGAATTTGCCAGCAGATGCTTCTTTCATAGTCATCATCAACTGAGCTAGTGCTTCGTTGTAAGTTGGTAGTTTCGCTAAACGATCAATATCAGCTGCAGGGATAAACATCCCTTCGAAAGCTGCACCTTTAACTTCAAATTTTGCTTGTCCCTTAGCGAAGTCTTTTAAAAGACGCGCTGCTGCACCTGGGTGCTCTAGAGAAAAAGCTATCAAAGTTGGGCCAGTGAACGTTTCTGCTAGGCACTCAAAAGCTGTACCTTCAACTGCACGACGAGCAAGTGTGTTACGTACTACACGTACAAACACACCATTTTCGCGAGCAGCTTTACGCAGACCGGTCATAGCACCTACAGTCACGCCGCGTGAATCGGCAACAACTGCAGAAAGTGCACCTTTGGCAGCTTCGTTGACTTCAGCAACAATTGCCTTTTTGTCTTCGAGTCTTAATGCCATTGGCTTTACTCCTGGATTCTACCTAGGGAATTCCCTAGTATTTACCAAATTAAACACGTATGTGCTTAATTACTTACGGTGCAGATTTCCAGTAAAAAAAATTTAGCTGGGGCCTGACACCGTCTACGCTGGAAATTAAGTTAATCTTACAATTAACACCTGCGGTCTTGGACGGAAACCGACTCAATTATGCAAAAACGATAACGTTATTGTATAAAAGCGGCTTCAACCCACAAAGTGCGCACATTATAGACTAATATGCGCGCTTTGTATATTACTTCGCTTCTTCCAGAGAACCCTGGTCGATAGCAACACCTGCACCCATAGTGGTAGAGATGCTAATCTTTTTCACGTAAATGCCTTTAGCAACTGCAGGCTTAGCCTTTTTCAGTGCTGACACTAACGATTCTAAGTTTTCTTTCAACTGTTCAGTAGTAAATGTAACTTTACCGATAGTTGTATGGATAATACCATTTTTGTCGTTTCTATAACGAACTTGACCGGCTTTGGCATTCTTAACTGCTTCAGCAACGTTTGGCGTTACTGTTCCAGTTTTAGGGTTAGGCATTAAACCGCGTGGGCCTAAAATTTGACCTAACATACCAACAACGCGCATTGCATCTGGAGATGCGATAACAACGTCAAAGTTCATTTCGCCAGCTTTAACTTGTGCCGCTAAATCTTCCATACCCACAAGTTCTGCGCCAGCAGCTTTAGCCGCTTCAGCGTTAGCACCTTGAGTGAATACAGCAACACGAACGTCACGACCAGTACCATGTGGAAGTACAGTAGCACCACGCACGTTTTGATCTGATTTACGAGGATCGATACCTAGGTTAACAGCAACGTCAACACTTTCTACGAATTTAGCAGTCGCTAATTCTTTTAAAAGTGTTACAGCTTCGCTAATGTCATACTGTTTTGTTACATCAACTTTTTCGCGAATAACGCGTCCGCGCTTAGTTAGCTTTGCCATTATATTAATCCTCTACTACCAAACCCATTGAACGTGCAGTACCTTCAATTGAGCGAATCATCGCTTCAATATCAGCACCAGTCATATCAGCGGCTTTAGATTCAGCAATTTCCTGAACAGCGCTACGCTTGATAGTTCCTACTTTTTGAGTATTAGGACGACCAGAACCTGATTTCAGACCTGCTGCTTTAAGCAGTAGGAAAGATGCAGGTGGAGTCTTAGTTTCAAAAGTGAAAGAACGGTCACTATATACAGTGATAACAACAGGAATCGGCATACCTTTCTCGAACTTTTCAGTACGAGCGTTGAATGCTTTACAGAATTCCATGATGTTCACACCTTTTTGACCTAAAGCAGGACCAACTGGTGGAGACGGGTTTGCAGCACCGGCTGCTACTTGTAGCTTAATATAAGCTTCAATTTTCTTTGCCATGTCGACATTTCCTCAATATGGGTTCAAACGCATCTTGGCGACATGCCAATACGCTCCCCTGAAACAACGGGTGCGGATTATATAAAAAACCGCGCCCGCAAACAATATTTATTTGTAGTTAATTTAATCAGCTTTTTTCAACCTGATGAAAATCTAACTCTACTGGTGTTGAACGGCCGAAAATCATCACAGAAACCTTAATGCGGTTCTTTTCGTAATCGACTTCTTCGATTGTTCCGTTAAAGTCTGCAAATGGACCGTCACAAACACGAACCACTTCACCAGGCTCATACATAATACGATGAGTTGGAGATTCAACAGTATCCTGAAGTCGTTGTAAAATAGCGTCAGCTTCTTTGTCTGAAATAGGTGCTGGACGATCTGATGTACCACCAATAAAGCCCATTACACGAGGAATACTTTTGACTAGGTGCCAGCTATCATCATTCATTTCCATCTGGACCAGTACGTAACCAGGAAAAAACTTACGTTCGCTTTTACGACGTTGTCCTGCACGCATTTCCACAACTTCTTCAGTTGGAACTAATATCTCGCCGAAGAATTCTTCCATATTGTGCATTTTGATATGTTCAAGCAGTGTTTTAAGCACACGGCCTTCATAGCCAGAAAAGGCTTGGATCACATACCATCTTTTTTTTGCTTCTGTAACTTCAGTCATTTTCAGATGCCTATACGCCAGTAATTAAATTGACTACTCGTAATAATACCGCATCAAATCCCCAAAGGATTAATGCCATTACTGCAGTAGCTGCAAGTACAATAAAGGTTGTGTTTAGCGCCTCTTGGCGAGTTGGCCAAACGACTTTACGCACTTCAATATGGGCTTCTCTAGCAAAAGATTGTGCCTGCTTACCCTTGCTTGTCTGCAGCGCAATGATACCTGCAATAGCGAAGGCAATTATTACCCCAGCAACACGAGCTACAACATTAACATCTGCATAAAATTGATTGCCTATAACAGCAGTAGCAATTAGCAATGCAGCTACGCCCCACTTAACGATATCCAAAGAGTTACTCTGGTTTTCAGTATTTGTTGTCATCGGTTAATTCCGTTACTCACTACGACCTGGGCTTAGCTTGGTAAACAACATATTTACCAAATCCGCATTTCCGAACTTTCCCAGAAAATGCATAAGCACAGGGTCAAAAATCGGCCATAGATTGTATTCTTATTCAGCTTTGTTCGCAACAATACAGGTAAAGTAAGCGTAACAAATCAATCAAAAAATCAATTTTTAGTACAAACTTCACCTGAAAAACAAAAAAGGAAGCCGAAGCTTCCTTTTTCAGTGTTCACTAAACTCGCTATTACGCGATAATTTTAGCCACAACACCTGCACCAACTGTACGGCCACCTTCACGGATAGCAAAACGTAAACCGTCGTCCATCGCGATTGGGTAAATCAAAGTAACAACCATCTTGATGTTATCACCAGGCATAACCATTTCTACGCCTTCTGGTAACTCAATTGTGCCTGTTACGTCTGTGGTACGGAAGAAGAACTGTGGGCGGTAACCTTTGAAGAATGGAGTATGACGTCCGCCTTCTTCTTTTGATAACACATACACTTCTGATTCGAATGTTGTGTGTGGGTTAATTGAACCAGGCTTAGCTAGTACTTGACCACGTTCAACGTCATCACGCTTAGTTCCGCGTAATAACACACCACAGTTTTCGCCAGCACGACCTTCGTCAAGTAGCTTGCGGAACATTTCTACACCAGTACACGTTGTTTTAGTTGTTGGACGAACACCAACAATTTCAACTTCGTCTGATATGCGAACGATACCACGTTCAACACGACCTGTTACCACTGTACCACGACCTGAAATCGAGAAAACGTCTTCGATTGGTAGTAGGAATGGCTTGTCGATGTCACGAGCTGGTTCTGGAATATAAGTATCTAGGGCTTCTGCAAGCTCAAGAATTTTAGCTTCCCACTCTGGCTGGCCTTCTAGTGCCTTAAGAGCTGAACCTTGAATTACTGGTAAATCATCACCTGGGAAGTCGTATTCTGAAAGAAGCTCACGCACTTCCATTTCTACTAATTCTAGTAATTCTTCGTCATCTACCATGTCACACTTGTTCATGAATACGATGATGAAAGGTACGCCTACTTGACGTGAAAGCAAAATGTGCTCACGAGTCTGTGGCATTGGGCCATCTGTAGCAGCAACTACTAAGATTGCGCCGTCCATCTGTGCAGCACCGGTAATCATGTTTTTAACATAATCCGCGTGACCTGGACAATCTACGTGTGCGTAGTGACGGATTGGTGTGTCATATTCGATGTGAGAAGTATTAATTGTAATACCGCGCTCACGCTCTTCTGGAGCGTTATCGATTTGTGCGAAGTTTTTAACTTCACCACCATAAGTTTTAGACAAAACGGCAGAAATTGCTGCTGTTAAAGTTGTTTTACCATGGTCAACGTGACCGATGGTGCCCACGTTTACATGGGGCTTGTTACGTTCAAATTTAGCTTTTGCCATGGTATTGCCTCAGTCCAATTATCTTGGTGATGAAAACACATATAGTAAAAATCCGATGCATAAGAATGACATCGAATCGATTATTTAGGGTTAGGAAGTTTATTCATGAACAAGCTGGTGTTGGTAAGCAGATTCGCACTGCCGACCTCACCCTTATTCAGGGTGCGCTCTACCAACGGAGCCATATCAGCGAACAAATTTGGAGCGGATGGCGGGAATCGAACCCGCGTTATCAGCTTGGAAGGCTGGAGTAATACCATTATACGACATCCGCGCAACCTATTTAGGCTACCTAACTACCTAGAAAATGGTGGAGGGAGAAGGATTCGAACCTTCGAAGGCTGAGCCGTCAGATTTACAGTCTGATCCCTTTGGCCACTCGGGAACCCCTCCAGAAAAATGGTGCCGGCACCAAGAGTCGAACTCGGGACCTACTGATTACAAGTCAGTTGCTCTACCAACTGAGCTATGCCGGCGCATCATTTCGGGTTCGGATATTAGGTAAATGTGCACCGGAGTGCAAGAGTAAAATGATAAAAAACCAAAAAAAAGTTTCAAATGACGCTTTTTTAGACTCGTTTTAACTGAAAAGTGTAATTTGTAGGCAAATGTAATTAATGATGAACACAAATGAAGACCAAACTATTGTCGCCATTTATTCGATAGTGTAATGTGCCTGACCAACCTAGAGGAATGGTTATGAACCCAATTAACTCAATACAAGATGCACTCTACTTTGCTTTTCAGCGCGAGCATTGGGCTGAATTACGCAAATCTGTGCCACTCACATTGAGTCAGGCTGAATTAGAAAACCTGCGTGGTATGAATGAGAAGCTGTCTTTAGATGAAGTCACTGACATTTACCTTCCTCTCAGTCGTTTGCTGAATTTATTTGTCGGCTCTAAACAACAGCGCGGGCTTGTCCTTGATAAGTTTCTCGAGCAAAAGGCATCTCCAGGACCTTATATTATTAGCATTGCTGGAAGCGTTGCCGTAGGTAAGAGTACTACAGCACGTATATTACAAACATTACTACAACGTTGGCCTGAACATCCTAAAGTTGATTTGGTCACCACTGATGGCTTTTTATATCCATTAGCGGACCTCAAGCGCAAAGGGTTGCTGCAACGTAAAGGCTTTCCTGAAAGTTATGATATGAAAATGTTGGTCGAGTTCATTGCGGCCGTCAAAGCTGGCAATAAAGAGATTCTTGCACCACTGTATTCGCATGTGACTTACGATAGATGTCACGATGAACATCAAGCTATTCGACAGCCTGATATTTTAATTCTGGAAGGATTAAATGTTCTGCAGACAGGTTTAGATACACCAATAGACACAAGAAGGCCATTTGTATCAGACTTTGTCGACTTCTCTATTTATGTTGATGCTGATGAGTCTTTATTGAAAGAGTGGTATAAGCAGCGCTTCTTACAATTTAGGAAGGGCGCATTTAGTGATCCAAACTCATTTTTCCATCATTACTCCACTCTCACAGATGATGAGGCTAACGTGATTGCAGCGAACATTTGGGACACGATTAACGGACCAAATTTATCATTAAATATTCAACCAACACGTGAACGCGCTCATCTAATTTTACAAAAAGGGCCAAAGCACTTAATGGACCGAGTTTTACTTAGAAAATAATAACATATGAGCCTATAACTAGGCTCATGCATACCTCTACGTTACTGCCCTAAGACTAATTTCACCACCAAGGTAATGTTTAATACCTTGTTCAGTTTCAAGCAATAAAGCCCCTTGTTCATCAATCCCCCGGCAAACTCCATTCACTAGATTTGGTGCCATTAGCAGAGAGACTTCACGATTAACAAATATATCAAACTCATTCCAACGATCTAAAAAAGCCGCTAACCCCTGCTGTTCGAATAACTGTAAATCCGCTTTAAGGGTTTTATGCAGTTGAATCAATAACTCGGTTTTATCGGGCATAATGATCTGACTAGATAAATCACTCCATGGCTGGTCAATAAGCTCACCTTGCTCTACAGACATACTCATATTAATACCAAAACCAATAACAAGTTTAGTTTTTTGTACTGATGAATGGGATATTTCTACTAAAATTCCAGCTAATTTCTTATGATCGAGATAAATATCATTAGGCCATTTTAATCCTAATCCTTCAACACCAAAATCAGATAAGACCTTAACAATAGAGCAGCCAATGACTAAACTTAAGCCACTTGCATGACTAATATCATTGTTTAAACACCAAAACATTGAAGCATAAATATGGTGTCCATAAGGTGATAGCCACTGTCGGCCCCTTCTACCTCGGCCTGCCGATTGGTATTCAGCGACGCAAATATCACCAGATTTTAATTCAGACGCATGTCCAAGCATAAAAGCATTAGTGCTGGTCGTTTCATCAAAATAAAAACAGCGACTATCAACATTATTAACAAGATGTGATTCATTCACTAAGGATACTGGAGTCGCTAATTTATAACCTCTTCCCTTTACGCTATATATTTCGATTCCATAATCTTTTAATGCATCAATATGTTGATTTATGGCTGCACGAGTAAGCGATAAAGACTGCGCAATAACCTCACCTGAAACAAAATACTCATGATGCAAACAGGCTAAAATTTGACGTTTACGAGACCAATGTTCATTCATTTTATATCTATCTCCCCAACTGAACCCATGACCCTAGGTTCGGGTTGTAGTATGACCCCAAACTTGTCGAAAACCATCTCAATGATGTATAGCGCTAATTGACACACTTGTTTACCTGTTGCGTTGCCTAAGTTGACTAACACCAAAGCTTGTTCTTGATGAACGGCTGCATCACCTATATGGAAGCCTTTTAAACCGACATAATCGATTAACCAACCTGCAGCAAGTTTATATTGACCATCAACTTGTTGATAAGCGACCAGATCAGTAAAACGAAGTTTGAGTTGATTATAGGCCTTAGTTGACACTAGCGGATTTTTGAAAAAACTACCGACATTGCCTAATACCTTAGGATCTGGCAATTTTGATTGGCGTGTGTGGCAGACGCAATCAAATATCTGCTTGGCTGTGACTGTCGATGGGTCAAAGTGTTGCAAAGGTCCATAATCTATTACAGGCACCCAATGCTTAGCCAATTTCAGTGTAACCTCGGTAATTACGGCTAAATTATTGAGTTGTTTTTTAAAAATAGACTCACGATATCCAAAATCACATTGTTGGTTGTTAAAACGAACCAAGTGTCCTGTATCAAGTTGCAAAAACTCTATCTCGTAACAGAATCGATTAAATTCAACACCATAGGCACCAATGTTTTGAATCGGTGCCGCACCTACAGTTCCAGGGATCAGGGCCATATTTTCTAAGCCATCAATCTGTTTTTGCAAACAGGACTCAACTAGGTTATGCCAATTTTCGCCAGCTTGAATGGTTATATATTGATAATCATCATCTGCAGTAAACTGTATCCCTTTTGTAGAGACTTTTACGACAGTGCCATCATAATCTTCAGTAAAAACCAAATTACTGCCGCCGCCAAGTACTAACATAGGTAACTCTTGTTTATACAAGTTATTACAAATATCAATGAGTTCAGCTTTGCTCGTCACTTCAACAAGTGAATTGCAATTCTGCTGAAGAGCAAAGGTATTAAACGCTACCAAAGATATAGACATAGAAAATCAACTTTATAAAGAATGCGGTTATTGTAACAGGGAAGATAACTTTAAATTAGTTTGTTTCTATTTAAAAAAGTAGGTTATTTAAGGTGAATTTGATTTAATAGAACAAATAAAAGTATTCTCATAAGTTGCAAAACAAATCAGTTCTGGTCGATCTACGATCTATAGATATTAGTTTGTTAAATATACGAAATAACCAATAATACCAATCCGTATTAAATTATGATCTAATACATTCATCATTTTCAAATTATTCTATTCTGTGAAAAATTACACATCTATTGAACTCGTTAAATTATCAACGTCAGAAAAAGACGCCCGTATGCGTATTCGCATTTTGGCAGTCTCTTGCTTCTTAGAATGTCACAATCGCGCTCAAGTTGCTCGCAAACTAACGGCTAGTCGTCGCAGTGTCAATGAATGGGTTAAAAACTACTTAAATTCTCGCATTGATGGTTTGAAAGCCAACATGATCTCGACAAATGCACATAAACTCGGTGAACAGCAAAAGCAGGTTCTCTATCAATATATCGACGAATTAAGCCGCTCCGAACTAGGTGGACGATTAACGAGTATAGACACTCAATCCTATATAGAACAGCAGCTTGGCATCCATTATCATCTAAACCATGTGTATGAAATATTGAAAACATTGGATTACAAGTCGCTCTAAGCACCCAAAACAATCCTTAGAAGCTCATGCAGATTTTAAAAAAATCATTTCTAAAACGATCGCAACGATCCCTGTTTATATCCCTTTAGACACTGTCGATATTTGGTCTCAAGATGAAGCTCGATTTGGCCAGCAAAATACAACGACCAAACTGTGGGCGCTAAAAGGCTCTAGATCCAGAGCTATAAAGCAGCAACAAGTTGAATATGCTTATCTATTTGGGGCAGTCTGCCCAGCAACGGGGGCAACAGAAGCTTTGGTCACTCCCTTTGTTAATAGGGCGGCTATGTGGCAACACTTGAAGCAAATTTCAAAAGCAAACCATTCGGATAGATATGCTCTTGTTATCATAGATGGCGCGGGCTTGCATACGGATGATATAGCTAAAGATTTTAGTCATTTATTGGTCCTCAAATTACCACCCTATTCTCCAGAGCTAAATCCAATAGAACAGGTATGGCAATGGCTAAGGCATCACTGTTTAGCAAATAGGTGTTTTGATGGTTATAACGATATCGTTGAGCAGTGTTGCAGTGCTTGGAATACGTTTATTCAGTACAAGGACAGGGTGAAAAGTTTTGGCGCTGTTGTAGGTAAATGTTGTCTATACTTAATGAGTGAAGCTAACTGATTGAGGGTAAAGGAAATGAAAGCAAAATTATTTGTGAGTAAACTTAACCAGATAACAAAAGCACTTATCTTTATGACTCCAGCTCAGAGAGAGGTAGTTCACCAGTCAATTCAAGCATTAGATACCGAAATCCCTATAGATGAGCTGTTCCAACCACTTTTTGATTCAAAATCGCAGTGTCCACACTGCGATTCAAGCCAGTTCAAAAAGTGGGGGAAAGCAGGTGGAGTACAACGATATCGCTGCAATAGCTGCTGTAAAACGTTTAACAACAAGACTAATACCCCGCTAGCTAGGCTGCATAAGAGCTGCATTTGGGTCGAGTATGCCCACTGTATGGCGTTGCGGTTAACGCTGAGGCAGGCGGCTAGAGTCTGTGGTATTAATCTTAAAACAGCCTTTTTATGGCGACATCGATTTCTTCAGGCTCAGGCAGGGAAAAATGATGACAAACTATCGGGCATTATCGAGGTTGATGAATTCTTTCTTGCCTATTCTGAAAAAGGTAATAAAACACTCGGTTCAGGTCAAAAAGCCAGAAAGCGCGGTGGTGATATTGATAAACGTACTAAAGAAGGCCAAGTTGCGGTGCTTCTTTCCATTGACCGCAGTAAACACATGATAGCGCCAATTTTATCTGCTGATACGTCTTCAGAAATATCCATTAATCTTACTGAAAACATTGAAGAAAATTCAGTGCTTTGCAGCGATGGTGCATGGGCATATGTGAAGATAGCCAAACTAAAGCACTGTGACCATAAGCGATTGATAAATGGGAAAATCAGAGTGATGGATAATATTTATCACATTCAGACTGTCAATGGTGCAATAGCGAATTTTAAAGCCTGGGTAAACGGAAGTATGAAGGGAGTAGCTACAAAATATTTATCGAATTATCTCGCTTGGTTTAAGGAAAGCAGCGCAAAGCTAAATAAACGGCAAATACTGTTGTCCGCTTACGGTAGACAACAGTATTATGGAACATAGCCAAAGTTTTGTACAAGAGACTGGGCTAATACGGGCAAAGTCTAATGCGGATTGGTATAAAAATACATATTTCGAGTTGAACCTATGCAGAACGACCAATTTCTATAAAAGTTGCCCTATATAGCTGAAGTAGAATAACGCAATCTCTAGCAGGACACAGACCACCTTAGCAGCGAAACAGTTAAATTACAGATATAAAAAAGCCCGCTATATAATAGCGGGCTGTTTTACGACTCTTGCAAGTCAATTAGGCGCCTGGAAATGACCTACTCTCGCATGGGGAGACCCCACACTACCATCGGCGATACTGTGTTTCACTTCTGAGTTCGGAATGGGATCAGGTGGTGCCACAGCTCTATGGTTTCCAGACAAATTTGCATATCTAACACACTAACTCTTCATTAGGCATTAAATAATAATTCGGAAAGCTGATTGCTTCTATCTTACTTTGAGTCTCTTCACACCGTTTAAGCGCTTCATTCTAACACTAAGGTCAGTAAAACCCATCTGGGTTGTATGGTTAAGCCTCACGGGTCATTAGTACAAGTTAGCTCAACGCCTCACAACGCTTACACACCTTGCCTATCAACGTAGTAGTCTCCTACGGCCCTTTAGAGAGCTTAAAGCTCTAGGGATGACTCATCTTGGGGCTCGCTTCCCGCTTAGATGCTTTCAGCGGTTATCGATTCCGAACGTAGCTACCGGGCAATGCCATTGGCATGACAACCCGAACACCAGCGGTTCGTCCACTCCGGTCCTCTCGTACTAGGAGCAGCTCCCCTCAATCATCCAACGCCCACGGCAGATAGGGACCGAACTGTCTCACGACGTTCTGAACCCAGCTCGCGTACCACTTTAAATGGCGAACAGCCATACCCTTGGGACCGACTTCAGCCCCAGGATGTGATGAGCCGACATCGAGGTGCCAAACACCGCCGTCGATATGAACTCTTGGGCGGTATCAGCCTGTTATCCCCGGAGTACCTTTTATCCGTTGAGCGATGGCCCTTCCATTCAGAACCACCGGATCACTATGACCTACTTTCGTACCTGCTCGACGTGTATGTCTCGCAGTTAAGCTGGCTTATGCCATTGCACTAACCGTACGATGTCCGACCGTACTTAGCCAACCTTCGTGCTCCTCCGTTACTCTTTGGGAGGAGACCGCCCCAGTCAAACTACCCACCAGGCACTGTCCTCAACCCCGATAAGGGGCCAGAGTTAGAACATCAAAACTACAAGGGTGGTATTTCAAGATTGACTCCACTCAGACTAGCGTCCAAGCTTCAAAGTCTCCCACCTATCCTACACATGTAGGTTCAATGTTCAGTGCCAAGCTATAGTAAAGGTTCACGGGGTCTTTCCGTCTAGCCGCGGGTATACGGCATCTTCACCGCAATTTCAACTTCACTGAGTCTCGGCTGGAGACAGCGTGGCCATCATTACGCCATTCGTGCAGGTCGGAACTTACCCGACAAGGAATTTCGCTACCTTAGGACCGTTATAGTTACGGCCGCCGTTTACCGGGGCTTCGATCATGAGCTTCTCCGAAGATAACCCAATCAATTAACCTTCCGGCACCGGGCAGGCGTCACACCGTATACGTCATCTTGCGATTTTGCACAGTGCTGTGTTTTTGATAAACAGTTGCAGCCACCTGGTATCTGCGACTGCCGTCAGCTTAGGGAGCAAGTCCCATCACCAACAGCAGCGTACCTTCTCCCGAAGTTACGGTACCATTTTGCCTAGTTCCTTCAGCCGAGTTCTCTCAAGCGCCTTGGTATTCTCTACCCGACCACCTGTGTCGGTTTGGGGTACGATTCCTACTAACCTGAAGCTTAGAAGATTTTCCTGGAAGCATGGCATCAACTACTTCATCACCTTAGTGACTCGTCATCAGCTCTCAGCCTGTACATTAAAGTACGATTTCCCGGATTTGCCTAAGAAATCAACCTACCACCTTAAACGCGGACTACCAACGCCGCGCTAGCCTAGCCTTCTCCGTCTCTCCATCGCAGTTAGCAGAAGTACAGAAATATTAATCTGTTTCCCATCGACTACGCCTTTCGGCCTCGCCTTAGGAGTCGACTCACCCTGCCCCGATTAACGTTGGACAGGAACCCTTGGTCTTTCGGCGAGGGAGTTTTTCACTCCCTTTATCGTTACTCATGTCAGCATTCGCACTTCTGATACCTCCAGCGTGGGTTACCCCTTCACCTTCAACGGCTTACAGAACGCTCCTCTACCGCGCACTTCTAATGAAATGCACCCGTAGCTTCGGTGACTAGCTTAGCCCCGTTAAATCTTCCGCGCAGGCCGACTCGACTAGTGAGCTATTACGCTTTCTTTAAATGATGGCTGCTTCTAAGCCAACATCCTAGCTGTCTAAGCCTTCCCACATCGTTTCCCACTTAGCTAGTACTTTGGGACCTTAGCTGACGGTCTGGGTTGTTTCCCTTTTGACAACGGACGTTAGCACCCGCTGTCTGTCTCCCGAGTAGTACTCATTGGTATTCGGAGTTTGCAAAGGGTTGGTAAGTCGGGATGACCCCCTAGCCTTAACAGTGCTCTACCCCCAATGGTATTCGCTCGAGGCGCTACCTAAATAGCTTTCGAGGAGAACCAGATATCTCCGAGTTTGATTGGCCTTTCACCCCCAGCCACAAGTCATCCGCTCATTTTTCAACATAAGTCGGTTCGGTCCTCCAGTTGATGTTACTCAACCTTCAACCTGCCCATGGCTAGATCACTCGGTTTCGGGTCTACACCTTGCAACTAAACGCGCAGTTAACACTCGGTTTCCCTACGGCTCCGCTATTCGCTTAACCTCGCTACAAAATGTAAGTCGCTGACCCATTATACAAAAGGTACGCAGTCACGGTCTCAAGAACCGCTCCCACTGCTTGTACGTATACGGTTTCAGGTTCTATTTCACTCCCCTCACAGGGGTTCTTTTCGCCTTTCCCTCACGGTACTGGTTCACTATCGGTCAGTCAGGAGTATTTAGCCTTGGAGGATGGTCCCCCCATATTCAAACAGGATGTCACGTGTCCCGCCTTACTCGTTTTCATCTATGGTTAGTTTTCATGTACGGGGCTATCACCCTGTGCCGCTGTGCTTTCCAACACATTCCACTAACACCCCATAGACTTAAGGGCTAATCCCCGTTCGCTCGCCGCTACTAGGGGAATCTCGGTTGATTTCTTTTCCTCCGGGTACTTAGATGTTTCAGTTCCCCGGGTTTGCCTCATAACGCTATGTATTCACGTTATGATGACCACTTATGTGGCCGGGTTTCCCCATTCGGATATCGTTAGCTCAAATGCTTATTACTAGCTCGCCAACGCTTTTCGCAAGTTATTACGTCCTTCATCGCCTCTGACTGCCAAGGCATCCACCGTATACGCTTGGTCACTTAACCATACAACCCAAATGAGTTTCACACCCTTGAATTAACAAGAGAAGAGCTCTGGGTCATATCATGACCAGCTGGTTTTTACTTGTCTCACTCCCGACCAGGAAGTGGACTCGCCTTAGTCTTTTAGAATATTCAAGACACTTAAACAGTGTATTGAGAACTCAAGTGTTAATGCTTTCGCATTAACGTTTTTCGCACTAACGTAATCACACAAACGACAACGGATCATCATCTATGCGCCTTTAGTTAGTACTATCAGCTTTCCAAATTGTTAAAGAGCGGGCTAAAAAAAGCCAAAGATAAAATTTCGTTTATCTTTGGCATCTCTGACCAATGCATATACTTATCTATCAAGATAAGTGTAAATGGTGGAGCTATGCGGGATCGAACCGCAGACCTCCTGCGTGCAAGGCAGGCGCTCTCCCAGCTGAGCTATAGCCCCATTTACATGCAGTTGAGATAAATATCAAGTATCCAATCATAAGATTGGCGAAGCCAAATCGAATTTTAGCAAGTTAATTCAATGCGACGTTTCCTCTCTTATTACAAGAGTCTAAACGAGTATTTAATTAACGCAGATAAAATGAAGATTTGGTGGGTCAGAGTGGACTTGAACCACCGACCTCACCCTTATCAGGGGTGCGCTCTAACCAGCTGAGCTACAGACCCATTCTTTTTGGTCTTTTAACTGTTATCAGCGTTGCTTTTGTCGCTCGGTCGTCATGTAGTGAACTACACATCCTTCCTCTCTTCTCAAGCGCCTTGATTAACAATCAAAATCCTCAAAAATACCTTTCGATATCTTTCTCTTTCTTCTATCAAGTAATCTGTGTGAACACTCACATGCATCGCTGCACTTTAGGTATTGAGTTAGTCGTATAGGTAAGGAGGTGATCCAGCCCCAGGTTCCCCTAGGGCTACCTTGTTACGACTTCACCCCAGTCATGAACCACAAAGTGGTGAGCGTTCTCCCGAAGGTTAAACTACCCACTTCTTTTGCAGCCCACTCCCATGGTGTGACGGGCGGTGTGTACAAGGCCCGGGAACGTATTCACCGTGGCATTCTGATCCACGATTACTAGCGATTCCGACTTCACGGAGTCGAGTTGCAGACTCCGATCCGGACTACGACGTACTTTGTGAGATTAGCTCCACCTCGCGGCTTTGCAACCCTCTGTATACGCCATTGTAGCACGTGTGTAGCCCTACTCGTAAGGGCCATGATGACTTGACGTCGTCCCCACCTTCCTCCGGTTTATCACCGGCAGTCTCCCTAGAGTTCCCACCATTACGTGCTGGCAAATAAGGATAGGGGTTGCGCTCGTTGCGGGACTTAACCCAACATTTCACAACACGAGCTGACGACAGCCATGCAGCACCTGTCTCACAGTTCCCGAAGGCACAAGTCCATCTCTGGTCTCTTCTGTGGATGTCAAGAGTAGGTAAGGTTCTTCGCGTTGCATCGAATTAAACCACATGCTCCACCGCTTGTGCGGGCCCCCGTCAATTCATTTGAGTTTTAACCTTGCGGCCGTACTCCCCAGGCGGTCTACTTAATGCGTTAGCTTGGGAGCCCAGTGACTAAGTCACCAAACTCCGAGTAGACATCGTTTACGGCGTGGACTACCAGGGTATCTAATCCTGTTTGCTCCCCACGCTTTCGTGCATGAGCGTCAGTCTTTGTCCAGGGGGCCGCCTTCGCCACCGGTATTCCTCCAGATATCTACGCATTTCACCGCTACACCTGGAATTCTACCCCCCTCTACAAGACTCTAGTTCGCCAGTTCCAAATGCAATTCCCAGGTTGAGCCCGGGGATTTCACATCTGGCTTAACAAACCGCCTGCGCACGCTTTACGCCCAGTAATTCCGATTAACGCTCGGACCCTCCGTATTACCGCGGCTGCTGGCACGGAGTTAGCCGGTCCTTCTTCTGTAGGTAACGTCACAGCAATGTGCTATTAACACATCACCTTTCCTCCCTACTGAAAGTGCTTTACAACCCGAAGGCCTTCTTCACACACGCGGCATGGCTGCATCAGGGTTTCCCCCATTGTGCAATATTCCCCACTGCTGCCTCCCGTAGGAGTCTGGGCCGTGTCTCAGTCCCAGTGTGGCTGATCATCCTCTCAGAACAGCTAGGGATCGTCGCCTTGGTGAGCCATTACCTCACCAACTAGCTAATCCCACCTAGGTTCATCCAATCGCGGAAGGCCCGAAGGTCCCCTCCTTTCCCCCGTAGGGCGTATGCGGTATTAGCAGTCGTTTCCAACTGTTATCCCCCTCGACTGGGCAGATCCCTAGGCATTACTCACCCGTCCGCCGCTCGTCACCTCAGAAGCAAGCTCCCTTGTGTTACCGCTCGACTTGCATGTGTTAGGCCTGCCGCCAGCGTTCAATCTGAGCCATGATCAAACTCTTCAATTAAAGTTCTTTTGACACATCCCCTTAAGAATGTATCGGCTCAATGAATTCTGATTTTGTTTTCTAAATCCCGAAGAACCTAGATAACGTTTGTACATATTACTATGAACACTCATCGTTGCATTGAGTTTAAATTTTTTGATTGCCAACATTCCTAAGAACAGAAGACAATTTCGAATAACTCAATACCTGTGAATGTCCACACAGATTACTTGATAAATTGTTAAAGAGCGTGATGTCGATTTTTCAGACATCGCCATAAGACGCTAGGTCGTTGGCTTGGGGTGCGTATTCTACGCATTCCCTTTGTGGCGTCAAGTGTTTTTTCAAACTTCTTTTTGCCGGTTATCAACACCACTAAGTGGTCGGTGATAACCCTAACCGGTTTTCGCTTTCGCTGTATGCCGTGTCAGTGGATGCGCATTATAGGCAGCTTAAGATTTAGTGCAAGCGCTTTTATTGATGAAATGTTTTGAACGCTGAACTTTTATGCAGATCGATTCTTTTTTAGCTTTTTCGGCTAAAGAACCACCTTTAGGTAAATAGTAATATGCTCTTATTTGATATAAAAGTTACTTTTGAGCTCAATTTTTCAACAGTAGTCTGGTTTATCTGGTAATTTTTAATTAGTATGTAATAGTATTTAACAGTTAGTTATCATTTTTATATTCATTAGAGATTATTTTATGCAGAAATCATTCATGATTGTTTTGATTGCGGCGCTTCTTGGCGCTTTTGTTTTTTTTCAGTTTAGCGGTATGTCATCTTCGGTAGCGTTTATTGCCGGTGTAATCGTTGCAACGTTAATTTTTACCTTTATACCATTTAGTAGTTCAAGCTCTTCTGATGAACCGTATGTGGGTCCAACTATGACACTATATGTTGGTAACTTGCCTTACCGTGTTCATGAGGGAGAAGTAAAGGCATTGTTTGGCGAGTACGGACCAGTTAACTCAGTACGTTTAGTGCGAGATCGTAAAACAGGACGTCGTAAAGGATTTGGGTTTGTTGAGATGTCTGAAGCGGGTGCACAGAAAGCTATGTCGAAATTAAACGACTACAGCTTTCAGGAGCGTACGTTAAAGGTAAGAGAAGCTAAATCACAAGAATCTGATTCAGAAAATAGCTAATAGCTGTTGAACTAGATTGTTAGCACTACTTAAATAGTGTAGTTAGTCGGTTATGGTTACCAGCGAAAAATCACTAAAACCATAATCGACTAATGTTGCTTTAAGCCCTTCATTAATATCTTTGGTATAACACGCTTGTAATTGTTTATTACCATTGCTTTCTTTACTCAGTAAGAACCTCACCCGCTTTGCTACCGCTTCCCCTGAATCTAATAGTGTTACCCCGCCACCAAGATAATGACTAATTTCTGTGGCTATCATTGGGAAATGGGTACACCCCAGAACAAGTACATCAATATTAGATGCCGCTATAGGCGCCAAGATTTCGTTGAGCTTGTCCATATCAATCTGTTGTTGCGCGACATACTGCTCAGCGAGTAATACTAGCTCTGACGTCCCAAATAATTCAACTTTGCAATCTCCAGCAAATTGATTGATTAACGCTTGGGTATAATCTCGCTTAACAGTGCCTGGCGTAGCCAATAAGCCAATGTGTTTTTTGATTGATAGCATCGCAGCAGGTTTAATGGCAGGCACCACGCCCACTATGGGAACTGTCAATTGTTGGCGTAATAGTGGCAATACCAAAGTGCTGGCCGTATTACAGGCAACCACCACAATACTAGCGTTAAGACGTCGAGCATGATGAGTAATCAATGCAACGCATCCTACTATTAACTCTTGTTCAGACAAGTTGCCATAAGGTAAGCGTGCATTGTCAAATAAATAGCAATAGTTATGCTGTGGTAACTGTTTTCTAATTTCATTCATGACCGACAATCCGCCGATACCAGAATCAAAGACTAAAATAGGTCCAGACAATATGGGCTCCAAATATGAATATGCACAGTGCTAGTCGTCATAACATTTTATACTTAAGTGCGTAATACTAGACATCAGCGTCATTTAGTATAATATTTGCGCCCTTTTTTACAGTCTTAGGTGGACGATATGAATTTAGCTGCAATGGATCCTAAAAACTACGATGCGCAATTACAACACAAGCGCATCAAGCTAGAACAGACCTTTGCCGACTTCAATCCACCAGCGCTTGAAGTCTTTGCTTCTGAGCCTATGCATTATCGCATGCGTGCTGAGTTTAGAATGTGGCATGAAGGTGATGACTTATATTACTACATGTTTGACAAAGCACTGAATGCAAAAGTGCGTTGCGACCAGTATTTGCCAGCGGGTGTGATCATTAATCAAATGATGGCAGCACTTATTGCAAAGTTAACACCTAATCCTGCGCTACGTTATAGATTGTTTCAAATTGATTTTTTGTCGACGTTAAGCGGCGAAATCTTAGTATCTTTGCTGTATCACCGCCAGCTTGATGATGAGTGGCGTGAACAAGCTACTCAATTAAAAGCAAAGCTATCGGCTCAATTCAATGTCAATATTATTGGCCGTGCGCGTAAGCAGAAAATCGACTTAGATAAGGATTTTGTTGTTGAGACCTTAGCTGTTAATGAACAGATATTGCATTACAAGCAAATAGAAAATAGCTTTACCCAGCCAAATGCGAAAGTCTCTGTAAAAATGTTGGAATGGGCTATTGATGCGACTAAAGACAGCCAAGGTGATTTACTTGAGTTGTATTGTGGCAATGGTAATTTTACCATTGCATTAGCACAGAACTTTAATCGCGTATTAGCAACAGAGTTAGCTAAACCTTCGGTTGACGCTGCCCAATACAATATTGATATCAATAATGTCACTAATGTCCAAATTATTCGGATGTCAGCAGAAGATTTTAGTGATGCGATGGCGAAAAAGCGTCAGTTTAGACGCCTAGAGGGTATAGATTTAGACAGTTACAATTGCAATACTATCTTTGTTGACCCACCACGTGCAGGTATTGACCCTGAAACATTAAAGCTTATTCAAGGTTATGAGCGGATTTTGTATATCTCTTGTAACCCTGAGACACTCAACGATAACTTGTTGACCCTAAGTCAAACTCACAAAATCACTCGTTTCGCACTATTTGACCAATTCCCCTATACCGACCATATGGAGTCGGGAGTATTATTAGAGCGTAAGTAAAGCAGATTAACTAAACAAACAGGGCGCTAAATATTAGCGCCCTGTTTGTTTACAGTGTATTAAAGCGTAATAAACTTATATTGTAATAGTTCATGCTCGATTATCCATTTTATGCTGTAGTGCTTCTGCACCAGTAGCAACCATGCGCAGCTGTAATACTAATTGGTCGGCCAAGGCTTTACGCTCGCTACGTTTTGAATCCAACGCTGATGCGCCTGCATTAAAGACCAAAATAACCAAAGACTCAGCTTGAGCGCGCGCAAGCAAAGGTGTGCGATTAGCCTGTGCTTCAGTGTAATGGGCAAGCTCAGAGATAAAGTGTTCAATTTCACGTTCAACTGCAGCTCTAAATGCAGCAGAGGTACCTGAACGTTCATGTAATAATATTCGAAAAACGTTTGGATTTGACTCTAATACTTCCATAAATGTGTCAACAGAAATACGGATCACGCTGCCACCAGCTTCTGCACGCTGACGACCTTTACGCATCATTTGACGTAAAGTTAGTCCGCCTTCATCGACCATAGTCAAACCAAGCTCGTTCATATCTTTAAAATGACGATAGAATGATGTGGGGGCAATACCAGCTTCACGCGCAACTTCACGTAAGCTTAGGCTGGAAAAACTCCGCTCTGCACTAAGTTGATTAAATGCTGCATCTACTAATGCACGGCGGGTTTTTTCCTTTTGTTGTGCTCTTACACCCATTTACTAATCCATTCAGTCAATATTAATTCACAGATAATACCGTTTTTAAAACAGAAACACAGCCCTGTTAAGCTTGACCATGACTAGTGCCCTAAGTTAAATTAGCGTACAATTGTACGCTCAACTTATTTAACCCTATTATTGGAACCCTATTAAATGAAAAAACCTCCAATCATTTGGCTTAATACCCTGTTATTTGCCATTACTTTTATCGGCGCCGCAGTATTAATCCCTTGGCGTGGTTTTACCCATGGCTTTGATGGCATTGAATGGATTGCATTTGTTGTTTTCGCTTACGCAAGTGGTCTATCAATTACTGCGGGTTACCACAGATTATGGTCACATAAAGCTTATAAAGCTCACCCATCGATGCGTTTTTTATACGCATTAGGCGGAGCATTAGCGCTACAGAACAGCGCACTACATTGGTGTAGTGATCATCGTATTCATCATAAACATGTTGATAATAATGATAAAGATCCGTACTCAGCCAAAATGGGATTTTGGTATAGCCACATAGGTTGGATGCTGCGCGAGTATCAAGCCAGTCGTTACAGTGACTATAATAACGTACGCGATTTACAAAATGACCGTATCGTTATGTGGCAACACAAACACTACCTAGCCTTAGTCATTTTAATGAACATTGGTTTGCCAGCATTTATAGGCTGGTTAAATGGCGATATTCTATCAATGGTACTCATGGCGGGTTTATTACGCCTAGTCGTAGTGCATCACTGCACCTTCTTTATAAACTCTTTAGCTCATATCTGGGGTAAACAACCGTACACAGATAAAAATACCGCTAAAGATAATGCCTTCTTAGCACTGCTTACATATGGTGAGGGTTATCACAACTTCCATCACATTTTCGAAAATGATTATCGTAATGGCATCAAGTGGTGGGACTATGATCCAACCAAATGGTTAATTAAACTAATGAGTTGGTTTGGCTTAGCGACTGATTTGCGTAAAGTGCCACAGGAACGTATTGAAAGTGCACGTTTGCAAATGCAACTTTTACAAGCACAAAACCAAGTGGCCCACTTACCTAATTGCGATGAAATAATAGAAAAGTTTCAAGCAGAATATGAGCTAATGAAGCTGCATTTAGTTGAATATTATCAGGCTAAAAAGAGTTTATTAGAAGCCAAACGTAAGCAACTGACTGATCACAACCTGAAACAACAAGTTCAATTTTTACGTAATCAATTTCTTGAGCAACAACGTAATTGGAAAAGCTTAACCGCCGCTTATACGTCGTAATACGTAAACATCACAAAAAAGGTCGCGTTAATACGTGGCCTTTTTTGTTTCTAAACTATCGTAATCAGTATGTCTAGCCTTAGTTAACCTGAAATCGGAATTATAAACGGTTATCGAACAACTCTTTACTCCGCGAATATCGTTACACTAACTTGTAATGGGTTGGCTATTAACGCGACTACTTAATAGTAGAATTCGCCTTGTGCGCCTTGTTAGTAACAAATCACAAGCTTGATATGAAGTAGCTTCAATATTCTGATTTTGGAATAATTATCTCATATCTTAACTCTAGCTTAGTTAAACTGTTGTATTACATGCTGTTGTAGCACTTTACAGTGAGTTGTACTGCCATCGACTGAAGGCCCAATACTCACCGACACTTTAGACCAAAAGCGCTTGGGCAAAGTAGTAAGCGCATGCCCACCTTTATGGCTAAAGTAAGATCCCCACAACCCAGTTAACGCTAACGGTATTACAGTAACGGGATCACGTTGTAATATTTTATCTATACCAGGTCTAAACTCACCAATCTCGCCATCTGGAGTCAACTTTCCTTCGGGGAAAATACACACCAGCTCATCATTAGCCAATGCTTGGTGTATTTGTTCAAATGCATTGAGGTAGGTAGTTTCACACTTTTTAGGTGAACAAATAGGGATTACACCTGCATGTCTAAACACATACTTTAATAATGGCATCTCACTAATCGACTTATCCATCACAAATCGGATTGGCCTTGTCGACGCCCCCATAATAACCAATGCATCGACATAACTAACATGATTACTGACAATAATTCCAGCGCCCTGCAATGGAATATGTTCACGCCCTGTAACTGTAACCCGGTACATTACATGGCTTAATAGGTAACTGATGAAGCGTTGGGTGAATTCAGGCACTTGCGAATATACATATAGCAGCACAGCAAGGTTAAGTGCACCAATGAGCATAAACAACTCAGGAATACTCCAATCGAAAACGCTTAATAGCACCATAGATAAAATTGCAGACCCCACCATAAAGAATGCATTGATTATATTATTTGCCGCAATGGCTTGAGCACATTCTTGTTTCTCTGCACGAGTTTGTATAAATGCGTATAAGGGAACAATAAATAATCCTCCACTTAAACCGACCAGAAATAAATCAATCATCAGTCGATAATGTTGAGCATTATTAATAAAAGCCTCAAAACTGTACACAAAACCCAACTCAACAGATGCTGTCGGAATTGCGCTAATCATATCAAAACTAAATACACTTAAACCTAATACTCCAAAAGGTAATACCCCTAGCTCTACGTGACCAAAAGAGAAGCGCTCACACACAAATGAACCAACAGCAATACCAATAGAAAATAGAGCTAACAACAGTGACACAACGGTTACATCTGCATGCAAATGTAATTTAGCGAAATTAGGAAACTGGGTCAGATAAGTGGCACCTAAAAACCAAAACCAGCTAATCGCTAAAATAGCCATCCAAATTGAGGTGGTTTCACGTGCTTTAGTAATACAGCGCCACGTACCAGAAAAAAAAGAGAATTTATTTGGGTTAAGAACGCCCTGCGCAGGCAACGAGGGTATAGCACGGCTAGCAAGATAACCTGCAACTGCGAGTACGGTTACCGTTATAGCAGCCCAGATAAGACCATTCTCATTTGAAACTACGAGGCCTGCACTTAGAGTTCCGATAAGAATAGATAAGAATGTGCCCATTTCAACTAACGCATTACCTTTAACTAACTCTTGTTCACTGAGAGCTTGTGGTAGTAATGAGTATTTTACTGGGCCAAAGTAAGCCGACTGACTGCCCGTTAAAAACAATAGGACTAACATCACTAAGTAACTTTGAGTCGCTATCGCAATTGCTGCGGTGGACATGATAATCAACTCTACTAGTTTGAGTCTTTGTATTAACTTTGCTTTATCCATATTATCGGCCACGATACCTGCGTGAGCTGAAAATAAAAAGAACGGTAAAATAAATACCCCTGCGGCTAAATTCACAAATAAATTAACATCAATAGGTAGCGAATTTAATTGACTATAAGTTACCAATAACAACAATACATTCTTATAAAAATTATCATTTAATGCACCTAAACATAAGGTTGCAAAGTAGGGTAAAAATCGTTTGCTTAACAACATGTAAATTCCTTTTTAATACTCATTCCTGCGATATAACTCTGTACGTGACTGATGAGCATATCCTGTAAACACGATTGCTCCTCAAATAATTTACCGTCTAGGGCTAAACATGTTAACCCATGAATAGCGCCCCATAATACTCTACTCATCATTTCAATGTGTTGTTTATTTGCCGCTGAAAAATATTGAACAAGTTGAGATTCAACTAGTATAAACAATGACTTAATTAAAGTTAGATGCGCAACAGGTAAAGGCTGATCATCCGGCATACTTAACTCAAACACTAAGCGGAAACAGCGTCGATGTTGCTGGGCAAACTCACTATAAAGTATCGCCATCTGCTCAATATTCAACAATGGATCATCATGCATTTTTAATGATAACTTGAAGGCTAGCTGCGCTAATGTCTGCTCTGACACGGCTAACAACAGGTAGTGATAACTACCAAATATATTAATCAATGTGCTTGGTACGTAGCCAATGTGACTGGCTACCTTCCTTAAACTCAACGTTTCAATGTTGTCATGCTGCAAATGCATGACTACAGCGTCAATAGCCATTTGCTTTATTTGCTCATGAGTATGTTCTTTGCGTCTTGCCAACGTGATTACCTAGCATTAGTTATCCTGATTACGGGGTAAGTTAACAGCAATAAAAATAAAAAACAATGTTCACAATAATGTTTTAATCGATTTTAAATGATCGACTAAGTTTGATAAACGGCTAAAACACAAGATATTCTGCCCAATAGTGATTATAATTGCTGCTCAATACGCCATCAAAGATCAACTCATATGTCTGAGCAAGCAATTAAACTTACCGAATATAGTCATGGCGCAGGCTGCGGCTGTAAGATTTCTCCTAAAGTGTTAAGTACCATTCTTGCATCACAACTCCCTGTCTTTACTGATCCTAATTTATTAGTTGGTAATCAAACTCGTGACGATGCTGCCGTCTATAAACTTAACGAACAAACTGGCATTATCAGCACCACAGACTTCTTTATGCCTATTGTAGATGACCCATTTACCTTTGGCAGAATTGCAGCCACTAATGCCATTAGCGACATATACGCTATGGGTGGTACTCCTATAATGGCGATTGCTATTTTAGGTTGGCCAATTAATATACTACCTGCCGAAGTTGCCCAACAAGTTGTTGATGGTGGACGTCAAGCCTGCGCTGATGCTGGCATTATGCTCGCGGGCGGTCACAGTATTGATTCTCCTGAGCCTATTTTTGGTTTAGCCGTAACAGGGCAAATTCCACTTGAGCGAGTAAAGCAAAACAATACAGCCAAAGCCGGCGACCGTTTGTACCTCACTAAACCTATTGGTATTGGTATTCTTACTACCGCACAAAAACAGAAAAAACTACGTGATGAAGACAGTCAAATTGCACCTGATGCGATGTGTCAGCTCAACAAAATAGGGATTGATATCGCTAAAATTGTTGGTGTTAATGCATTAACTGATGTAACTGGATTTGGGCTTGCCGGCCACTTGATAGAAGTCTGCCAGGGCGCCCAACTTAAAGCTAACTTAGTATTATCTAAAGTTCCTTTATTGGATAAAGTCAGTGATTATCTTGCATTTGGTTGTATTCCAGGCGGAACCCATCGTAACTTTGACAGTTATAGTGAATATTTACCGCCATTAACTGATGACCAGAAAGCGATTATCTGCGATCCACAAACCAGTGGCGGATTATTAGTCGCTGTAAGTGAAGATGCTGAACATGAACTTAAAGTCTTATTAGAAACCAATGGCATTGAAGCGATTTGTATCGGTATGCTCAATACCTATAAACCTCATTCTGACGGCCACAATATCCTTGTGGAATTGAGCTAATGAGCGAAGTTATTCCCAGCTCTGAATATGGCAGACTATTATTAGAAAATCGTCCATTAATCGACGTAAGGGCCCCTATTGAGTTTGCAAAAGGAGCATTTAGTCACTCGATTAATTTACCATTGATGCAAGATGGCGAGCGCGAAAAAGTAGGAACATGCTATAAAAAACAAGGCCAAGATGCTGCGATAGCATTAGGCCATGAGTTGGTAAAAGGCAAAGTTAAACAGCAGCGTATAGATGCTTGGCATGCTCAATTATCTCAACATCCAGACAGTTATTTATATTGTTTCCGTGGCGGTTTACGATCAAAATTATCGCAACAATGGATTAAAGAATCTGGCTTAAATATCCCCTATATTGAAGGGGGCTATAAAGCCATGCGCACTTTTTTAATAAATACTATCGAACAAGCACCCAGTCACTCTAAAGTACTTATTTTAAGTGGGATAACTGGCAGTGGCAAAACCGAAGTAATTAATCAACGAGATGAGTCAGTCGATCTTGAAGGTATTGCTAATCATCGAGGTTCAAGCTTTGGTAAAAATATCGATCCACAGCCCAGTCAAATTAACTTTGAAAATAACTTAGCCGTGAGATTACTAAAGCACCAACAACAGCAACATAGACATTTACTGTTAGAAGATGAAAGTATTCTTATTGGTCGCTCTGCTCTGCCACACAGCTTCTATCACGCCATGCAACAAGCTGATATTATCCTCCTCGATGAACCATTAGACGCACGTTTGCCGCGTTTACTGTATGACTATGTAGAGGGTAAACTCGCAGATTATGAGTCTCTTTTAGGTGAAGAAGATGGTTTCGATGCATTTAAA
Organism: Shewanella livingstonensis; assembly: GCF_003855395.1. Taxonomy (NCBI): domain Bacteria; kingdom Pseudomonadati; phylum Pseudomonadota; class Gammaproteobacteria; order Alteromonadales; family Shewanellaceae; genus Shewanella; species Shewanella livingstonensis. The sequence continues at coordinate 382,660 of NZ_CP034015.1, read as the reverse complement.
GCTTACTTGACTCAAAGTTTACAAGGGATCCGTAAGCGTTTAGGCGGTAAACAGCATCAAGAATTACAAGACTTAGTTGACAGCGCACTTCGTGTGCAACAAAACCAAAATGACACCAGTAAACATCTGGACTGGATAAGCATGCTACTCGATATATATTATGATCCAATGTATCTGTATCAACTTGAAAAGAAACAAGACAGAGTTGTTTTTCAAGGTAATAGGCAAGCCATACACCAATGGTTAGATAGTCATAAATAGTAAGTGATATAAACAAAATGCCCTCACTTGAGGGCATTTTTGTATCTCGCAATCTTCGAACAAAACAACACATAGCCGTCTAACAAACTTTGGGATCTATTCACTGATAAGTTAACCTGTGCTCGAAAAACCAACACAGGAAAAAAGTCATTTAATTACTGGTTTAATACAAATAAATTAACTAGTTAGCAATATATCCCACGGAAGATTAGCACTACCTACTACAATGAAATTTGGGTTTTCGAGTGTTTCACGCTCATTGTAGGTCATTGGCTGTAAATTAATATCAATCAGTGCACCGCCAGCTTCTTCAATGATGATCTGCGCTGCGCCAGTATCCCACTCACCAGTAGGTCCTAAACGGACATAGCAATCTGCACGACCCTCTGCAACTAAACAACTTTTTAAAGCTGCACCGCCCATCACTACTAGCTCACAATGATTGGGTTTATTAAGCAGTTTTAATACCGATTGTGGATCTTGACGACGACTGACCGCTAAACGTAAATTCTCAGGTTCATCACCGGTTAATTGTTTACTGGTAATACGTGTTTCATTCTTACCATCACGTTTATAAGCGCCTAACCCCGCTATGGCGTAATAACACACTTTTGTCATCGGCACATAAACCACTCCCATGATCGGGCGGTTGTGTTCAACTAATGCAATAATGACAGAAAAATCACCACTACCAGCAATAAACTCGCCAGTGCCATCTAATGGGTCGACGAGCCAATAACGCTTCCATGTTTCACGCACACTTAATGGAATATCTGCCGCTTCCTCGCTTAAAATAGGAATATCAGGTGTTAACTCAGCTAACTGTCGACAAATAATATCGTGGGCGGCTAAATCGGCAGACGTCACTGGGGTATTATCTGACTTCATTTCGCGTTTAAAGTTACCTTTAAGATAAATGTCGCGAATGGTTTGCCCAGCTTCAGTTGCAATGTCTATGACTTGCTCGATTACATCTTCTGGCTTCATTATTGCTCCAATTGCTGGATTCGATAAGGATGACCTGATAAGGACATCAATAAATAAGGCTATCGCCTACTCTATGTTGCTGTTCCATAGCTTACTTAATACGTTTAGTAAAAAACGAGCTACTTTACGTTGTCTACTTCACTGCTAAGGCTATGCGTCGAAGAACTGAGATATTGCTGAGTTAAAAAAAGCGCACTCACACTACGAGACTCTGAAAAATCGACATTGTCGAGTAATGACTGCCAATCAGATAATGGCCAAGGGATCACATCAATTGGTTCAGGTTCATCACCTTCTAAACGACTAGGATACAGTTTTTCCGCGACAAAAATATGCATCTTGCTGGAAAAATAACCTGGTGCAAGAGATAACTCTTTTAAATAGGTCAATTGATAACTGCCAAAACCTATCTCTTCTTGCAGCTCTCGATTAGCGGCTTCAATTGCCGTTTCACCAGGATCAATCAATCCTTTGGGAAAGCCTAGCTCATAATTATCGGTGCCTGCTGCATATTCGCTAGCGAGTAATAAATTACCTTGATGAATAGGTACAATCATAACTGCACCTCTACTACCGCCTTTCATTCTTTCATATTGACGCTCTACGCCATTAGAAAACTTAAGGTGTACCTGCTCAATTTGAAACAGTCGGCTTTTGGCTACGACCTCAGTATGCAGGATTTCCGGCTTTGTATGCCGCTGTGTCATTGAAGCCTCATGTGACGAATTAATATAGACAGGGTACAATCTTACTATTATAGGTATATTCTACAACCGGAATTTACATGTTTCCTTGGTATAAGATAGACACTGTCCTGCTCGATATGGATGGCACCTTGCTAGATCTACACTTTGATAACCATTTTTGGTTACATCTGGTGCCTGAGCAATTAAGCTTCCAACGTAAAATAAGCTTGGATGATGCCAATGCATTAGTCAAACAAGCTTACTATAGTGTGGTTGGCACCTTAGATTGGTATTGCCTTGATTATTGGCAAGGCTATTTAAATCTCGATATTTTAGCATTACACCATGCCTCGGCAGATAGAATTAACATACGCCAAGACAGTATGCCCTTTTTACAAGCATTAGCCGGGGCAAGTAAACGACGCATTTTGTTTACTAATGCTCACCCACAAAGCTTAGCGCTTAAGCTCACTCACACAAATTTAGCCGATGGCTTAGATGCGTTATTGTCGAGTCATGAAAGTGGCTACCCTAAAGAACATCCACAATTTTGGCAGTATGCCTTTGAAAAATTTGATCTGAATCCTGCTAGATGCTTATTTATTGATGATAGCGAAGTCATTTTAGCCGCGTCTAAGCAAGCGGGCGTAGGCTATCAATTAGGTGTGAGTAACCCCGACAGTAAAAAGCCGCACACGGTATTTAAACAGTTTCCCGCGGTGAGTAACTTATTACACGCGCTTTAACGAGTACCAATGCCTGATCATCATAAAAAAGCGCGTTGATAGCAATATCAACGCGCCTTTTACTTGTTTATGCATGTTTGAGAGCTTCAGGTTGATTAGGTATATATTTGATGTACCTAAATGTAAGCTTAAGTCTGCTACAACCCTGGCACCACACCTTGATAGTTGATAGGGTAATATCCTTGACTGTCTTGTCGACCTAAAAAGGATAACGAGTCGCGTAAATCTTTAGGTTGGGCATCGGTTGGTTTAATTTTAGCACTGACTTTAACCAGGTTTGACTCACCTAAAATAGCGGTTCCCGTTAAGCCTAATACGTTTTGGGTTTCATCCGTGGCAATTTGTAATTGACCATCAAGACAACTTAGCCCTAATGCAATGTTACCTAAAGGGTAAACACCATACTGATTTTTAACATTGGTATTATTTAAAAATAATTTACCGTTTAATTGCTCACACCATGGCTTGCCTTGCTCTAACACTTCGACCATTAAACTTACATCACCATCAATTTGGGTTTTAAAAGGTAAACGGGCTCCCGCTAATAAAAAACTATCGGGTAAATCAAGGCGAATATTTTTCGCACTCAATCCAGATAATGACCAACTAATGTTACCTTTGCCACTTACCGGCGTAGCGCGATTACCAATATTAAAATCAATATCCGCTTTACCAAGCAATAAACCCCACGGACTTAGTTGCCAACTGACTTGCTCTATTTGGCGCTGATCGATGGTGATTAAAGATGCTTTTCCTTGCCAAAGCGTACCCTCAGCACCACTGATGGCAACATTATTAGGTAACGGGGCAATGCTGACTAACCAGTTTGCTGGCAGGTAAACTAATAAAAACACTAGATAAATAATGACGCCGATGACTATCTTTGAAAATAAGCTCACAAAAAATCCTTACTGAGAAAGCTGAATACGTCTTACTTTTACAAAGCCAGCAACATCTGATTCGGTTAGATCTACGCTGTCTAACGTTAAGCCCTTTTGTTCTACTAAGTCATGTAAGTAACCCAGTAACGCATCAAATGGCACATCATCCATCCATAGCTGAATTTTATCGCCTTGCGGCTGCATACGGGTGATCTCTAATTTATATTGGCCAGCTGTTTGGTTAACAATAGAACTTAAACTTCCGCGAACTTTAGCTTGTGCGCCCGCTTGTTTCAAACCGGCTATTTTATTAGCAGTTTGTTTTACATAATTTAATGTTTGCTGCGCCGCGTTGTTATCGCGCTCAGCAGTTTCTTGCGCATTAGAAATCGGCGTCCAAATACCCCAATACACAATGCCAATCACTAAAACAGCCGCACAAAAAGCAACCAGTTGTTGCTCTCTAATGGCTAAACTTTGCCACCAACTACGCATATTTTCCATGTTATTTAATCCTTAACGTCAGCGTACTGGTAACGCTTTCTTCGCTACTGTTCATGGCTCCACCTTCTAAGAGGTAGTCTTTAGTAACAAGCTCTTTAAACTTTTCTATTTGGTCGTAGGTTTTTGCTGTCACTTGCATACGTAATTCATTACGATTAGCTTCGTAACGCAAGGTATTCGGTTTTAATTCAGGCACCTTGCTAAATGCAGGCTTTAAACCATCTAGCATTTCAAAAAATACTGCACCACCACCTTGCCCTTGCATGCTGCGCAATTCACTGCCCATTTGTGAGCGCATATTAACAATACGATTCACTCCGGGTACTGACTGTTTAAACAGCACTTCACTTTGTGCCTGTATCTCTGCGGTATGATTATTAAGTTGATGAATCGCTAAACCTTTATTCGCCAATGCTAGAACAATCGCAATCAACACCACAATTGCGGTATTTTTCCAGGTTAATAACTGTTTGCTGTACTCACTTTTCGGTTTATAAATCCCGCTTAATAAGTTAATTGGCGCGTTTAAGATCCCCTTAGCCAATATCATCATAGGTAAATCTAACGGCTTAGCTTCAACTTGCACACCAGTGAACTTAATATCATCACTGTAGCCAGCCACTAAAAGAGGTCCTGAGTCGTTGTGATTTAGCATCGCTTGAGATAATAACTGCGGCAATGCAAAGTCAGACCATGCTTTAGGTACACTAACGCCGCTACCTTCAGAGGTTCTAATTAAATACTCACTGCCAACACTCATAGCTGCCCAACCACATTGCTCTAACGGCAATGCTAAACAGTCGGGCACGATACGTTTCACTTTCAAACCTGCATGATGAAGCCATTCAAGCCAAGTTTGCATTTGCTCATGCGCCACAGCAGCCACATTGAGTTGCTCACCTTCACGCGGCCCAACCACAAAATGCATATTATCGACATTGGTCGCTAATGATTCTTCAAGCATATAGGGCAATGCCTTTAATGCTTGGCGTTGACCTTTTTCGGGTAACATAATTTGTGTCAATGTCATATTGGCCGCAGGCACAAGGACATCAACAGGACGATTACCCGCACGCTCGGCTAAAGTGCTAAGACTTGCGGCATCAGATAACTCGCCAGATGCGATAATTTCTTGCTCTTGTTCAGACCATACTAGCCACGAACATGGGTGTTCTGATGTTTTTCCTAACCGGATAAATAGCCGTTCAGACACTGTTATTCTCCACCGATCTCAATACGCATTGTTACGCAATGAATTTGTTATTATTGTTGGCCACCGTACTGCCGGGTGAGCACATCTAAATCTTTACCATTGCGCTTAAGTACGCTTTCCATTCTAAATATTGCATTATCAACTTTAGCGCCAGCTTTTAATAAAAAATACTGACTATCAACCACAAAACTCGACTTTACATTCGCTTCGGATTTGATGCCACTGAGTGACGAACTTTCCCAAAACTCTTCAATTTTTTCATATCCATCCGCTGGGCGATTATTGATAATATTTTCAGCTTCACTCACTGAAATCTGATTTTCAAGCATCCCAGCAAGTAAGGCTGCTTGCTCAACTTTAAGGGTATTTACATTCAATAGCTGACTATCTTCACCCGGTATTGCACACACATAAGGAGCAATGTTCAGATAAACATTTTGGCTAAACCCCAATACCGCGCGCAACTCACTACGATGCTGCATTAAGGTATTAGCGGCACGATATGGTACATTTCGCGACTCATATTCGGCATCTTCAGCACCATATGGGCCGGATAACGTATCTTCGTCGATATAATCTTTAAGAGTTGACGTTAATTGCTCTGCACCAAACTCATCGACACCTAAACTAATTAATAACGATTGGAACTGCCTTGCGGCGACGGTCATCTTTGGTTGACCATTATCGGTCTCTTTTGATGCTTGCCCAACAGCATTAATATTAAAACACGCGCGCATATCTTGTATTTCACCGACGATCTCACCATCTTCTGCCGGAAATGCTACATTGGCTAATGCCCAGTATTGCTGTAGATGTACCGTACCTTCTGAATCTTCAAAGTCTTGCTTGAGCACTTTTATCGCCAACTCTTCAGCAGAAAGTGCATACCAATAAGCCTGATCATATTGGGCTAAGTTAAGTGTGCGGCGCATAGAAAGCTGATTACGACTGCTTATGTTGGTGGCAATAATCACCACCATAGCCACAATCAACATTACTACGATTAATGCTACCCCGTGTTGCTTTTGGCCGCCCATTATGAGGACTTCCCATCATCAGTTTTGGTTTCAGTGTCTTCTTTACTACCTGCACCATTGCTATCGTTTTTATCTGATTTAGTTGCTGGAGCACCTTTAGGCAGTAAAAAACGACGTTGGATTTTACCTAAACCTTCTAATTCTATTTCCATCGCAATCCCTTTTGGCATCACGGTTCCATCAACTTGCTTCTGCCATTTATCATCCATATAAAACGAATACTCAATTGATAGCACATGGTCAATAACCACACTTTTTAATGGCTCAGCACCTGATACAGGTTCAGGATAAGGATAATACCAACGCTCAAGGCGGCCATTTTGAACCACATAGGCTACCGACTGTAAACTGCCTCTGGGTAGCATGCCATCGGGGTTTAACCAACCTAAACGGTAAAATACCAGTGCTTGGGTTTCTGAGTCGAGAATATTGTCACCAGCTTGGAAAAATCGATTATTACGTTCGCCCTCAAATGATCGCGGAGTACGCGCTACCATTTGGCCTAAATCACGTTCTAACGCACCAAAACCTTGCTGTAATGATTTAAGTCGAGTGGCAAACTCTTTGGTGACTTCATCATTTTTCATTACCGTCGATAATACCGAGTTAGCCGCAATACCCAACATAGCAAAAATCGCAATCGCGATAAGCATTTCGAGTAAGGTAAAACCGCTAGAATGCTTAGGCTTTGTTATGCACATAACTGCTTACCTGAGCAACAACACGTTTAAATTTATCATCGTCACTGACGCTAATACGGATCATTCTAAATTTATCATCGGTGGTTTTAATCACTTCTTGGCGCCAATGCCATTCGCGCCCAGCAAGTTCTGCCTGGCCTGTTTTTTGGCCAATATCAGGAAAAGTACCAGGTAAACGCACGTCAACCATTTGATTACTGGCCACCCATTGAGCTAACGTTCGCTCTTCTAAAATAGGCATATTCGCCATTTGTTCACCCAAACTTTTGGTGACCGATACTGCTGCAATTGAAAATACTGCTAAAGCAACAATAACCTCAAGCAATGTCATGCCGCGGTTTTTAGTACCTACACGGTTACCGCATAATGTCTTATTGGACGAATGGTTAACACTTAAATGCTGTGAGCGTCGATATGATATGAGTTTATTCATCTACACGCCCTAATGTTAAGCGGCCTAACGCGTCACCCACAACCAGTACATTGACTGACTGACGGTCATCATTGACCGTATTAAAACCCAACTCAAAGGGAGTCATCTCTCCACTGGGAAACAATAATATTTGCGGTTCAGGATGTTTCTTTTTTTCTTCTTCACTTTCTTCGTCGATAAAAGGCTCATCGAACCAAGACTCATTTTGCTCGTCTTCTTGAACTAATGGCATGCCATCGATCACAATATCGAGGGTAATACCGGCCTCCATTTTTTTAGCCGATAATAGTCGATCTTGATCAACAGGCATCCATTTACCTTCTTTATAAAACACAAACTGATATTGATCTTCATCAATCACAATGCCAATAAACTGGCCGCTTAAAACACTTTCATCAAGCACCATTTCGGTAGCTGACATAAAACGTTGCGCCTGTTTTTTGAGCATTTGTTCCGGCCCAGCAACACTAATGGACATGGTTACAGCAGAGGCAACCAAACCCATTAGCAATGCCACAATTAACACCTCTAATAAAGTGAAACCGGCTTGTCGATGATAAAACATCTTATTGAAAATCTTGTAAATTCCAGCTTCCGATATCATCTTCAGAACCTGGTTGTCCGTCTGGGCCAGCACTGAAAATATCAATTTTCCCGTTCTCACCAGGGCTTAATAGTAAATAGTCACTGCGCCATGGATCTTGTGGTAAACGCTTAACATATCCACCTTCTCGGAAATTACGCGGCTCTGGCGACGAGTTAGGCTTTTGCACCAACGCATCAAGTCCTTGCTCAGTAGTTGGATAAATACTGTTATCTAACTTGTACATATCCAATGCATTTTCTAGCGCTACAATATCTGATACTGCCTTTTGTTGGTCGGCTTTGTCTTTGTTACCCATTAAATTGGGCACAACCATTGACGCTAAAATACCTAGAATAACAATCACCACCATTACTTCGAGTAAGGTGAAACCACGTTGTTTATTATGTTGCATTGATTACTTCCTCTAAAAATTGTCTATATATTCATGCGTACAATCGGTTTTAATCTTGGATTAGGTTTGCTAAAACCAAGATAGACACAGCGTTACTCTAGCCACTAATCAAGTTATTTAACTCTAAAATAGGCTGTAAAATGGCCATCACAATAAATAATACAACCGATGCCATACTCACGACGAGCATGGGCTCAAATACCCCTAAAGCAATGTTAACGTTAGACTCAAACTCTCGGTCTTGGTTATCAGCAGCACGTTCTAGCATATTTTCTAGTTGACCACTTTTTTCCCCTGATGCAATCATGTACAACATCATTGCAGGGAACAACTTAGTATTAGTCAACGCTGTACCCAAACTAGTTCCTTCACGAACTCTTGCTGTGGCATCATCAACTGCGGCACGTACTTTTACATTCTGTAGCACTTCGCTGGCAATACGCATTCCATCAAGTAGTGGTACTGAACTGGCTGACAAAATACTTAATGTACGCGCAAAACGGGCGGTATTTAGCCCTTTACTCACTTTACCGATAACAGGCATTTGTAACAGCGCAGTATCATATTTCATCCGTATTCGCGGATTGGTCAGCATGCGCTGAAACATAATCATACAGCCAAAAATAAGCAGTACGACCAACACGCCCCAATGTTGTACAAAGTCAGAAGCCAGAATGAGAAATTGAGTGGTGCCGGGTAATTCTTGGCCCATATGTTCAAACTGTCCAACAACCTTTGGCACCACAGCAGCCAGTAACACGGCTATTACGCCAATGGCGACTACCGTTAATACAATAGGATAAATCATCGCTTGTGTTAGCTTTGATTTGAGCTGTTGTCGGCGTTCGGTGTAATCAGCTAAGCGGTTAAGCACTACTTCTAAATGACCTGACTTTTCACCGGAAGCCACCATCGCACGGTATAGATCATCAAATACATGCGGAAATTCGGCCATTGAGTCGGCTAAACTATAACCCTCAACCACTCGAGAACGCACCGCCATAATCATGCTACCTAAGCGATCTTTTTCAGACTGCTGCCCTACTGCCTTTAGCGCTTCTTCAATTGGTAAACCCGCAGCCACCAGTGTTGCTATTTGACGAGTGATAAGGGCGAGCTCTGCAACAGATATACGTTTTTTAAACAAATTAGCGAGATTAAATCCACCACGCTGCGAACGAGCTTCTTTCTCATTAACGGGCAAAAGTTCCAATGGCATAAGACGCTGCTCACGCAGCTGACTTCTTGCATGGCGTGCTGTATCGGCTTCAATCACACCTTTTTGTTGCTTGCCTTTACTATCAAGGGCTTTGTATTCAAACGCCGCCATTGATTACTCCTCGCGTGTTACGCGCAATACTTCTTCTAATGTCGTTACCCCGGAGAGTACTTTGCTCATGCCGTCGTGGCGGATACTTGGAATTGATTTTCGTACATATTTTTCAATGGCTAACTCCCCCCTACCACTATGGATAAGTTCACGAACGCTATCATCAACAATCAGCAATTCGTGGATACCGGTTCGACCACGATAACCATTTTGACCACAGGCTTTACAACCTTTGGCGCGATAAATAATCCGGGTATCGTTAGCGGTAATACCCAGTAACTCACGCTCACGCTCATCAGGCTCATGAGCTTCTTTACACTGTGGACATAATGTACGAATGAGACGTTGAGCGAGCACCCCGAGTAAACTTGAAGAGACTAAAAAGGGTTCTACCCCCATATCTTGCAGACGGGTAATAGCCCCTGATGCCGTATTGGTGTGTAAAGTTGAAATGACTAGGTGACCAGTTAATGACGCTTGTACTGAAATTTGTGCGGTTTCTAAATCGCGGATTTCACCAATCATCACTACATCGGGATCTTGACGTAATATTGCGCGTAAACCACGCGCAAAGGTCATGTCAACTTTAGTATTAACCTGAGTTTGACCAACACCTTCTAACTCATACTCAATGGGATCTTCAACCGTTAAAATATTAGTATCTTTAGAGTTGATTTCAGTTAAACCCGCATACAAGGTGGTACTTTTACCAGAGCCGGTAGGCCCAGTCACCAGAATAATCCCATGGGGTTTACGGATTAAATCATCAAATTTTTCACGAATACTTGGTGTCATACCCAGTTGCTGTAAGTCTAAGTTACCGGTATTTTTGTCTAGCAAACGCATTACTACGCGTTCGCCATGACTTGATGGCATCGTCGATACCCGTACATCAACAGCGCGGCCTGCAATACGTAACGAAATACGCCCATCTTGTGGCAGGCGTTTTTCTGCGATATCTAAACGAGCCATGACTTTAATACGAGACACTAACAAAGATGATAATTTACGATTTGGCTTTAATACTTCTTTCAACACACCATCAATACGGAAACGAACAATTAATTGTTTCTCATAGGTTTCGATGTGTATATCTGAAGCTTCTTCTTTAATGGCTTCCGACAATAGCGCATTAATTAATTTAATAATCGGCGCGTCATCATCACCTTCAAGTAAATCTTCGGTTTGTGGTAACTCTTCAGCCAAAGTAAACAAGTCCATCTCGTTACCAATATCTTCCATAAGCTGCTGTGCTTCTGAAGAGTTTGCTTGATACGCTTGAGTCAATTTAGCCTCAAACTTAGCCACTTCTAGCTTAACTAAAGGTAACTCTGCACCAGCATAGCGCCGCACTTCTAGCATGGCGCTGAGTGGCGTTTTATCGGTATAGAAGAGACAAAGCTGTTCATTCTCTTTCGCTAACACTAATTGAAAGCGGTGTGAAAAGGCGAACGGCAAACGCTCTTTGCTGTTGGAGTGAAAAACCCCATCACCTTCGACAACGTCCATGGCAACGTCACTAGATACTTGGGCTAATGGCTCAGTTATCACGCTATCAGTCATTGTGTTGAGCCTTGTCCTTTTGCATGCTTTCATCGATGGTGCGCAAAGCTGGATCTGAATCACGCATATCAGTACTCAGCCCTTTGCCGCTTTTATAGCGATCAAGCATATCGTTAACGTCTTCAGGTATGTAAGCGTCTTGATCCCATTCTTCTAATACGGGTACTTGAGTATTTGGCATTAAGTTAATACCACGCGCTTGCTGTTCAAGCTGCAATGCTCTGAAGTAATTATATTTACGACCAGCTATCCCTTCCATTGTCATACCGTCACGGATAATGGTGGGCTTAATAAAAATCATTAAATTCTTTTTCGTTTTCTTACTAGAAGAAGACTTGAATAAATGACCTATAAAAGGAATATCGCCAAGAATTGGGACTTTTTGCACACTTTCTTGTACTTCTTCGTTAATTAATCCACCCAGCACTACAATTTGGCCAGAATCTGCCATAACTGTAGTGGTTAAACGACGAGTAGAGAAACTGATGTCTACGCCAGTATTACCATTCACACCCGAGACTTCTTGTTCGATAGTTAACTTAACCGACGAACCTTCGTTAATTTGCGGCACCACTTTAAGCTTAACCCCCACTTCCTTACGTTCTACCGTTTGGAAAGGATTATCATTGTTAGAGCTTGAGGTTGAACCAGTAATAATCGGCACTTCATCACCGACAATAAACGACGCTTCTTGGTTATCGAGCGTGGTAATAGACGGTGTTGCCAATACGTTGGAATTGGTATCACTTGAAACCGCTTGGATTAACGCGGCAAAGTTACCTGTGGTCACGCCCCACGCCATACCATTTACTTTACCCAATGCTTGGGCGATCAAGGTAAAGTCACCATCTGATGTTGGGTTGGTAGTGGTTGTTGGGTTACCATTACCATCAATGGTTGTTATACTAGTACCGTCTGTTTCACGAGCAGACCAGACTCCAGCACCGACTTCACCAATGGTTGGGCCAATATTGTTAAACTGAGTTAACCCACCTGCTTCGCTACCCCATTGCACGCCAAAACCAACGTTGTCGCCTTCGGCTATTTCAACAATAATAGCTTCAACGAGCACTTGCGCACGACGAATATCCAGCTGATTAATCACGCTTTCAATTGTCCTTAACTGATCTGGTTCAGCACTAATCACCAACGAGTTAGTGTCGTTGTGAGCCATAATATTAATATCATTACGACGTTTAGTTGAGCCCCCCTGCTGAGTGCTAGCGCCTTCTTTATTATCTTGTAAGTTTTGCGCAAAACCGGTTAACACTTCAACTAAGTCTTCTGCTTTGGCATATCGTAAATAACGCACTTTAGTATTGCCGGTACTCGCTTGTTCGGCATCGAGACGTTTAATTAACTCGATAACACGTTGGCGGCTTTTTTCGTCACCACTGACAATAACCGCATTCATGCGTTCATCAGCAACCACTTTAGGTGCTTGACCAGGCAATTGTGATTGGTTCGCACTAGAGCGATATAAAGTATCGATGATACGGACAATTTCACCTGCAGAGGCATAGTCTAATGCCACAACTTGCACGTCGGTATCGCCTTGTTTATCCACACGGCGAACAATCTCTACCAGCTTGTTTACTACTGCTGCTCGGCCAGAAATCATTAACACATTCGATTGGTCATAGTTAACAACATTACCGCCACCAGCATTATCATTTAACTGACGCAGTAACGGTGCAAGCTGCTTAGCTTCAGAATTGTATAAAGGAACAATACGGGTGACCATTTCATCACCAACACCTGGAGCATTGTCATCAGCAACACGAATAGACGCCATTTTGGCATCTTTATCTTTAATGACTTTAATAACGTGGTTTTCCATTTCAACCACGGCATAACCATACACTTGGAGTACGTTAAGGAAGAATTGGTAATATTGATCATCATTGAGTAAATCGTAGCTACGGACATTAATTTTGCCGCGTACTGTAGGATCTACAATAATGGTTTTATTGAGGTTTTTACCGACAATATTAATAAACTCTTGAATGTCTGTGCCTTTAAAGTTGGCGGCATATTGTTCCGACCAAGCACTTGGTGCTGCTATCATTGCAGCGCCCATAAGCATTCCAGCAATAATGTTATGTCGGATCCCTTTATTATTCATTCTACTCAATCCTCTAACGCCAATTTATTCTGGCAAACTAAACATGATTTCGACCAACTGTCCTTCACGCTCAACCATGACAGCCATTTCGGTGAGCTCAGGCAGTTGTGCCATCACTTCTAATGCCTGACCCATATCGGTCAGATCAAATCCATTTATTGATTTGGCTAAATCGTTAGCCTGAAAACCCGCTTGCTTAAACAACGCCACATCTTTACCGGGATTTAAACGGTAACCCGCTAACTCATCACCATTACGTACCGGTGAAATAGCCAAAAAGTCAGTAATTTTACTTGGGTCTGCTAATAGCTCGTCTCGAGAATTAGACAAATCTTCAGAAAAACGTTGATTATCGCGCCGATCAACTCGAGTTACCTGTTGATCGACCTTGGCCTGTTGTAGCTGTGAGTTTGCTGCACCTTGCGTGGTGTATTGAAGACCGTCCAGCATTAAGGTTTCATAACGACCACTATTACTAATAATAATTCGGTCTGCATAAACCTCTTTTAAAGAAGCTGAAGTTCCTTTGATTTTATCGCCTAAACCATAGGTTTCTTGTTGCCCACTAGACTCAATAACAGCTAAACCTTGAGCTTCCTCTGTTGATGCAACAACCCCTGTCAATTGAATAGACAAGTTTGTTTTAGGTGCATCAGTGATTTGCTCTACGACTTCAACTTTAGGTTTATTGCTATTATTGTCTAAGCGACCAAACAGGAATAGATTACGCACACCGGCAAGCTCGATACGCTTTGCAGTGCCCGCTGAGATGGGGGATGGTTGCCAGACTGCAGATTGCGATGATACCGGCATCAACTTCCATGTAATCTGCGCTGTTAATAACAACACAATGACCAATCCTAGCCAAAATACAATCATACTCAATAACTTATGTGGTATTTTTGCGGCATTGGTGATCAGTTTATCTAATAAATCCATATTTTATTGGACCCTCTATACGTCTTGGTACAGGTCTCTGTTCTAATTGTTAATAAAATGCTTTAAATACATATGCAGCCGACATGCTAACCCACACAGGATAAAGCAACAACCCCACAGCATATCGATTGGCGAATCTCCATCAAATATGCTAACTTTGCGCCCATAAAAAGAGCCATAATATTGCCCGGTTTTATAATAATACATACATTGTATGGCAGTTAGGTTACTCCGTCTGTGAAATCATCCCGGTTTTGGAGGTCAATTGACTCAAACTCAGCCCGAAAGAAGCTTTATTCGGCTCGACAAATGGTTATGGGCGGCACGATTTTATAAAACCCGCGCTATCGCAAAAGACATGATCAATGGCGGTAAAGTACATTACAACGGCCAAAGGACTAAATCCAGTAAGAATGCTGAAGTGGGTGCAAAAATCCGCCTTCGCCAAGGTAATGATGATAGAGAGATAATTGTCCTCCAATTATCGGGTCATAGACAAAGCGCCAGTGTAGCGCAAACCCTATACGAAGAAACACCTGAGAGCATTAGCAAACGGATTATAAACGCTGAAGCCCGACGGCTAAATATTTTGAACAATCCGGCTCCAGATCATAAACCGGATAAAAAACAACGACGACAGATTATGCGCTTCAAAGATTACTAGGCGCCCAAAGAGTAAGAGAATATAGATGAACAATGATATTTTACATCGCTACATTTTTGATAATGTCGATGTGCGAGGCGAGATAGTCCAACTAGAAAGTAGTTACCAAGAAGTGCTTTCGGCACATACCTATCCTGTGGCATTACAGTGTCTAATCGGTGAGTTAATGGCTGCAACATCATTACTCACAGCAACCATTAAGTTTAGTGGTGACATTAGCGTGCAGTTGCAAGGTGATGGCCCAGTTTCTTTGGCGGTAATCAATGGTAATAATAAGCAAGTATTACGCGGTGTAGCACGTTGGAAGGGTGACATTGCTGCAGATGCGAGCTTGCAACAAATGCTTGGTAAAGGCTACATGGTGATCACCTTAACACCTGATGAAGGTGAACGTTATCAAGGTATTGTATCACTAGAACATGCCGATCTAGCGGCCTGTTTAGAAGAATACTTTAACCAATCAGAGCAGTTACCAACTCAAATTCAATTATTTGCTAACGGTAAACAAGCTGCAGGTATGTTAGTTCAAGTGTTGCCATCAAAGTCTGATAAAAATGATGACTTTGAACATATCTCTGCATTGACTGGTACCATTAAAGCAGAAGAGTTATTCACGCTTGATGCAGAACAAGTATTACACCGCTTGTATCATCAAGAAGAAGTGCGCTTATTTGACCCTGTTGATGTAACGTTTAAATGTAGCTGTTCTCGTGATCGCAGTGGCGCAGCAATCAAAACGTTATCGCAAACTGAAGTTGAGGTCATTTTGGCTGAAGATGGAAAAATCGAGATGGATTGTGAATACTGCACCGCTAAGTACTCTTTTGATGCAATTGATATTGCGGCGTTATATTCCGGTAGTCATAGCAGCCAAGCAAAACAGTAATCAATAACGTTTAAAATTACGTGATTCATTACAAAAAAGCGCATTAAGCGCTTTTTTTTCGTCTAAAACATGTAAAAACTATTTAAAAGTTAACTTACTTTCAAAAAAATTACCAAACTGTTGGTTACCAATGCATTAACTTGCGTTACAATCCCTCACATTAGTTTATGGCCATCGAGCAAACATAATATCAAGCTGAGTTTTAATACCGAACCCCAATAGCTATTCACGACGAAACACGGCCTAAAAGACATGGAGATCAATACTATGGCGGATGTATCTAACCGCGTTCACCTTAACCCTACGACAGCACAGCTGGTAGAAATCGCACTTTTTCGTGGAGAAGGTCAACTGACCGCGAACGGGGCCTTAGCGGTCAAGACAGGGGAAAGAACGGGGCGTTCACCTAATGACCGATTTATCGTCAAAGAGGTAAACACTGAAGCCGATATTGAATGGGGCAAAGTAAACCGTCCGTTTGATGCTGGCAAATTTGATGCGTTATGGGGCCGGGTAGAAGCCTACCTTGCAGACAAAGAGTTGTTTACATCAGCACTAGAAGTTGGCGCTGATGATGAACATTATATTCCTGTACGTGTAACCACTGAGTTCGCGTGGCATCAACTGTTTGCACGTAATTTATTTATCGCTCCAGAAATCTTTAATCGTGGTAACAAAGACATCTGGCAAATTATCAATGCACCAGGGTTCGTATGTGAACCTGAACGTGATGGCACAAACTCTGAAGCCGCCGTTATTGTTAACTTTGCCGAGCGAAAAGTACTGCTTGCAGGGTTGAAATATGCAGGTGAAATGAAGAAGTCGATGTTCTCGGTACAAAACTTCCTATTACCCGCTAAAGGTGTGTTACCCATGCATTGCTCGGCTAACGTCGGCCACGATGGTGATACCACATTATTCTTCGGCCTATCGGGTACCGGTAAAACCACGCTTTCTGCTGATCCAAAACGTTTCCTGATCGGTGATGATGAACACGGCTGGGCACCTGGTGGCGTATTTAATATCGAAGGCGGTTGCTATGCAAAATGCATCGATCTTAGCCAAAAAAATGAACCTGTAATTTGGGATGCGATCCGTTTCGGTACCGTACTTGAAAACGTGGTACTTGATGAACAACAAGTACCTGATTATAAAGATACTAGCCTGTCAGAAAATGGCCGTGCCGCTTATCCTTTAGAGCACATTGCTCAACGTAAAGAAGATAACCGTGGTGCAGAACCTCATGCTGTGGTTTTCTTAACTTGTGATGTATCAGGCGTATTACCGCCAGTGTCGATATTAAGCAAAGAACAAGCTGCATATCATTTTTTATCGGGTTACACCGCGAAAGTAGGCTCTACTGAAATAGGTTCTACGTCTGCAATTCAATCGACCTTCTCCACTTGTTTTGGTGCACCATTTTTCCCACGTCCAGCTGGAGTGTATGCTGAACTACTAATGAAACGTATTGAATCGTTTGGCAGCCAAGTTTACCTTGTTAACACTGGCTGGACCGGTGGTCCACATGGTGTAGGTAAACGTTTTGATATCCCAACAACTCGCGCCATTGTTGATGCTATTGTTAGCGGTGAGCTAAAAGATGTTGCCACCGAGCATATCGATAAACTGAATTTAAATGTCCCTGTTCGTGTATCGGGCGTTGACACTGGCTTGTTAAATCCTGTTAACACATGGGCAGATAAAGCTGAGTATGCAAAATATGCACAGCAGCTAGCACAAGAGTTCAGTGATAACTTTGCAAAATACAAAGTGTCTGAAGCGATTAAAAATGCTGGCCCTAACGCATAACTAACCTATCAATAATTCGCAATTAACATAATGCGATGTCATCCCTAAAATCCCAGCTTCGGTTGGGATTTTTTATCTGCACAAATCCAGTTAATTTATAAGAGTAAAAGCCACTGAAACTGTTGATAGGCAGTGTTATGATGCCATGACTGTATTTCGACACCATCACCATTCAAAGGGATATTCATGCGCCGCTTTTTGCTTGCTAGTTTAATGGTTAGTCCGTTACTTATCTGCTCCACTTTCACTTATGCTAACAATGCTTTGCCTGCTACCCCTCAGGTACCAGCAGAGCAAATAACGCATCTCGAAAACGACAGCATACTGCCACCCATTCACCCTTGGTCAGGCGCCAGTGAAACGTTACTGTTAAGTGCAGATCAGCCATGGGCAACCCCTTTTGAACAACAAGACTATGTTTCCAGCCCAAACTATCACGACACTATGGAATGGTTAGACAAACTCGTCGACAGTAGCGACGTATTACAAAAAGTCAGCATTGGTAAAAGCCCCCAAGGACGAGATATATGGATGATTGTTGCGTCACAAGACGGGGTGTCAACGGCACAAGCATTAAGTGATAACGGTAAGGCAACCGTATTAGTGCAAGCAGGTATTCATTCAGGTGAAATTGACGGTAAAGATGCAGGCATGATGCTACTACGTGATATCAGCCATCGTAACAAGCGCGATCTGCTTGAAAACGTTAATTTACTGTTTATTCCTATTTTTAGTGTTGATGCTCACGAACGTAGCAGCAAATTCAATCGCGTTAATCAGCGCGGGCCGGTTAATATGGGCTGGCGCACAACGGCTAACAACCTTAATTTAAATCGAGATTATGCTAAAGCTGATGCATTGGAAATGCAGCACCTCATTCGAGCGATTAATATTTGGCAACCAGATTTATACATTGATATCCATGTCACCGACGGTATTGACTACCAATACGATGTCACCTTTGGCTACAACGTTGCACAAGGCTATAGCCCAAGTATTTTTACATGGTTAGATTCTATTTACCGCCCTAGCGTGGAAAAGGCATTAACCAAACAAGGTCATATCCCCGGTCCGTTAGTGTTTGCTAACGATAATACCGACATGAATAAAGGTGTATCACTTTGGAACCCTAGCCCACGATTTTCCAATGGCTACGGCGATGCACGTCATTTACCGACTATTTTAATTGAAAACCACAGCCTTAAACCTTACAAGCAACGCGTACTTGGCACTTATGTAATGCTGGAACAAACCCTTAAGACAGTAGCTAAAAATAGCACTAAGCTAAAAACTGCTATCAATGAAGATAAATACCGTAACCCAAGTAAGTTAACCCTGAGTTGGCAAAATCAAACCTTAGCACAAGGTCGAGACTTCAAAGGTATTAATTACCGTATCGAGCAAAGCCTGATCAGTGGTGACAAAGTGGTACGTTGGACCGGTGAACCTAAGTTATATAAAAACTTACCCATTGTGGCTAACACACAAGCTGTTATTACAGTGACACGTCCGGTAGCTTATTATATTCCGCCTCAGTGGGCTGACGTTATTGAGCGTTTATCTTTACACGGCATTAGAATGACACGACTGAATAAACCAACATCAATCACCGCCCAGCAATATCAATTCAGCGAGCCGACATTCTCAAGTACTGATTACGAAGGCCATCAAACAGTAACGGCAACGACCACTCATCACAAAATCAATACTCAGCTTCCGGCTGGTACAGTGCGTATTCCAACCGACCAGCCTTTGGGCGACTTAGCCATGCTGCTCCTTGAGCCTCAGGCAGAGGATTCATTATTTTACTGGGGCTTTTTTAATCCTATTTTTACTCGCACTGAATACATTGAGGACTATGCCGTCGAACCTTTGGCCGCAAAAATGTTAAGCAATAATCCCGCCCTACAAACAGAATTTGATTTAGCGCTACAGAACAGCGATTTTGCCCAAGACAGTGAGGCAAGATTACGTTGGTTTTATGAGCGTAGCCCATATTATGATAACGAATACATGAAGTATCCTGTATTAAGAGCTTCTAAGTAGTCATATCGTCACTCTGCAAGTGCACTAGTGTTTGTCGAGTGGCGGCTTAACTCACACTGTTCAATCAGTAATAATTTTTGCTGACGCGAATATTTTTTGATGACAATTTCACGTTTTGAAGCCTCACTTCGGTCGCTCAACGGCTCTTGGTAAACCAAAGTTAACGGCCCTTTACCTTTTAAGTATTTAGCCGCTTTTGCTCCGCTAGCTTGATGCTCAGCAAAGCGACGTGAAACATCCGTAGTAATACCAGTGTATAAATGTGAATTTGCACAGCGAATAATGTACAAATACCATCCAGCATTGGCGTTATTTTTCGGCATAAAATATAAAACCTTAAGTGTGATCATAAAACGCTTGTGCCATCATGGCATACTAAGCACCATTAAAAAGCAAACACCCATATTTAGCCAAGATACTACAAATGGTATTTTAGCGTTTCATTAAGGAAGTTCTGATGTCTAGTAATCAAGACCCTTGCGCTCAACCAGCATTGCTTCATCCCGATCAAGCAATTGAGCAACTTTTAGCTCAAGTTGAAGCAACCCAAGATACCGAAATGGTAACATTAACCCAAGCTATCGACAGAGTGCTTGCCGAAGATCTGGCCTCGAGTATTGATTTACCTCCGTTTGATAACTCGGCAATGGACGGTTATGCATTTCGTTTCGCTGATTTAGCTGCATCACAAGAGCAAACTACATTAACCCTAATAGGTAGCTCTTTTGCAGGCCACCCATTCGACGGTCAAGTGACTCCTAATAGCTGTATCCGCATTATGACAGGAGCCCCCGTACCGGTTGGTTTTGATAGCGTGCAAATGCAAGAAAAAGCCCAAGCAGATCTAGACCAAATTACCATTGAACATCCACATCGCTTAGGCGCTAATGTACGCTGTCGCGGAGAAGAGCTGCTTGCAGGTACAAAAGTATTACACCGTGGGATGATTATCCGTGCGGCAGAAATGGGTGTACTTGCCACCATAGGTATTAGCCAAATAAGAGTGACCCGTAAATTAAAGGTGGCTTTCTTTTCTACTGGCGATGAATTACGCCCAGTGGGAAGTGAATTGGCTCCAGGACAAATTTATGATTCTAACCGCTATTCAATCCAAGGCTTACTGAGTAAAAGTAATGTTGAATGGATTGACTTAGGCGTAATCGCCGACAATAAAGAAGCCATTCGAGGTGCGTTTAAAGAAGCGGCAAGCAAAGCGGATATGGTATTAACATCTGGTGGCGTCTCAGTCGGTGACGCTGACTTTACCAAGCAAATTTTGTCTGAAGAAGGCCAAATCACCTTTTGGAAACTGGCCATAAAACCAGGAAAACCGTTTGCCTTTGGTAAAATAGATAATGCCATTTTTTGTGGGTTACCCGGTAACCCAGTCTCTTCGATGGTGACTTTTTATAAGCTAGTGCTGCCCATTTTGAAAAAAATGCAGGGACTCAATCCGGTAACGCCTTTATTTTGCCAAGCAAAGCTACTCACTGATATACGTAAGCACCCAGGCAGAGTCGAATACCAACGCGGTATCCTCAGCCGTAATGAAGCTGGCGAGCTTGAAGTAGCCATTACCGGTGGTCAAGGCTCTGGCATGCTCACATCAATGAGCTTGGCTAATTGCTTTGTGATATTAGACCAATTTCAAAGCGACACGCCTAAAGGCGCCCAAGTTACGGTAGAGCCGTTTAATAACGTATTGTGTTAGGAATAGTATGGACTCACTTGATCAAGAAATACTGACCGACACTGAAATGCTCCGTTATAGCCGGCAGATTTCGATTAAAGCTATCGATATTGATGGCCAGGAAAGGCTTAAGCTTGCCAAGGTATTAATTATTGGCGCTGGCGGTTTAGGCTGTGCAGCAAGCCAGTATCTTGCTGTGGCTGGAGTGGGTGAAATCACTTTAGTTGATTTTGATACTGTGGAACTGTCTAATTTACAGCGTCAAGTATTGCATCATGATGTCAATATCGGTCAGCCAAAAGTGGAGTCTGCCAAACAGGCACTAATACAGCTAAACCCACTAATTACTGTTAATGCCATTTATGCTTTATTGGATGACAATGAAATTAACGCACAGGTAAGCCAGCACAGCTTAATTCTTGACTGCACCGACAACATGGCTGTACGAGAGCAACTTAATAAGAGTTGTTTTGAGCACAAAATACCCCTGGTGTCCGCTGCTGCAATTAGAATGGAAGGTACAGTAACCGTATTTGACTACCAACAAGACAGCCCTTGCTATCAATGTTTTAGTGCTTTATTTGGTGAGCAGCAATTAACGTGTGTAGAAGCGGGCATTCTTGCGCCTGTGGTCGGTATGATAGGTTGTATTCAAGCAACGGAAGCCATAAAAGTCATCACAGGTATCGGTCAAGCGTTAACCGGAAAGCTGTTAATGATTGATGCAATGACCATGGAATTTAGGCAAATACGCTTGCCTAAACAGCCACAGTGTAAAATCTGCAGTGTCCATCCATAAGTGACGCTATATCGCTTATGCCATCATGATTCTGATGTTACTGTGTAGCATCAGAATCACTTAATACATTGTCAGCTATATCGACTGTTGGCACTGAGGTTGATTGTGCTTGAGCAAGCTTGTCACGATCTGCTTTGGCAATATACGGAGATTTATTAGCAGCATGGAGCTTTGCGTTGGCTTTTTTTGATTTAGCTTTAAGGGTTTGGTTAATTTTCTTTTTACGATTCATATTGGTCACTTGATAACATTGCTACCAGGTAATTATAATCTCAAAGTGATTAAAACCCTATCGATTCCAACTTATCAGTGACTCTGTGCATCAATCAAATAGGATATTAACCATTATTCTTGCAACACTACCCACAAAGCATGAACTAGCCCTGGTACAAAAAAGAATATACATAATAGGATATTAATTAATAGGTCCTTACCCATACCTTTTTTGAGCAATACCGCCACGGGTGGGAGTAAGATTGCAATAATCACTAGTAATAATTTATTAGAATCCATTTTAGTTACCTTATTTAAGTTGATTAATTTAGCTATAGTTATTATAAAAAGAGTATACGATACAATTTGTTAACTAGAATAAATACACTATTGATGTGATTTTATGCTGTTATCGCATCATCGAACCGTCTATTTCTCGATACTAGTGAGGCATATGGAACATAGCCAGAGCATTGTTTTTGTACAATTTTTCAGCTTGATCGCAGTAAGCTGCGCCGTAGCTTGGACATTGCTTGCCACTCTATTACGCATAGCACCTAAAGCCAGTTGGTGTTTTGCTACAGCTAACACTTTCACTTTTATCGGTATTTTACTTTACACTCAACGCACTGAAGCAATTAGCTATTTATACTGGTTTGTTGCAGACATGACAATACTCTCAGGGTTTGCTCTGGTACGGTGGGGCTGCCAACATTTATTTAAACAGCCTTTATCCTACCGCTTTGATCTAATATTACTGGCAGCTACAGCATTATTAATGCTGTTAGTTCCGGCCTCGGTGACCTATGCCGTCTATTTAGTGATTATAATGAGTATTACAGCAGCAATCTTTATCACCCTAAGTGGTATTGATAATTTTCTGGCGGTAAAAAAACACTTACCGATTTATTATGCTGCATTGCTAAACGTTCCCTTTTTTACCATAGGGTTATTGTTTATTATCCGCGCTGTCATTTTGTTATTTTCCCCCGACCAACTTGACCACATTTCCGCAGGAGACAAACTTAATTCACTTTTGGTTTTATGGAGCTATATCATACTGTTACTGTTTACTAATCTAGTTTTATTTGGTAATGCATTGACTCGATTAGTCTACAAAGCGGCTCGATTAGCCAACAAAGATCAATTAACGGGCTTATGGAATAGGCACGCGTTATTAAACAAGCTTGAGGAGGTTGATGCTCTATGGCTAAGAAATGGTTTAGCTTACAGCTTAATGGTACTCGACTTAGATCACTTCAAGCGCATCAATGATTCTTACGGCCATTTAGCGGGCGATATGGTACTCAAGAATACTGCTGATATATTACAGCTATCATTACGAAAAATTGATTTTATCTGCCGCTATGGAGGCGAAGAGTTTCTAATTATTTTACCATTAACGGATAAAAATGAAGCTCAAATCGTCGCTGAAAAAGTGCAACAGAGAATTAATGACAACACCATTCTATGGCAGAAAAAATCTATCAACACGACTCTCAGTATTGGTTATGCTACCTGTAAAAGTCACCTCAGTATTGAACAACTATTACAGTTAGCTGACGATGCGATGTATCTTGCTAAAAGCAAAGGTCGTAATACAATTTGCTCCATGGACTCAATGGAAGATTCAACTGACACCAGCGAAAAGTCGCAACAATAATAATCCCAAGCGACCAATCCACAGAGGGCAGTAAGCGCTTGTATGGATAATGTTTTGGTCAACTCTCTAGCCAACTTAACTTGTCATAAACTAGCTGCTAAAGCTGTCATGAAGCCTTTGCGAACCTGATTAACAGAAAAACTCTACCCGGTGAGCCTTACTTGTTAACCCAAGCGAAGATTAAATAACAAAAACGTTTAGCTATTTGTTGTCGCTGGAGAATATTTACACTACTCTCAATGGCTTAATTCATCACCAAATACCTTTATATGCACCTTTATGATGGAACATGAATCGACACAAACATTAATGCAAGTCTTGTGTCTACTCGCAGCCACTGCCACGCTCTCCTGGTGGATTATGGCTTACCCAATGCGAGTTGCACCTAAAGCGAGTATTCGCTTTTCGTTAGCCAATTTTTGCGTGCTTATTGGTATGTTGCTTTACACACAACGTACAGATCAATCCAGTTACCTATATTGGTTAGCTGCTGATATTATAATCTTACTCGGATTCAGTATTCTTCGTTGGGGATCTCAGCGTCTCTATCGATTACCCAGTAGCAAAACATTCGACTTAACAGTGGTCATTATTGCGGCAATTCTTATGCTATTTGTGTCACCACAGCGAACAGAAGCTGTTTATTTAGTGTCTATTTTATCCTTGGCAGCATCGGTATTATTTTTTGGACTCGCTCGTGATCATTTACACGCATTTCGAGATACCTTTACTGCATTTGCAGTCTATTGGTTAGTTATCCCAATAGCATTAATAGGCGGTTTATTCCTACTAAGAACCATGATGTTGCTAGTTTTTCCAGAAAAAATAACAGTCTTTGCCACCTTAAATACAGCAGATGCGAAACCAACACTATGGGTATATATCATACTAATCTTACTGGTTAATATTTTAATTATCGGCAACTCTATCAACAAACTGGTGACCAAAATACTTACCCTAGCTAACCGTGATGCTCTCACTGGGATCTGGAATCGACATTCGCTGGACAAACAATTACAACGCATTCACAGCGGTTGGAAAATATCTGACACGCCTTATTGCATACTATTAATTGATTTAGACCACTTTAAAAAGATTAATGATAACTGGGGCCATGCGATGGGCGATATTGTGTTAGAAAAGGCAGCTAATGCGATTAATAATGTCATCCGCAATGAAGATTTTTTCTGCCGTTATGGCGGTGAGGAGTTTTTGATGCTATTACCTAATTGCACATTAGCACAAGCGCATAAAATGGCTTTACGATGTCAGCAAGAACTTGCTGAACTCATTATTGATACTGGCGATGAAAAGCTCACCATAACGGCAAGCATTGGTTGCGCTATTGTTACCCCCAAAACACCAAGTAAACATATTTTAGCCCAAGCCGACAAAGCTATGTATGACGCTAAAAAAGCCGGCCGAAACTGTATTGCTACCGCAGTTTAGTTAAGCTCTGCTTAGGAGAATAAATATACACAGTCATTTTGCTAATAGGTGCAGACTAACATTAACTCGGCCACGGTAAATCATTAGGTAATTGCCATTGATTACTCATAAACTCTCGGCATTGGGGCAACACAAACTGCTCACCAAATGAAGGCGGCTGTTGAAAAACATAAGCTTGATTAAGATAGCTAAAATGCAAACTATAGGCATGTAAATAGCACCTATCACTAAGCTCATTGCCATAAAGTTTATCGCCTAAAATAGGCACCCCAATACTGGCTAAGGCCACTCGTAATTGATGGGTTTTGCCACTGAGGGGTTTAAGCAAATACACCCGCATACCTTGAGCAACGTTCTGACTAAAAAACTGTGTCACCGCTGGGTTGTCTGTCGTTCGCAGTAATTTATACATACTGCGGCGTGACTTAGCCATATCGCCAACAATCCAACCTTGTTTTTTCTTAGGCTTACCGCACGCTATCGCTAAATAATACTTCTGTACTTTATGCTCAGTAAACATCTGCGTAAACACGTTGGCCGCTTGAGGAGACTTAGCCACAATTAATAAACCTGAAGTCGGCGTATCGAGACGATGAACAGGGTAAAGCTTACAACCTAAATCAGCCTCTGCCTGAGCAATAACCCCAGCGGTGCCGTCTTGGCTATGAAAATGCACATTAGCAGATTTGCTGATCACAATAAAATCGGGGTGGTCACTGAGCAGTTGATACATAGATTATCCAACGAGGATTAAACGGCGGACTCACAGCGTTACTTAAAGTGAATACTCACCAATAAACCCGGATTATTATCGTGTAATGAAATAGTCGCTTTGTGACGCGACAAAATAGCCTTTACCATCGACAAACCTAATCCTGTGCCTTTGTAATGGCGGCTAGGATCTAAGCGGACTAAACTATCAAATACCCGCTCTTTATCTTCATCAATAATACCCGGTCCATTATCGCTAATTTGAATATGTTTACCGTGTTGAATAATGCTGATTGTGGCACCGTCGGGAGAATACTTTATCGCGTTATCAACTAAGTTAAATAACGCCTGGAACAGCAAATACTTATCGCCATTAACCTCAATATCACCTTCTAGACTGATTTTCAGTGCTTGGTCTCGACTTTCGGCAATGACCTCAGCCATTTCGAATAAATCTTGGCAGATTTGCTGTAAATTCACCGGCTGTAAATCAAGCATTTGCTGGCCTTCTTCAATACGAGTTAACGATAACATCGCATCAAATGTTCCCAGGCAGTGATCTAACTCTTCGAGTAGCTCAGCAGTAGCATCGGCAAGTTCAGAGGTCGGTTTTTGCGACAATAGCTCAATACCAATGCGCAAATGCGATAACGGTGTGCGTAAATCATGGGCAATATTATCTGTTACACCGCGAACAGCACGTAAGTTTTGCTCTAGAGTATCGAGTACCAAATTAAATTGGCGCGCAAGCATATCAAATTCATCTTGGCTTTCGCTTACTGGCAGACGAGTTTCATAATGTCCTGCCTCAATTTGTTCGCTTAAACGGTTATATTCGACCAGTCGTCTTAGAATAGCTTTAGAGAAAATATACCCTAACGCTAGCGTGAGTCCCAAGGTAAATGCCACCGCCCAAAATGCAGCGTTAATAAATTTCTCTATTAAGGTTGCCAGTTGATCGGTTCGGGTCGCTATAAGTACAGGACCATAACGGGTAATGACGAGGCCGCCAGTCAGAATATGTAACTTATCTGGGCCGCCAGTAAAAATAGGGAAATCTTTGGTTTCAGGCAATTGCGGCATGTTTTCGGGCAAAAATGTTAGTGCGCCGACCATATCAACACTATTGCGCCAGGCAATCAGGGCAGTTTTAGGATCAGCGGCACGAATTTGAGCTGCAAAACTACGACGATTAACGGTTAACGCTAACTGTTGGTAACGCTGCATTTCTGCAGCAAGATGTTTATCTACTTGATTTTGTTGCTCAATTACTAACTGTCTATAGAGACTAAGCACCAACATAACAATTAGGATTGTCACTAATGTCGAGAAGATCAGCGTGATCCGCCACGCACTGCTTTGGTAAGGCTTAATGCCTTTTGCAAAGGCGATATCCAGCCCCTCTTACGGTTTCAATTAACTCACCATGTCCAAGCTCTTCAAACTTACGACGTAACTTAGCAATATGCACATCTATCACGTTAGTACGCGGATCAAAATGGTAGTCCCATACTGCTTCAAACAGTAATGTACGGCTAATCACTTGATTAGGATGTTCCATTAAATATTTAAGTAATTGAAATTCTTTTGGTTGTAGCATTAACTCGCTATCATCAAGGGTGACTTTACGGGTTAATAATTCCATTTTTAAACTACCCACTTCTATCTCAGTGGCAGCAGGTTCAACGACATTACGCTGAGCAAGCTTTTCCGCTCGGACTAATAATTCAGCAAAGGCAAAGGGCTTAGTCATATAGTCGTCACCACCGGCACGCAAACCTTTTACGCGCTCATCAACATGGCTTAAGGCTGATAAAATAAGTACTGGAGTCTTATTGCCACTAGTACGCAGAGCCGATAATAATGTTAAGCCATCTAACTTAGGTAGCATGCGATCGAGGATCAGTAAATCATATTGGTTATGTTTGGCTAACGTAAGACCTTCTTGGCCATCTGTTGCACTATCAACTTGATATTTCTGAGCAGTAAATCCGTCGGCTACATACTTTAATGTAGTAGCATCATCTTCAACCAATAAAATACGCATAGTCATAGAGTCTTTAATCCCATTTGAGCAGAGGTAGTGGACGTAGGGTTTCAATATCGAAAGCAATGGTATTTCTACTATCTTGATTGAGTAATTTTAATTCGAGATAACTAATTGATAAATCGTGGTCCAATTCTGCTTGTGTTAAGTATCCTTGCTGATTTTCAATCGCGAGAGTCACTAATTCTGAAAACTTCATGTGCTTAGCTTGGAGCATTTTTGCTGCATTAACTTGGCCAATATCATCACTGGCATAAGCAGACGATTTTTCAGTTAGTAATATACCGTCTAAAGCTCGATATTCGTACTTATTGATTCGGTGAGTTTCTACGTTAACCATAGAAATTTTATACACCAGCAAGCCTTCTTCAACATCAACATCGAAGTCACAAATGGTGCCTTCATCTTGTTGCTCTAATTGTTCCATGACCGAAATGGGCTTTAAAAAGTCACCATTGATCAATAAAGAGTGCATAGATGGAGTGGCCATCACGGCACAAGGAAGAAAGCATATTGCTAGCAGCAACCGAACCATCACGAGCCTCTATATAATTGAAAATTCTATTACCCGACTACTCTACCTAAGAGCAGCCAAAGTCCCAAGAAATCTAAGATTAATAATTGATCATAAATACCATTTCCAATTTCGCTGAACCGCCGATTCACGATATAAATTCAGCCTAAAGGACTCGTCAATCAATAAAAACAGGCTCAAAAGATAAGGTATTGAGATCAAATGTGTTATTAATGTCGCTAACAAGCCACATTGCCTCACTAAATCGTCAGTCTATTGCACAGTAATAGACTCTGTAAGGTGGCTAAAGAGGTGTTTAAGACAATTTTCTATCTACGTTAAGGGTTGGTGGTTAAAATATGAATTTGATCTGATTTGAGCGCTATGGTGGTTTGTACTCCAGCAGCTAACGATAACTTATGCACTAAATGAGTCGGCACATCAGCATTAATGGTCGAGCCAATACCAACGACAGAGGCTATCACTCGTGATGACTCCCCCATCACCAGTACAGATTCAATTAATACCTCTAATTTATTTAAGCTTTTACACAGACGACCACTGCTTATGGCATTAAAGCGAATACCTTGATTGGGAATAACCCAGCGAATAGCTTGGCCAACACTCAACGTGGGGGCGCTGTCGCTGACAATCAGTTCATCACCCAGAGTAAACTGGGTCATGTTACGCTCAATATCTTGCGCTACCACTTTACCGTCAAAAATATTCCTCAAACCCATCTGCCTAGCAACCGCTTCGTCATTAGGATGAGATAATACCTCAAAGGGTTTACCTTGTTGCAGCATTGTACCTTGGCTAATCAATATCATCTCATCGGCCAATAATAACGCCTCATGAATATCGTGCGTGACCATCACCACCGGAATAGATAGCTGTTGTTTTAGCCGAGCTAACTCGATGTATAAGCGTTCACGAGTTTCTTTATCGACAGCAGAAAAGGGTTCATCAAGTAGCAAAATAGCAGGCTCTCGAGCCAATGCTCGAGCAAGCGCGACTCGTTGACGTTGTCCGCCAGACAATTGAGCGGGTAAGCGATCAGGTAAACCATGTAAGTTGACGCGCTCCAACCAATCTAACGCGCGCTGCTTTCTCAGGTTTTTTGGCACATGATCAAGTCCAGAAATGACATTGTCTAACACCGACAAATGCGGAAATAAACCAAAATGTTGCGGCATATAACCGATATGTCGTTGTTGTGGCGTTAATGAAATAGACTGTTTAGCGTCAAACCACAGCATGTCGCCACAGTGAATTTGCCCCTGCTCAGGTAAAGTCAGGCCGGCAATCATCCTCAACAAGGTAGTTTTACCGCCACCAGAAGGACCCACTACCGCTAAAACTTCACCTGCTCGGCAACTAAAATGTGCTTCAAGTGGAATTGGAGATGTTTGTGAAATATCACATATAAGATCAGCGCTGTGAGGCACCATGATGCCCTCCTAAACGCCTAGACATGCTCGTGGTTAGTGCTAATGCACTCACTGCAAACAATAATAATACCAAAGACATCATTCCTGCTGAATCAAAATCGAATGCCTGCACACTATCATAAATCGCTATCGAAATTGTTTTGGTTTCGCCAGCAATGTTACCGCCTAACATTAACACCACACCAAACTCGCCAAGTACATGGGAAAAGCACAATACGACCGCCGTTAATACACCAGGCCATATCATCGGTAATTCTATGCGAAAAAAGATCCGTAATCGACTCATGCCACAACAAGCTGCAGCGTCACGAATATCTATCGGAATGGTTTCAAAAGCACGCTGAATAGGTTGAACGGCAAAGGGAATGTTAACAATGATAGAAGCAATGACTAGGCCTGAAAAATGAAACACTAATTGTTGACCGGTTAACTGCTCAACCCATTGGCCAATCATGCTCTGATTACCTAATCCTACCAGCAAATAATAGCCTATCACCGTTGGTGGTAATACTAGCGGCACCATGATCAAAGCTTCAATCCACGACTTACCCTTAAACTGCCGAAATGCTAACCATCGCCCAACCAAAATAGCCAATGGAATTAGCAGTACTACGGTAAAACAACTCAGCTTTACCGACAGCCATAGAGCTTGCCAATCCATTAATTAGCCTGCTTAACGACAGATTTAGGTAAGTTAAATCCAAATTGAGTTAATACTTGCTGTGCATCAGCAGATTGCATGTACTGATAAAATCGCTCGGCAGTTTCAGATGCATTGGGCATTAATGCCATACGTTGATAAAGCGGTTGAAATAATGCATCCGGGATCACGACATAGTTACCACGCTTAGCAAACTCAGGCGTTAGCACTAAAGATAACGGTACAATACCGCCTTGAGTGGAGCCGCTAATGGTAAATTGAGTCGCTTGGGCAGCATTTTCACCTAAAATCAACGTTGCCTGTAGCGCATCCCATAGGCCTTTTGCTTGCAGTACTTCACGCGCACTCACGCCATAAGGAGCATGATCGGGATTGGCTATCGCAAAACGAGATAATTTCCCATCATCGATTAATTGCGCTAGGCCGACTAAATCAGCGTCTAAAATTAACGGCGAGTCTTTCGGTGCCGCAAGCGCAAGTCGACCAATGGCATAAATAACACCCTCTCCTTGGGTAAATCCCGCTTGATGCAGTTTATCGATATAACCTTCATCAGCACTGAGCATCATTTCAAACGGAGCGCCATGCTGAATTTGGGTCACAAAATTACCCGAAGAACCATAACTTATCCGCAGAGCTAAACCCGTTTGCTGCTGAAAACGTATCGCTATCTCATCTACCGCAAATTTAATGTTAGCAGCCGCAGCAATGGCCGGAGCATCACTCGCGACACTTGCAGAACTAAACCCTACTGAACTAACAATGGCAAAGAATAATGCGATAGCACCAGCACGGAATCGAGGCCTAAATGAGTCTGCTAGCTGAGTAATGTTGGCATAAATGAAAGACATTGAGGGTTTATCCTTGCTATGTACGAGCCATATAGACGATTACTTTTTCCACATTTGGGCGGCTTGTTGATCGCTGTCACGTGCTTCAACCCACTTAGCGCCAGTATCGCCGGCTTCAAGCTTCCAAAAAGGTGCTTTTGTTTTTAAAAAATCGATTAAAAACTCACATGCTGCAAAAGCCGCTTTCCGATGGGCACTGGTCACACCAATAAACACAATTTGCTCACCAAGTAATAAGGTACCAACGCGATGAATAATAGTCACTTTGTTTAATGGCCAACGTTCACAAGCCTGTTGGCTTATCTGCATTAATACCGACTCAGTCATCCCAGGATAGTGTTCTAGCGTTAAATCGGTCACCGCACTTCCGTCATTAAAGTCACGTACTTTACCGACAAAGTTGACCACGGCGCCGTCCTGATTATCACAGGCCAGTAATGCATATTCATCAGCAACACTAAAATCTTCAGTGTGAACACGAACCACAATGCTATTGCTCTGCTGTTTCATATTATCCACCTGTAACCGGAGGAAAAAAGGCGACTTCATCACCGTCATTTACAGGCGAATCCCACTGGCTCATAGTTTGATTAATCGCCACTAGCAGTTTGTCTGATGCCAACACTCTAGCCCACTTGTCATCGGTGGCAGCAAGTGCTGCACGTAATGCTTCTGCAGTGTCAATATTATCGGCTATATGTTCAATATTAGCGGTACCGAGTAACTCACGGATTTGCGCAAAAAATAACACTTGGATCATAGTGGTCTCTCAATGCATTTATGGGTAAAACATATTAGATGTGCGTTGTTTATAATGGTCAGTTTAGGCTTGAAAATGGCCTGATTTACCACCACGTTTTTCAAGTAAACGTACTTGAGAAATAATCATGTCTTTTTGCACTGCTTTACACATGTCGTAAATGGTTAGCGCAGCGACCGATGCAGCCGTTAACGCTTCCATTTCAACACCGGTTTTACCAGATAACTTACACAAACTGGTTATACGCACGCGATTGTGGTCAGGCTGGGCTTCAAGCTCAACCTCTACCTTGGTCAGCATTAGGGGATGGCATAACGGAATTAAATCAGCGGTTTTTTTGGCCGCTTGAATGCCAGCAATACGTGCGGTAGCAAACACATCACCTTTGTGATGGCTGCCATTCATGATCATGGCTAAGGTTTCTGGCGCCATGTCGATAAAGGCTTCTGCTCGCGCTTCACGCTCGGTGACCGCTTTTTCAGTAACATCAACCATATGGGCATTGCCATCGGCGTTAATGTGGGTAAAACGATTGCTCATGCTGTTCTGCCTTATCAAATTCAATGTCTATCGACTGTGCGCCACAATAATGTGAGCATCAGTCGGTTTAACTCAATAACCGCTTAGCCACCAATAGAAGCAAGGTGTTGAGTCACACCGGTAATACCTTGGTGTAGATAATGGGTTTCTTTTTTCTGCGCTAATTGGCCGTGCAAACGAGTGATTAACTCATCTCGCTGCGAAGCATCTTGCAATAAATCACGCAAATCAACGCCATTTTCAGTAAACAAACATAAATGTAATTTACCTTTAGCAGAAACACGTAAACGATTGCAGCTGGCACAGAAGTTTTTAGCATAAGGCATAATAAGCCCTATACGGCCTTGATAATCACTGTGACTGAAGTTTTGCGCCGGACCATCATCAACACTTGGCAAGTCATATAACCAGCCTTGTTGCTCGAGTTGTTTTTTAATATCAACCCCAGCTAAATGATGCTCGTTAAAATAATCGTGGCCCAAACCTGTTTCCATTAACTCAATAAAGCGCAAATCGATAGGGGTATGTTTAATCCACTGTAAAAAACGTGGTAAATCTTTATCGTTTAAGCCTTTAAGTAATACGGCGTTGACTTTTACTCGCTCAAAACCCGCTTCAAGTGCCGCATCAATACCACGCATCACTTGGTCGAATTTATTTTCGCCAGTAATTTGATAAAACATTTTAGGATCTAGGCTATCAACAGACACATTAATACGGCGCAGACCAGCCTCATACCACTCTTTAGCATGCTGCTGTAAACGATAACCATTGGTGGTCATAGCAACAGTATTAATATTAGCGTTAGCCGCAACAATGCGCACAATATCGGTAAAGTCTTTGCGTAAAGTGGGCTCGCCACCGGTGATACGAACTTTTTGAGTACCAACCTCACCAAAGCCTGCAACGAGATTTTCAATCTCATTAAGGGTTAAAAAGGTAGGTTTACCATCCGGTTTATAGCCATCGGGCAAACAATAAGTACATTTGAAATTACAAACGTCAGTGACTGACATCCGCAAATAGTGAAATCTTCGACCAAAGCTGTCTTGTAATTGGGACATGTTAACCTTTCCAAGTGTGGGAGGTGAGTGCATTTCTTTACTCACCCCGGTGGCAAAATTACCACGGCTAACTACCCATATCATTGACGTAGGGCAAAAAGCTCGGAGAACCGTCAGATCCAATTATAGGCCTATTTGCCGTTTTACAAATACCCCTTTAGGTGAATATCTTAGTTAAAAACACTATATCGTTAACTATTTGTGACTCGACTCACGCTGACAAGATTGTGTTTGCTACTGTGACAAAAGTGAATTTTGCGGTAAGGTGAGTAAAAGGATAAACGATCGTTTACTTATCGTTATAGAAAAACAATAAACCCGCGATGAACGGGAAACTTTGAAAGGTGACAACATGGAACGCGAGTCAATGGAGTTCGACGTAGTAATTGTCGGTGCAGGCCCTGCAGGTTTAGCAACCGCTTGTCGTTTAATGCAAATATCTAAAGATGCCGATAAAGAAATCACTGTTTGTGTGGTTGAAAAAGGCTCTGAGGTTGGCGCACATATTTTGTCGGGTGCAGTATTTGAACCCGATGTACTGGATGAACTATTTAATGATTGGCGTGACTCAGATATCCCGCTAAAGACCAAAGTCACTCATGACGAAATCTACTTGTTTAATTCAGATACAAAATCTCGCTTAATGCCAAACAGCTTAGTGCCAAAAACCATGCACAATGAGGGTAATTACATTATTAGTGTCGGTAATTTAGCCCGTTGGTTGGCCAATAGAGCTGAAGCTCTAGGGGTCGAGATTTTCCCCGGATTTGCCGCCAGTGAATTACTGTTTAATGACGATAATAGCGTTAAAGGTATTTTAATCGGTGACATGGGTGTTGGCGAAAATGGTCAACATAAAGACAGCTATATGCCGGGTATGGAGTTACATGCCAAGTACACTGTTTTCTCCGAAGGCTGTCGGGGGCATTTAGGTAAGCAACTGATTCAAAAATACCATTTAGACAATGGCAAAACGCCGCAGCACTATGGCTTAGGCTTTAAAGAAATTTGGAAAATCCCTGCTGAGCAACATCAACAGGGTAAAGTGGTTCATACTGGCGGCTGGCCATTAGTAGATGGTTCATCTGGTGGCGGATTTTTATACCACATGGAAGACAATCAAGTTGCCGTAGGGTTAATTATCGATTTAAATTATAAAAATCCTCACCTCAGTCCATTTGATGAATTTCAACGTTATAAAACTCACCCCGTTATTGCACAAACACTAACCGGGGGCGAACGCTTATCCTATGGTGCTCGCGCCCTTGCCAAAGGCGGCCTAAATTCATTACCTAAAATGAGTTTCCCTGGTGGATTAATTATTGGCTGTAATGCTGGCACGCTTAATTTTGCTAAAATTAAGGGCACCCATACTGCGATTAAGAGCGGTATCATCGCAGCCAAAACCTTAGGTGAAGGCTTAATTGCTGGACTTGAGGGCGGTAAAGATCTTGATTGCTTCCAACAACGCTTTGAAGAAAGCTGGCTACATGAAGAGCTTTATAGCTCTCGTAACTTTGGTCCTGCAATGCATAAGTTTGGCACCTTACTCGGTGGCGCCTATAACTATATTGACCAAAATTGGTTTGGCGGCAAGTTTCCGGTAACCTTTAGAGATAATACGCCAGATTACGCCACTATGGGGCTTGCGAGTGATTACAATAAAATTGATTACCCTAAACCTGATGGGAAATTAAGTTTTGATAAGTTATCGTCTGTATATTTGTCAAATACTTATCACGAAGAAGATCAATTGTGTCACTTACACCTAAAAGACCAAAGTATCCCTATTTCGGTTAACTTAGTTAAATTTGATGAACCCGCACAACGATACTGCCCAGCAGGTGTTTATGAAGTTGTTGAAGACGCTGGTGACAAAAAATTTGTGATTAATGGTCAAAATTGTATTCATTGTAAGACCTGTGACATTAAAGACCCAAGCCAGAATATCACTTGGGTCACACCAGAAGGCGGCGGCGGGCCAAACTACCCAAATATGTAAATTAACCAATAGTTAAAATATTGGCACAGTCAAAAAAACGCACTTAAATATAGGTGCGTTTTTTTTGTTTTATCGACTATCATTAGTCACACAAAATCAGAACAACCTACGCAAAAAGGCTATTTTGTCTACTTAATTAACGTAACAGCAAAATAACTATCAATTTATTGTCATTGTGTCCGATATATCATAAAGATACTCCAAGAGGCTGTTGTAGATGAATACATTTAATACCCTTACCATTAAGCAAAAAATCTTGCTCACCGTGACCTTCGCGGTACTGCTGTCAACAATGTTAGTCGGGCTGCTAAGTCAACGAAGTGCCAAGCAAATCGTTGAACAGCGAATGCTAAATTCGGAAATGCCAAGCTTACTCATGCAAATCCGTAATGAAGTTGACCTTGAAATTAGTGGTTTAATGAATGCCGCGGAACAGCTCGCAAATAGCAGAATGTTGCTTGGATGGCTTCAAAATGGCCGCCCAGCGGACCAAGAAAGCCTCGTTATCGCACAACTTAATGACATAAAAGACCAATACGGCTTAGCTCAAGCATCTTACGCCGATCGCGAAAGCGCAGCCTATTACACACAAGACGGATTTTTACGAGTATTAACCCCAGATCAAGACGGTTGGTTTTTTGACTATCGCAACAGTAAACAAGAGCGAATGCTGAATGTGTTCACCGAAGCTAATGGTGATGTAAAGCTATTTATCAACTACCAGCAACCCAATGGTCGCGGCCTTGTGGGATTAGCCAAATCGTTAGATTCGATGGTTAATTTACTGGCTTCATTTAAAATAGAAGACAGCGGTTTTGTATATTTAGTTGATGCTAAAGGTGACGTAAAACTTCACCAAGACACACGTAAAGTAGGTAAAAGCAAACTAAGCACTTTGTACCCTAATGCCAATACTAACCAGCTATTAAACCAAAGTGATTTTAATTTAGTCAAAGCGGAAGTCGATGGCCAACACATGCTAATTGCCAGCAGCTACATTGAGTCTATGGACTGGTACTTAGTCGCTCAAGTGCCTGAAGCTGAAGTGTTTGCACTGCTACAAGAATCGGCTTATCAGATATTATTGTGGACAATACTTATCGCAGCGGTATTTATTGCAATTTCAATTGCGGTTGCAGGTTCAGTCAGCCGTCCTATTGCTCATATTGCTGAATTATTTCGTAATATTGGTGAGGGTGAAGGCGATTTACGTCAAAGACTACCGGTTAATGGTGATGACGAAATAGCTCAACTTGCTCGCGGTTTTAATAGCTTTATCAGCAAAATCCAAGATACGGTTGTTGAAGTTGCCAAAACCAGCGAACAACTTGGTTTATCGGCCGTTGATGTATCAAATCAAGCACATCAAACATTAGAAGATAGCCAGTTACAAAAAGATCGTACCATCATGGTTGTTACCGCCATTAACGAAATGGGTGCAACCGTCAACGAAATCGCAAGCAATGCAGCTCAAGCTGCTGTTACCGCGCGCGATGCCGACACCGAATCTGTCGATGGCCAAAAAGTAGTCACTCGTGCACGAGCCACCATTAATCAATTGTCTAAAGACGTTGAACAAGTTGGTGAAGTTATCGAATCGTTAGCGACGCACACAAAGTCGATTGGCAGTATTTTAGATGTTATCCGTGCTATTTCCGAGCAAACTAACTTACTGGCACTTAATGCGGCAATTGAAGCTGCTCGCGCTGGTGAAGCCGGACGAGGCTTTGCTGTGGTTGCAGATGAAGTGCGTAACTTGGCTTCTAGAACGGCTGCATCGACCAATGAAGTACAAAATATGATTGATAAGCTGCAATCAGAAACTAGCCGAGCAGTTAATGCGATGGAGCAATCGCGTAGTCGCTCACACGAAGGTGTTACGGCTGTAGACGAAGCTAGCCAGTCGTTAAGTGGTATAAGTGAACGTATTGCGTTGATTAGCGATATGAACATTCAAGTTGCTGCCGCGACGGAAGAACAATCTACCGTAGTTGAAGACATTAATCGCAATGTGACTGAAATCAACGATATTACTCAACGTACAGCCGATACCGCTCACGCGGCGGCACATGCCAGTAAGTCACTAAACCAATTAGCAACTCGACTTGATACTCTAGTCGCTCGCTTTAAAGTGTAATTAGTTTATAAATCGATGTTACAAAAACGCCACTCAATTGAGTGGCGTTTTTTATGTTTATAATCGTTGCCATTAAGCCATATTTAACATGCTAACTACTTCAGAAATCGGATAGTGAGCGGATATTGATAAGCTATCCCATCGCTGGCTTTCACCATCGCAATAATGGTACAAATAACATCAAGCAATGCCAGCGCGGCTAATAGCAATACACCCACACCAATTAAAATCAATATTGCCGACACCAAGGCATAAATCATTAAGCTCAATTTAAAATTAAGACAGTTTTTCCCACATTGGTTGGCAAACTCAAATTCGTCGCGTTTCATTAACCACACAATTAAAGGACCTAAAACACTGCCT
This sequence comes from Shewanella livingstonensis, assembly GCF_003855395.1. Classification (NCBI taxonomy): domain Bacteria; kingdom Pseudomonadati; phylum Pseudomonadota; class Gammaproteobacteria; order Alteromonadales; family Shewanellaceae; genus Shewanella; species Shewanella livingstonensis. The sequence continues at coordinate 343,936 of NZ_CP034015.1, read as the reverse complement.
AGCGGAAAGACATAACCGACAAAACTGGCGGCATGCACTAATAACCCCATATTCTTAGCTTCTTTGGATAACGTGTCTATCGGTTCGGTCATTTGATATTCCTTATCATATTACTTTTAAACTGATATTTTAACTGGTTGTTTTTAAACTAGTTACTTTAATCGGCATAATTTTTTTGTTAATATTATCATTGCATTAGAGTTAACTAACTGGCGTTGCCATATAAACGTATAGCCCAATCTTCTATGCTTTGCTGATCAAGGCGACGCTGTAATGAGTTAACCCAACTTTGCGCTAAACCTTCGCATTCAAGCAGCATTTGATATTGCACAGCATCAAATTCAGCTAAAAAATAAATCTGCATAGCTTTGGCGATACTAATATTGGTTTTTCTTTCTAGTAGCATAATACTGTCACTAGGACGAATATCACCTTCAGACAGCACCCGATAAAACCAACCGCACATACGACTTTCTTGCATTGCTAAGGCAAATTTAGGATGGCCAAATTGTAAGTTAAGTTTAAAACAAGGCGAACGCGGCTGAGTCACTTGTAACGTCACATCGCCAATTTGGACAATGTCGCCAATATTAACCTGTGCTTCATTAAGGCCAACGGTACTGATATTTTCACCCATTGAAGGCACATCACCAAATGTTGACATTAAATCCCAGCGGCGGTATTGGCCATAATGTTCTCGAGGAAAATGATGCAGCACTCTATCAAGCCCCCCATGATGCTTAGGATCTGCCTCACTATTACCGACGACCCGATCAAATTGCACGGTTAACTGCTTAACGGCATGTTTTTGGTTAATACAGCTAGCAACACCATTGTGCATTTGCACTTGATCGCCTAAATATAGTCCAGAAATACTCTTTACCAATCGCTTAATCATCCAGCATCTCCTTGCTTAAATCTTATTACAGAGTGCCAATATACCCAATTTTCAGACAAAAAAAAGCCTCACTGGGGAGTAGTAAGGCTATAAATAACATAGAAGATAATACATAAAAAATAGGCGCTGTTGTAGGTAAATGTTGTCTATACTTAATGAGTGAAGCTAACTGATTGAGGGTAAAGTAAATGAAAGCAAAATTATTTGTGAGTAAACTTAACCAGATAACAAAAGCACTTATCTCTATGACTCCAGCTCAGAGAGAGGTAGTTCACCAGTCAATTCAAGCATTAGATACCGAAATCCCTATAGATGAGCTGTTCCAACCACTTTTTGATTCAAAATCGCAGTGTCCACACTGCGATTCAAGCCAGTTCAAAAAGTGGGGGAAAGCAGGTGGAGTACAACGATATCGCTGCAATAGCTGCAGTAAAACGTTTAACAACAAGACTAATACCCCGCTAGCTAGGCTGCATAAGAGCTGCATTTGGGTCGAGTATGCCCACTGTATGGCGTTGCGGTTAACGCTGAGGCAGGCGGCTAGAGTCTGTGGTATTAATCTTAAAACAGCCTTTTTATGGCGACATCGATTTCTTCAGGCTCAGGCAGGGAAAAATGATGACAAACTATCGGGCATTATCGAGGTTGATGAATTCTTTCTTGCCTATTCTGAAAAAGGTAATAAAACACTCGGTTCAGGTCAAAAAGCCAGAAAGCGCGGTGGTGATATTGATAAACGTACTAAAGAAGGCCAAGTTGCGGTGCTTCTTTCCATTGACCGCAGTAAACACATGATAGCGCCAATTTTATCTGCTGATACGTCTTCAGAAATATCCATTAATCTTACTGAAAACATTGAAGAAAATTCAGTGCTTTGCAGCGATGGTGCATGGGCATATGTGAAGATAGCCAAACTAAAGCACTGTGACCATAAGCGATTGATAAATGGGAAAATCAGAGTGATGGATAATATTTATCACATTCAGACTGTCAATGGTGCAATAGCGAATTTTAAAGCCTGGGTAAACGGAAGTATGAAGGGAGTAGCTACAAAATATTTATCGAATTATCTCGCTTGGTTTAAGGAAAGCAGCGCAAAGCTAGATAAACGGCAAATACTGTTGTCCGCTTACGGTAGACAACAGTATTATGGAACATAGCCAAAAAATAATAGCTATGAACGGTCTGAACTATTCAACACTATAAAAGTTGTTTAGACGGGCTCATCATAAAGGCAAACAATGACACTACAATGACAAACGGCGACTATTTCAGTTATATCTAAATAGAGTTAACAATGCACTGCATTCATAAGATCCACTTGGGTTCAGGATAATATTCGCTTATAACATAGGGGAATATCCTACTTCACTGATTGGCCCGATTTTTTACTCAATTTGAAATTAAGCTAGATACTGTTTTAATGCCTCGCCAGGAATTGAGCTTTTTGTCGCAACAGCAAACGATGCCCACAACGCGCCTTCATGCATCGCATCTGTAATTGACATCAACTGACATAAACCATGAATAACTCCAGCGGCATAAGCATCACCGGCGCCAGTGGTGTCAACGACTTTGGCAATCACAGCGGGAACATGTTGTTCGCCGTCAGCATTGTATACTATTGCGCCTTTGTCACCATCAGTCACAATAAAGTATGCTAATGCATCGCCCGCAATTGAATGAGCAAACAACCATGGGTCTTGGTTGCAACGACCTTGCATATCGGTAATCGAGGCAATTAATACATGACAAGGACGGTGACGCTCATCCTTGGCTAATTGAGATATCACTTTGCAGTTAGGATTAGACGCAATAGCATTGGCAGCCCAAGCGCCAGCACCTTTTGCTGAAGAGTTAAGATAAAAGGCATCCCAGTGTTGCCAATCAGGTGGTGCAGGAAGTTCAAAAATAGGTCGCTGAGGTCGAATAATGGTCCGTTCACCATCGGGGGTCATTACCAGTAACATTTCACAGGTATTACCATTAAAACGATGCACTAAACGACAATCGAGCCCCAAAGTACTCGCCTTAGCTAAAATCCAATCTCCGATGTCATCACTACCAACTTCACTCACCAATGAGACATTGTGCTGAGCCCATACTAAACCTAAACCGGTATTTGCGCCGCCACCACCTAAACGTAAGCCGCCGTCTTGATAATGAAATCGACCACCAGTTTGCAAAGGTTTATCAAGCATTAGAATGCGATCACAATTGATATTGGCAAGCAAAAGAATATTGGCCATGTAACTCACCTAAAAAAGCGTCGTTAAAAAGAACCATCAGTATAACAAAAAGGCCGTGATTAACACGGCCTTTGGTTGCCTTAACGTAAGATTACATATCCGCTTCCGCAAGTGGTTGGCGCAGTTGGGCGCGCACATTGTCCATACCAGAGTAAAACTCCTTCATCATCAATAGCCCCAGCATTTTGCCATTATCGGTCACTATTAATTCATCGGGGTTAATAGGGTCATTTTTAAGTGCCCCCATTGCTTTCATTGAAGCCATCTCTTTAAACAATGCGGTGTCTAAATTAACATTAAATGTGTCGCGAAAATATTTACGCGATAAACGCCCAGAAAACATACCCAGTAAAAAGCGATATTGCATCACTTCTTTTAACTGATATTTTTTCTGTTGCTCAACTGCCATGCGGCCTTCAGCAATACGTTGCTGATATTTTTTCAGCGAAAATGTATTCACATATAAAGTGTCATTCAAAAAACTAAATGAACCAGAACCGACACCAAGGTATTCATCATAATCAATAACATACTCATCAAAACCTTCATCATTGGTTTTACCAAATGCCCAGGCTGATAGTTGAGTATATTGCCCCGTTAAGCGATTTAAAATCTGACGGTACTGATTAACCATATCCCCATGAGGAGCAGCTAATTGATTTTTGACACTCTTGCGGGTTTGATGAGTAATCATTAACGGATAAGTAGTAATTTGGCGTGGGTCAAGTTTAGACGCCATTTCAAGATCAGACTGGATAATCTCATCAGTTTGACCACGAAAACCAAAAATCAAATCGACGTTAATTATCGGAAATAATTCTTTTGCCGCCATAATGCGGTCAAAGGTTTGCTGGCCAGAACCAAACTTATCTAAGCGATCGGTCATTTTTAAAATGCCATCGTCAAAGCTTTGCACCCCAATAGACATTCTGTCTACTAGGCCTTTTAATTGTTTAAATTCAGGATTAGCTAAATGCTGCGGATCCGATTCACAAGAGACTTCTTTAATCCCTGGAAACAGATTTTTTGCATGTTCAATTGTACGAGCCAATTCATCTTCAAGTACTGTTGTGGTGCCGCCGCCAATATACATAGACTCAAACTCATAGCCTAAATCTTTGGCCATTTGCATTTCTTTACGCAGCGCAACAAAGTATTCACGCGCCTTGTCTTCGCGAAATAAAAATCGGTGAAAAGTACAAAACGAGCACAAGGTATGGCAAAACGGAATGTGCGCGTACAACATGTATTTTTTGCCCTCGACGGGCTTAGGCATACGGTCAGTAGAAATAGTGTCTAGGCGTAAATTTTTATCAACATAAAACTGCATCACCCGCTCCATAGAGCTGATCATCCAATTGGGTACAGTGATATTAGACTGATAAGGTTTAATCAACTCCTGGCTGGCTGATTGAATAATTGGAGACATAAAAAATCCTAATTGAATGAAGCCCTGAGAGCAAAACCATTGATAAAAAGCGCTAGATAAGACCCATAGCGTAAGCAGGAAATCAAAATATCACTTTAGAGATAGCCAAAATGTGAAGTAGCTAATAGATATGCAAACTAACATGGTTATTGCTACCCATTTGTTAAGCAGATCATGTTTTAGATATTGCTGTTAAGTCATTAATGCATGAATAAGGTGATGGTAATAAAAGCAGTAAAGTACAACAAACGGTACCCGCCATTCAGATTAGATGCACATAGTAATAAAGCTGAGGGATCTTAGCGGAAGTTCTGTTGTTAAAAATGGCCTTAAGCGGCCATTAATTTGAACGAAATCATAAATAAGTGAGATTTATTAGGATAGACCTTCAGAATAAGCTGCTTTAACTCAGCTAATGGCAAGCTTTCTTGAGTGGCATGAAACTCATTAATATCATCGAACTTTAAAGGTTCGACTGCCAAAATAATGATATCGCATACCTTGCTATGGCCTTCGAGGGTAAACACCTCTACTTGGCTACCAGGTTGGTAATGGCTCTCGCTGGCATCACGAATAGTAATCGTCTTTTGCCCAGATGCAACTAACGGCGTTAAAAACTCAAAAAAGGTCATTTGCATAGGTACTGCTGTCATAAGGTAGCCTTAACCCAATATAGAAGGCACTTACATAGCACCTTATTGAAATTAAACAGTATTATAACCTAGCACACTCGCCAGGGCTTTGATCAAAGTAACGTTTAAACTCACGACTAAACTGAGCAGTACTTTCATAGCCAACCTGTGTCGACACCTCTTTTACCTTGAGCTTTTTCAGTTGCAGTAACGCTTTGGCTTTATTGAGGCGGATCTTCTTTAAATATTGTATCGGTGAAGAAGCGGTCACTTCTTTAAAACTACGATGGAATGCCGACGGACTCATATTAACCAAGCTTGCTAATGTGTCGACTTCAACCGACTCACCATAATGCTTATGAATGTAGTTAAGGGCTTTTTCTACCCTCGATAAGCGGGTATGACTTAACGACAAGGCATAAAGCGGTGCTGCATTAGGCGAATCCAATAGGCGATATAGCAACTCAAGCACTAACGCTTCACCCATCACTTTGGCTTCTAACGGCGACTGCAATGCCTGCAATAACCTAATGACGCTACAGTCCATATCTTCAGTGTTGTCTGCTACAAAAAAACCACTCTGGCGCGATTCATTTAAATCTTTAGGGATCTGATGATGCTCGTCCATCAACCGAATAATATAATTAAGTTGCACTAAATCAATATCAACCATCAACACTAATACCGGCTCTTCAATACTAGCAAACGTTTCACACTCTACGGGTAATGGCACTGTCATCACTAATGAGCGCTGGCGGTCGTAATCAAAGGTTTGGTCCTCTATATACACGCGCTTTTTACCCTGACCAACAATCAGTACCCCCTGGGAATAGCATAATGGCCCTCGAGAAGCATACTGAGAGCCACGAAACATACGTACCCCAGCCAAATGAGTATTATTAACCCCTTCTTTTGGTGCAAGCTGTGCCATTAATGTTGCTATCTCATTCATACCTTCCCCCTTAAAAAACCACTGCATCGATACTACCAAAAAAGCAGTAAAAGGCATTAAAATAATCAATAAACAGTCATATAATTACGATATAGATAGGAATAGGCATGAACACGATAGTTCTGTGTATGTTTATTTTGACGAAAAGGATTATCATAACCACATGATTTATTGTTGCTGTGGTGCATAAAAAAACCTGTATAGGGATGACTTATGTATAAATAAACAATCAGCCAACTATTTGTATTATCGCTAGACCAAAAGGCGCCCATTATGCTTAATTTTGATTATCGTAACCCTACTCATGTTGTTTTCGGTAAAGACCGTATCGCAGAGTTAGACCAACTTGTCCCAGCCAATGCTCGAGTATTAATCACTTACGGTGGCGGCAGCGTACAACGTTTTGGCACACTAGATAAAGTTAAAGCCGCATTAGGTAACCGCACAGTATTTGAATTTGGCGGTATTGAAGCGAACCCTAAGTACGACACTCTTGTTAAAGCAGTTGAAGTTGCTCGTAAAGAAAACATCGACTTTTTACTCGCTGTTGGTGGTGGTTCAGTGATGGACGGCACCAAATTTATTGCCCTTGCAACTCAGTTTGATGGCGATACCACTACATTGCTGCATCACGGTTTTACGCCTGTGCCAGTAGCAAATGATAAGGTTATTCCTCTTGGTGTTATTGCTACCCTGCCTGCTACGGGTTCAGAAATGAATGCCTTTGCTGTCGTCAGTTATCAAGGTGGCAAGTTCCCAGTAAACCACCCATGTGCCTACCCAACATTTGCCATGCTGGATCCTGAACTCACTTTCAGCTTACCAAAAATCCAAGTCGCAAATGGTGTTGTTGATGCATTTGTACATGTACTTGAGCAATATGCGACTTACCCAGTTGATGCCCGCGTGCAAGACCGTATGGCAGAAGGTATTTTGCGAACTCTCATTGAAATTGGCCCTATCACTGTTGAAGAGCCAACAAACTATGATGCTCGCGCAAACTTAATGTGGAGTGCTACATCGGCCTTAAATGGCATGATAGGCACAGGCGTTCCATTAGATTGGTCTACTCACATGATTGGCCATGAGCTAACCGCACTTTTCCATATAGACCATGCACAAACATTAGCAGTCGTATTGCCATCACTATGGCGTGTGTTGAAAGAACAAAAACACGCTAAATTAGTGCAATACGCAGCACGTGTTTGGGATATCACTGAAGGTGATGAAGTTAGCCGAGTAGAGCAAGCCATCGACAAAACTGAGGCCTTCTTCAAACAAGTCGGTTTACCAGTGCGTTTACGCGATCATGGTGTCACTCAAGAGCAACTCTCTCAAGTCGTCGATGCATTAGAAGCACACGGCATGACAGCACTGTCTGAAAGCGGCAAAGTAGATTTGGCCACCAGCCGTAAGATTTTAGACATGGCGTGGTAATGAGCTTGTAATCGAAGCAACATTTGGTTGCTTCGACTTAACCTCAACTAAAAAGGGCTTAACAATGACATACATTGTTAAGCCCTTTTTGATTGGCCTGTCTTTCTTCGTTAATGCGGCGTCACATTTGAAAATAAATTCATTATCACCACACCAATCAGAATAAACCCCATGCCCACCAGTGCACCTAAATCTAACTTTTGACCGTACATCACCCAGGCTATTAAGGTAATAAGCACAATCCCAAGGCCTGCCCACGTGGCATAAGCAATACCGACCGGGATCCCTTTTAATGCCAGAGATAGAAAGTAAAAAGACAATACATAGCCCACAATAACTACAATTGAAGGTGCTAATTTTGAGAATCCATCACTGGCTTTAAGCGCTGAAGTGGCCAACACCTCAGTTAAAATGGCTACACTTAACAATATCCAACTTTTCATTTTTACTTTCTATAAAGACAAAACAGCAGCGGAGTATAAAGACTAAATAATAAAAAAACAGCTTTCGATTTTAGAACTGTTACTTAACTCTACACATGGTCAATCGTGACTATTTCTTGTATTTACATTGGCTATCGGTTTATGTTGTTAATATGTTAACTGACATTGCATCTATTTGACGGTGTAATAAGACTTAAACGATATTAATAATTGGACTGGGTGGTTGAGTGCAGGGACTTACAGCTATTTTTCTATTGGTATTGGTATCGATCTATTCGATGCATATGCCTGCAACCGCGGCTAGGTTAACAGCCCAAGGAGATAGAGGTACTACACAACAAAGCAGCTTAGCATTAGAGCAATGCAAAGCCCGTATAAAACAGATTTCTCCTCAAGCCAGCCTGAGCTTTTGCAGCCAACAACTCAAAATATTAGATATTGATAAATACCCCATCATCGCCGCCAAGTTACAACTTATCTTATATGATATTAACCAAGAGTTAGGTGATAAAGTCGTTGCGGAACAAATGCTTGATGACGTTAAAAATAGCGCTACTTTTACTCAAAATGTCGAAATTCAATATCTCTGGCTACGTAAGAAAGCCGCTGAAAAACTTTATAGAAAGTCCTATCAAGAAGCTAAAACCTTATTTGAACAAGCTTTTAGCATTGCTAAAGCCCAAGAGTCTGAAATTTGGTTGGCGAAAAGCTATAACGATTTAGCACTAACTGAACAGTATTTGAATCAATATGACAAAGCATTAAGTTACTACCAGAAGAGTTTAGCGATTAAAGAGGCCTTAGGTAATGACTTTTATACTGCGATAACCCTCAACAATCTTGGTCTGATTTATAAAAAGCTCGAAAAATTTAAAGATTCCCAGCGCTATTTTGAACTATCACTTAAACATTACTTACGCTACACCACTCATAATGTAGATCTTCATGTTATCGGTTATATGTCGCATCTCTACGGAAACCTTGCTGAAATATATAATATAAACAATGAATTCAATAAGAAAAATTTCTACAGTAATAAGGTCATCGAAGCATACAACGATAACCTTGTCGGTGACGACAGGCTGTCTGCGCTAATTAATGTCGCGACGATCCATATCAATGCCAATGAATTTACTCCAGCCCTACATGTCGCCGATACATTATCGGAATATTTAACCCGCGATGACCATTCGTTTCATGATGTAATTTTCTATTTAAAAGCCCAAATAGCCACACATCAAAAAGATGCGACTCAAGCCATAAAATTTATTGAAAGTGCAATGGACTATAGCGACACCAAACAAGACTCATTGCAAAAAATGAACATTTATCACTATGCCAGCGAGTTATATTATGACAACGGCCGCCCTTACGAATCTCTGGTTTATCTAAAGAAATATCAACAGTTACACGAAGCATTACTTGAAAAAAAATACAGTGAGAGCATCACAGTCATTCAAAGCGACATAGAGAATGAACGCGTGCAACGAGCATTAGCAGAAGAGCAAATTGCTAGTCAGCAGAAGAGCCAAAAAATAGATAAATTACTTAATTTAATCCTTGGCATTACCAGTATTGGCTTGTTAATTGGCTTTATTGTGAGCTTTTATATTTATAGAAAACGTAAAACCCAGCAGCATTTAATGACCATAATCGAGTCGCATAAACAGCAATTATTTTTATTATCTAATGACGATATAACAGAGCAAGACGACACCCAGCAGCAGGCAACTTTGTCATTGTCGCCGTCGGAATTAACGGCTTCATTTGCTGAGTTATTAGTGAATACGATGATTGATTGCATCAGTATTTGGGAGAAAAGTACCAAAACGAATAAAGTAGAATTAGCCGACAGAAGCCAAATTTGGACGATATCTATCGACTCTGGTCGCCTAAGAACACGCTCTTTAGATAAATACCTACACGTAAAAAAATTACCTGATAATCCACGTTGGCGCAATGTGGTTAAAACATGTCACTTCATCTTGTCTGAGTGCAACTTGTCTAACGATGATAGAACATTATTGACCTCGCACCTTGACCGAATTATGCAAGTGATCAAGAGCGAGTCTTTAGGCGTAACGTAATTGATTACTTTTGCGGCTTACCCACCTTTTTTGAGTAATGGTTGCTGTAGTTTTATCTCGCGAACACTGTCTCTTACTCTTGGCTTAAGTACATTTTTATACACACAACTAAACGTTAATCCTTCAGTCAATCGGTAATCACTTTGTTGTGCTGTCGCAGGATTTATCCCCATTAAAAAGCTATTAGGTGCAATAAACTTAGGCATTAGATTATTATTTTGATCTTTGATATTAATCGAAGCATAAGCATTACACATCGATACAGCCACAAGTCCTGCGATATTGATTCGATTTGTCACGCTATTGAGATCGGGTGAATTAACATTATTGTCTTGTAGCTTCATGAATGGGTCTATCACACCATGAAAACCACCTAAATCATCTATTTCGACTTCTGGTTGCTGCATCTGACGAGTATTCATCGACTGTGGTGCACCATTTGTTGCAGCTGCATGATCATTATGTAATGTCAGTTGTTTACTCATCATCCACTTTTCAATATCAAAGTACTGAGCACGGTAATGATATTGTTTAATCATATCCATCTCGCTCAGTTCAAAAGTGATTTCGGTTTTAATCGCTGTACTGACAGGCGTGAGTTCATTAAATGCAAGTTGGTGCGCAGATGCGCTACCAGCACAACTAAGCAGAGTGACTAGGGGTAATATGTATTTCATGTATTAAATATCCTTTTTAGAGTGAATGCATCACTTAGACGCTATGCATTTCCATTTTTATAGTCCACTAAATACTAGGGTAAACTTGGGTAAAACACAAAACACCCCCTTTTTAACCCTCTAACTTTGCTGACTTTTTTATCTTAACTGTTAGTTTTAAATCAGCTTAAGTCATTAAGCATGATTCAACACTTTACTAAACCAGAATAAGGAAAGTCAGGATGAGTATACTCAAAAAAACATTAATCAGTATGTGCCTAATGAGCGCATCAGGTATGGTCGCAGCCACCTCGATTACAGCAAACGTTACCGCAGACAATGATTTCATTGTGGTACATTCACCAGGTAATGGTAGTACACCTACGGTGGTTTACCGTGGGGCCAATGGCAGTAATTGGAAAAAGATTGAATCACTCAAGTTCGACATTGATAGTAGTCCACAATCATTAAAGACCTGTTCAGTGAGTGTTATTGCGTGGGGGGATGGTGCAGTGTCACAAGGTATGGCAGCCATCTTTAAGGGTGATAATACTATTTATACAGGCTCTGGCCACTTTAAGGCATATCAATCAACGACTCCATCGTCCGGTTGGGCACAAACTGGAGGGCCTAATGCCAGTCAAATTAATGCATTAATTGCAGGTTCTTTAGCTAATGGCCAATCGCCTTACCTGTTGCCTGGTTCTGTCGCGGGAGGCACCTCACCCTGGGGAACCATGAACTTCCCTCTAGCCAGTAATGTTAATGCGAATAATTTCCGTTGGGCTTGGTCGACGAGTAATCTAGCAAAAAAAACCTATTCAGTATTTACCGCAGCCTGTGGTGACATCGTTAAAGAGATACCTGTCGCCGTCCATATGCCTGGAGAACACTTCCAATGTTATGGCGTACAGAAAGGAGATGCCCTTCGTGAAGAAACCATCATGATAGAGGACCAGTTTGGTAAAACGCGTGCCGTTTTGGGTAAGCCAGTCTTGTTATGTAATCCTTCAAGCAAGATCCACAACGACAAGATGTATAAAATTCGAAATGAAAAGCGCCATATGGTTTGTTATGACTTAATCAAGCAAAACAAAGTAAGAAACTACAATCTAGAAATCAATAACCAGTTTGCACCTGATCAGATAGTCAATGATCAACGTGAGTTGTTCTGTGTTCCTTCGAGTAAAAAACACTTAAAGCCAATCAAACCAGGAAAACCCGGTAAGCCGTTCCCAAGAGAAATGAAAAGAGCAGAAATAAAACCATTAAAGCAACTATAAACCTACATTGATAAAGGGTTATACATAGTCAGTGAGTCCCTTCACTGACTATTTTTTATTGGTGAAAAATAACAAAAATACAAAATACGTTCTTGCGCATAGAAATCTACACGCCCATCTCAACCGCTTTTTTAGGAGTAAAACTACTGCCTACAGATGCAATAATGACTAAACCAATGGCAGCCCATTGCAACAGATTCAATTGCTCACTTAAAATAATTAAGCCCGCTAATGCGGCAATCGCAGGTTCTAAACTCATTAGTACGCTAAAAGCCTGTGTCGGCATATTGCGTAGCGCGACCATTTCTAACGAATAAGGTAAGGCACTGGATAGTACCCCCACTAATAACCCTAGCGGTAGCACTTCCCAGCTCAATAACGCTAAGCCTTGGCTAACTGCACCAACGGGCACGAGTACCACTGCGGCAACCGTCATGCCTAGCGCCACTGTAATGCCACCAGATGCTTGCTTGCCAGTGCGAGTACCAAACAAAATGTAACCTGCCCAACATGCCCCTGCACCTAATGCCATTAATGCACCTGTAAAATCAAGCCCTTGTGCACTAGATAGGTCAGGTAGCAGAAGTAAAATCCCCGCAATGGCACAACCAACCCAGAATAAGTCACTTTTTCGTTTAGAGCCAAACAAGGCTACTGCCAAGGGGCCGGTAAACTCAAGCGCTACCGCAATTCCCAATGGAATACGCTCAATGGCTAAGTAAAACAGGATATTCATCCCGCCTAAACACAGACCATAAATAATAATACTCTGCCAATCTCTGCCTTGAGGTAATGCCCGCCATGGACGAAACACTAACCAAAGTACGGCAGCGGCAAAACCTAAACGTAATGCAGTTGTACCTTCAGGTCCAACCAAGGGGAAAAGTTGCTTCGCTAAAGAAGCACCCGATTGAATGGTCACCATTGCCAGCAAAACACTACCGACTGCGGTCAGAAGTACACGATTGATTTGCATATAAAATACGCCAAAAAATTAAAAATGAGTGCTGGCATTCTACCTGAGGCACGTCAAACACTGCAGCAAATATTACTAGTAGATACAGAAGTCATACCATTGAGGCAACGATAAAAATAACTAACATAATTGGTAGTATGTAAAGACAACCAGCCTATTAAGCAAAAATCCAACTATTCAATAATCGACCCGGCATAATAGCAAAAGTGCCAGCAACGATGAGACCACCACAATACAGTATAATCATGCTTCGTTTATGCCCTCGAACATTACCTTTTTTGATATAGAAATATGCCGCTGGGACGGCATAAAGTGTTAATAAACTCAGTAAGTGTATATACCCAAAGTGATTCAAAAAACGACTTCCAAGCTGGGCAGGCATGAACAATGACACGATGGCGGTAAACAGCATCAGTACCATATAAACTTTACCTAAAACTTTGTGCTTAGCTGTACCTTTTCGAACAATAAGTAGATATGTGCCAATGATAAATGCTGGTACGACTGTAACTAAATGTAGATAAGCTAAGTTGATGTAATCCATTTTTTATTTATTCCCTGATAACGACATTGATACTTGCAGAATTATTTAGCACTACGAAGTCGCTCTGTGGTCATGATGTGGTTAACATTAACCCCAGCATACCAAGACCAAATCCAAATACAGCCCCCATTGGCGGAGCCCAACGTTTTTCTAGTTTTACCTGGGGAGCCAAATCTTGGAATATTGAATAAAGAATACCACCAGAGGCAAAAAGCATAACCGCTGCAATCACTTTAGGTGACTCTGATAACCACAAATAGCCAGACATTGCCGCAATAGGACCCAGCATTGCCATTAAACAAAACATAAGGATAATTTTTTGGGGCTGATAAGCAGAAGAGGCATTTAGTTCACGATAGGCACTAAATCCTTCTGGCACGTTTTGTAATGCGATTAACGCTGCAAGTAAAAATGCATTACTGTTTCCCGTCGCAAATGCTGCACCAAGAGCAATGGATTCAGGAATAAAATCAGACAGCATTGCTGCCAGTTGACTAGCGGGGGTGGCTATTTTGTTAAGATAAATATCAAGGGCCATAAAGCTAAGCCCACCGACCATAAGCCACAAACAAGCAGCTAGTGGCTTAAGATGTACTATCCCTTCAGGAACCAAGACTAAAGCAACGGCAGACAATAGGGCCCCACCGCCAAAGGCCATTACACTATGCCTAAACTCCTGTTCAAGCCACTCACTGCTCACTTTTTCAAAATGGGCAATTAAGGCTCCTAGCGGCATAGCTAAACCAGCAAACAGTGTGGTAGCTATAACAATTAACAGCAAAGACATAATTTAATCCTTTAAAAAATACGCTGCTGTACCCTGTCATAACAGAACGAAGCCATGACGCTATTTGAGACAATATGAATGCAGCGAATACCTACAGTATTGTGGTAATTTAAGCCAATTTTTTATTTATGGTTGATCAATCGCCTGGTGAAACGCCTTGATAAAAAGAGTATAGTTTTCGAACTGTGGCATGTGCCCTAATCCTTCTAACTCAATCAATACAGAATTTTTAATCAAACTTTGCGCATTGATACCGAGTTTTTTATACTCGCCTAATTGCCTAGTTACACCCTGTTTCAACCACCCTTTTCCGGGGCCAGTTTGATCTCTGGTACCAATAATTAATACAGTTTGGTTGGTGATTTGTGACAATCTATCGACAATATTTTCTGAAAAAATAGGTCCATAAGTTAATGCATTATTCCAAGCAATAACTTGCCAATCATCTCCTGCAAGCATGCCTTTGACTGGTACTAATAACGTCTCGTACTCGCTTGACCATTTACCATCATAATAATTTTTCTTCTGATAGTTTCTCGCTTTATCAAGCGTTTTATCAAGCTCATTTTTATAAAAGAAGTTAACGTCTTTAAACTCGACATACTTACTGTAATCTTCTAAACCAATAGGATTAATCAGAATGAGTTTATTAACCGAGCCAGCATAGTTAACAGCAAATGTCGTCGCTAACATCCCACCCATTGAGTGACCGACAAGATCGAATTTTTGCACATGTAAACTATCCATTAATAACTTGGTATTTAATGCTAGCTGGCCAAAACTATACTGGTAGAAATCGGGTTTTGAAGATTTACCAAAACCAATTTGATCCGGAATAATAACGCGGTAGTTTCTTTTTAACAGATCGTTGGCAATTCTTTCCCAGTAGTAGCCTGAAAAGTTTTTACCATGCAATAAGACAATGACTTTTTTTGCATTTTTATCGCCTATATCCATATAGCGCATCTTTAAAACTTTATCTTGGGAGTTAAGATTAAATGTTTTAACGTCAAAGGGATAATCAAACCCATCTAACTCTTTATTGTACTTAACAGGACTTGCTGCCAATGCTTGTGATAGCAACGCCAATATGGCAAATAATAGAAAATAATATTTCTTCATATCAATCTCACTTATAAATTATTATGTTAACTGATATTCAACTTTTAACGCTATGAAACCATGAAACCATGAAACCATGAAAAAATATCATTAATTATATCAACCCACTATAGCAGATGTGACGGATGAGATATCCATATGACCTCGAGACTATTGCTACTAACGCAGCGATCGTCAGCAACTGTGTGCATACGGGCTAACCTTGTTCGTAAAGAATATTTTTATGATACTTTTCAAGTGCCTATATAGTAAATCTATTATTCAAGATACTTTTCGCATATTGATGAAATATCTAAGCTTGGATTAAACAAAAAATCTTCACCCATAATCGAAGTCATTTGTGATTCGACCACCAGAGGATTAGTGATTTTAAATAATTGACGTTTGTTTAGCAGACTGCGTATTAAACACTCGCAATGCCATCGATAAAAAAGTTGATCAAACTTACCATTCTCAATCATTCTCAATAAACCAATCTTAATTCTCTTTGCTAACCTCGGTTTTTTAGGAGAGACATAATAATATGTGGCAAGTGGGATATTGAGCACAATATGTTCATCAACGATTAATTCAGGATAAAGCTTTTGAAATAACTCAACCTCTTGATAAGCCTCATTTACACCACGGCCAAATGTGACAAAACGTCTTTTTGAAAGCATATTAAATAAACTATCATACTGAGCACTCTCCACCACATTGAATCCAGCTTGTTTCATGGCGACTCTCGTCGACCACTGACTGCCTGAACCGGTTTGCAGCATCATCAATTGCTCTAACGAACTAATATTGGCTAATAAGTCTTTATTTTCATTTTTAATAATAAAAACTCTCAGCCCTTGAATGCCTTTACGGATAGGGATGGGGATGGGAATGAGTTTAGTATTCCATTGTTCATTTGATGCTTCAGCCATGACATTAATGGTTTGGCCATCCTGCAATGATCTAAATATTCGATTTCGACTCATCACCAAATTAGTCACTTCAATAGAAGCATCACCAAAATCGGCATTAGTCTCGTTAATAATTAAATCTAACAGTTCATAAGTGTATTGATAGCGTTGATCACTTTCTGAGACGGAGTGATTGATAACAAATTTATCCACCGCATAAACACGTGGGACAAAAGCCAAGCCACATAAATTCAAAACAAGTGAATACACACAAAAACGTAATAAATTAAAATCCATTTTAACTCTCTCATTTTTCAAGTAAACCTCATTTATTTAATGTTAATACCGTATCCAGATAATGGTAAAGGTTAGCTTTACTGCATAACGATATAACCTAACCACATAATTTTTTATACCCAGATACACCACAAACTACGCGAAATAACGGCTTATTAAATGGGTCATGCAATTACATCCGCTATTTATATAGCAGACTTCCCTGTGCTTGAATTATCTATGTCGTTGATGCAAATATTAAGTTTAATAGCTAAAAAGTTCACCATATCCGCGAAGGTATCCACAAATCGCTGGATTTAACTTAGCACACAACTTACATCTCTTCCTTAACTTGACCATAAGCCAACATCGCAAACAGTCCTGTTCCGCCAATAATATTACCCATTAGCATGGGAGTAATATGATGCAACAACGCAGTAAAAAAATTCATTTCCTCATTTAGCACTAGGCTAAATATCTCAGTAGAACCGGCAATAACATGAGTAAACTCTCCGGCTGCAATTAACCATGTAAACATTATAATAACCAGCACTTCAGACCCTTTTGCCGAGGGTAACATCCACACAAGTACGGCAATAAAAAAGCCAGCTGGAATGCCACGCATTAATGTTTCTGATGGCGTCAACTCTGCGACATGCCGTGATATTTGTAATATTGCGGTAAGGATATCTTCTGTCAGTACACCACCGTGAACAAAAATAGCCGCAGTAAAGAACGTACCAACAAAATTAGCGCCCAACACCACAGCCCATAAACGTGCGGTGCAAACAAGACGATTTGTTGTGGTGCTGGCGAGCAGTGGCAGCACTACCGTTATAGTGTTTTCAGTGAAAAGCTGCAGCCTGGCGAGAATGACTAATACGAAACCGAAAGTGTATCCAAGGCTTTCAATAAGTGACAAATAAGGGTGATCGGAGCCAAGATTGCTGCGAATAATACCTTCGGCCAATACAGATGATGAAATACCGATGCCTGCTGCTATTCCGGACCACCACAACGACATCAATGGGCGCTCTAATTCTTCCTGACCTTCACGCAGAATAATTGAATAGACCGTAAGCGATGAAAGGCTGCCATGCTCAACCACAGCTTGACGCTCTGAACCGGTTAACGCTATCTCTGTTTGCGTTGGCTCATTCTCCCGAGCCTCACGCTTAACGGCCTTGTCACTAGACTGCATATCGTCGGTGGTTGACTGTTTAATATTGTGGGTCGGGACAGGCCCATGCTGTGTCATATTGTTATCCTTTTCTAGCCTAAACCTAGTTTGATGTACCCATTAAACCCCTAAAAAATAGACGTCTTAACTCATCTATTCAACAAGTGTTGTAGGCCATACAAACAGTTAAACTATCTTATTCTTAATCGATAATACTTTGATACGATGCTTATTGATGACCCTTTTTAGGCAACGAATGATAAGCACTCTTTACTGCATCATAGCCATATATCCGTTCTAATTTTCGAACAATAAAATGACCTCTCGCCATGTCTTGAAAGTGATCAATAAACAAAGTGTTGATTATGGCACCACCAGCGGCACCGATTGCGGGTACGGCTTGTGCCGCGGCTTTTTGCGTAACTTGAACCCCAAATTTTTCAGCGATTTTTGTAATTAATTTGATTAAAATAGGTGCGGCTTCATCGGTAATACCTTTTTTAACCATAAACTCAGCGGCTTCAGAAACCGATTTTGCTAGGGCAGCCCTTACTGCAAAATATCCTGACTCACTACCATCATCTAAATCACTTTCGCCGCCCAATGCAAATACCTCTAAACAAGCCATTTTTGTTTCCAGAGTGGTGATTAACTCACCTTCACTTCGAGCAATATCAGCGATAGAACGCAACATGATTGATGTTGAAATAGGAAGCTCAACAGCTATCGCAGCTAATCCAAAGAAACCACCCACACCACCACTCGCAGCAACGCCTAATTTATGCCAAAGATTGGACGACTGTTCTCCGGGAATGTCTTTCATGGTGAAAATGGCTGCTTCAGACGCTTTAATAAGTGACTTTTCGGTTACTTTCGCGATATTTTTATTCCAGTTATCAGGTAATAACGCTAAGCCTTTTTCAATAGGAGTGCCGATAAAATTAGTTATTTTTACCGCAAGCCCTGGGTTTTCTAATAGCGACTTAGCAACTAAAAGCTCTTTTTTATGTGTTGCTGAAATATTCAAATAACCCCCCTTAGTTGTTAAGTAAAATAATCTTGCAGTTATGTACTGCACTTTAAAAAGTATTTAGAACCAATTTGAAGTAAAAGGCCATTGGTTGCAAATCAAATTAAAGCACTTATTAAACAATACTCCCTCAACAACTTTCGATTCAAAACAGCGAACACCGCTTTATGGCTTAAACGGATCTCAAGTTAACTCAGCAAAAGTGACTTTGTGGGCTGCTGAATGATGGGGAAATGTAGTTGAGAGTTATTTATCTACTGGGGGTAGATAATCGCGACCATTTTTAGACAAATTACTCACGCCTTCAGTGGTGTCATTTAGTGCGCTGCCATAATTATCACGGCAGTAAACACAAGGGCTCATTTTGTTCACGAAGCGGCCTTTTTTAGTGTATTTGCGCAAATAGGCGTGAGAGATCTCAACATTACCTCGATGCAGCCCAATGGCACTACTTAATTTCAGCCTCAAATCGCTTACTGCTGCATCTTCGGCACACATAGTGTCATTTGCACGACCCCAACCGATAATTTCATTGTTGGGATCGCTATGTAAATATTTAGCCGCAACCCAAGGACCACTGTGGTGCCCGGTTGACTTACCATCAGGAAAATTAGAAGGACGATTTGCTAGCTCATAAGCGATGAGTTCAAGTTTATCGATCGGGGCACAATTTTGTAGCGTGTCATGGAATGCCGGGCGTATAGTCGTAATAAAATAATTATGGTTGTGACTAATTTTTAAATCTTGGCAAGGGTGTTCGCCTTCGACTGTATTAATGCTTTCTATCTCGGCTACTGCATTACTGCAGGCCGATATTTTGTCACCTACAGCCAGTTCTACAGCCTTTACCCACGTTTCAGAACTAAGGAAAAAAAGATGTTCTTCTACAACAAGCATCGACGTTTTTAATTCACCAATAATATACTCAATCTTGATCATAACGTCTGCGATACTTCTATATAGTGGTTAAATAGGATTAAGTTAATATGCATCAAACCTAGGAATAAAAAATCTGCCACTCAGCCAATATTGGGCTTGTTCAACACCTAAAATAAACACCCGCTCGGCCTTAAAGTTATGAGTGTATCTGTAATCGCTTCCAAGCCGCATGATATTTAGCCACTCTTTGAAGATCTTTTACCTCAACAACCTCTAAACGTAAAATATTAATATTATCTTCAATGTCTGCCATTTTAACTTTTATCGCAATTGGGTTATCAATAATACGACCTATAAATTGATCGTAAGTTTCACCAGCCACCTTAGATAACAATTGCACAGCGTTTACAACATCAGGTGGGATACCTTGTGTTAATAAATCGTCAGCGGTGTAATCAGAGTCTTCAATAACATCATGAAGTAAAGCCACAGCCATTTCGTATTCAGTATCCATTTTTGCCATAACTCTAAGAGGATGAAGAATATACGTTTTGCCTGCTTTATCCTGTTTCCCAGAATAAGCTTTTAAAGCTATTTCTAAAGATTTTTCGATTATGTTCATACTTCCTCTTCAGCGTTAACGCCTTGGATAAGAAGGCCTAAGATGATAGTGAGGCCTGTCCTTACTGATTATATTTCAATGGTTCAAACCTATAATGTCCCGTTATTTTATAATCAAAAATCATGTCATCTATTTTAGGCCCACTGCCAATATTATGAACAATCATTGGGTTACCTGTTACAGAATTAACTTGATCGATAACCATACCAATATGGGGTAAATTGCCAGGCAGCATCCAAGTAACGATATCGCCAACAGCATAGTCAGCTTTATGAGTACTGATGATTAGAGATTTACCCTGTCTTTCAAAGAAGGTCTGTAAATTAGGCACTCGTCGATGATCTATATTTTTATCGGTTGAATGCAGACCCCATAGCCGCTTAGACGGATAAAGAGCAAAGTTTACGCTCATATCTTCATGGACTAATTGTTGTAAATCAGTGCCTATTCCCCGATAAGCGCGAATAATGACATCTGTACATACTCCCGTGTTTTTAGGTACATCTCCATTTGGATAGGCTATCGATACATAAGCACCGTCATAAAAAACCTGATGAGTCGTTCTGTCTATTAAACTCACGGCGATATCGTGATTAAAGTCTGAAGCATCAACCGTGGAACTCACAAGTAACAACAAGATTAACGCTAACTTTCTCATGGACCATCCTTAGATACATAACGTTCACACACCAGCGAATCTGTTGAAACCAAAACAAAACGTCTAACTAAAAGCACATGTATTGGTGCTAAATTATAATCTTAAAGCTTATCTAGCTAGCGGACGACTTCGATTTTAACGTTAATTAGGCCAGTAGATAAATTGCCTATACTGCTAAAAGCAGACTTTGACAGGTCAATAATGCGTCCTTTAACAAAGGGGCCACGATCATTGATTTTAACTATAACGCTTTTACCATTGTTGGTATTGGTGACTTTTACATTTGATCCAAAAGGTAATTTTTTATGAGCAGCTGTTTTTTGATTATGCTGATATAAATCGCCGCTAGCGGTTTTCTTATTTTGATGTATATCTGAGTAATATGAAGCTTGGCCAGACTCAGTAAAACCTATCGCATCGCCACTAGTACTTGATTGCATCGAAGAGCAACCCGCTAAAAATAGGCAAAAAGTTAGCAATAGAATTTTTTGTGCAGTAGCTACCATGATTTGTCTTTTAGTTTGTTTACATAACGAGCTAAAAATCACTCGTTTTATTGTAATTTAATAATGTTAAGCACACTAACCGACTTTGAATAGTGATTCAAATGAAACCGCTATTTTGATTCGTCATTGGCTAAACCCATAGAAAAACCTATCACAAAATCAATAAAAAACACCTTGTCAGTTACCTAACAAGGTGTTTTATGTCTGCCATCAACGAGTGTATTAACACTCGAATGATAGATTTACTCTTTGTACTTTAAAGTACCATCGGCTTTGATTTCGTCGTACCACACATTGTGGTGCTGAGAAGCCCAGTTTTCGTCGCAATAGCCCGAAACCATACACTCCATACCGCCTTCACTAAGCACTGTCGCCATCCAAATATGTACGATGGTAAATGCGATTAAAATCGTCGCACTGAGTCCATGTATCAATAAGGCGAGCATTGATAGTTCACGCGGTAAATCTAGCATAGGAAACACTAGCATGATGCCAGTAATACTGATGCTAAGACCGAAAAGAGCTAAGGTCCAGAACCACATTTTTTCACCCGCGTTGGCAAAACCACTGTCTGGGTGCTTGCCTTTAAACGGGCCAAAATTAATGTAGCCACCAACCACTAAAAACCATTTCAAGTCATACATTTTGAAGGTTTGTAGTGGCATCCACTTAATAATACACAACAGCCAAGACACCATAAAAATGGGGCTAGACCAGTCATGGGCAAATTTACTAAAGGCAATAATCCCAGCCCAAATACCGTCACCGACATAAGGGGCTAAGACATGGCGTCCCAGCATAATGACCAAACCAGTTAGCATCATGATTAGGCACGATATTGCCATAACCCAATGTAACCAGAGATCGCTTTTGCTCCAGCGAAGTACCATTTTACCCGAAAAGCCTTTACTCAGTTTTGATGGACCATTAACGAAGTAAAAGACTAAAAAGGCTGCAAAAACCCCAACAACGGCTAAGCCGAGTGCAGGTTTCAGGTAAGTATTTCGCAATATCTTGCCTTCATTCCCAGCGACATTTATCAGCACATCAGCATCGAGGCCTTTGTCTGTACTGTATCCAGGTTCGCCGGCTTTTACTGCGCGCCAGAGATCTGCATCACTGGTTTTAGACTTTGCTTGTTGTTGGCTTGATTGTTCATCAGCGGCATACACCGGTGATGTAACCAACCCCAATCCCATACACAGAACGAACAGAGCAAACATCCTGCGCAGTGATTTGTTTAACGTTAAAGTTAACATTGTCACTCCTTATATGACTGCGAAAATTATCGCAGCCATTGCTCTGGGTTAAATCATTTCGCCTGTTTTAGGATTGTAGCCCCAAATCACATTTGGATTACCGCGTGCAGCCATACGTTGACGGTAAATGTCAGACACTATGCCTGCATCACCAGCCAACAATGCTTTGGTTGAACAAAGTTCAGCGCACATTGGTAATTTGCCTTCTGCAATACGGTTTGAACCGTATTTTAGACGCTCAGCTTCTGAGTGATCTTCTTCTGGGCCACCAGCACAGAAAGTACACTTATCCATTTTGCCACGGCTACCAAATGCAGTCTTTTTAGGGAACTGCGGTGCACCAAATGGGCAAGCATAGAAGCAATAGCCACAACCGATACAGGTATCTTTGTTATGTAGCACAATGCCGTCTTCGGTACGGTAGAAACAGTCGGCCGGACATACAGCCATACACGGTGCATCGGTACAATGCATACATGCTACTGAGATTGACGCTTCTCCTGGTTCACCATCATTAAGCGTTACCACGCGGCGACGCTGAATACCCCACTCTAAAGCAGAGTCGTTTTCGTTTTTACATGCTGTGACGCAACCGTTACACTCGATGCAGCGTTTGGTGTCACACAGAAATTTCATGACTGCCATAATGGCTTATCTCCTCATCAAGTGTTTAGGCTTTGCTTATTTGACACAAGCTAGACTTGGTCTCTTGCATTTGCGTTACGACATCATAACCATAGGTCATTACGGTATTGGCAGATTCGCCAATCACATAAGGCACTGTTCCTTCAGGGTAGTTTTTGGCTAAACTCTTGCCTTCAAATACGCCTGCAAAGTGGTACGGCATAAAACATTCACCTGCAATAACACGTGGTGTCACCATTGCCTTAACGGTAATTTTGGCACCTTCTGGACTGTGAACAAATACGTCATCACCATCACGTAAACCGCGATCTGCAGCATCTGCTGGGTTGATCTCGATAAACATTTCTTGCTGTAGTTCTGCAAGCCATGGGTTACAACGGGTTTCTTCACCACCACCTTCGTATTCAACCAAGCGTCCGGTTGTTACTGCTAGTGGATAGTCGGTAGCAAAATCCTTGTCTTGAATGGTTTTATAAAGCGTTGGTAGACGAGCCACCATACGGTCTTCATAAGTAGGGTATTTAGCCACTAAGTCACGACGAGGGGTGTATAACGGTTCGCGATGTAATGGAATGTCGTCAGGGAAGTTCCACACAATACAACGCGCTTTAGCGTTACCGTAAGGAATACAACCATGCTTAATTGCCACACGTTGAATACCGCCAGAGATATCAGTTTTCCAGTTTTTACCTTCAGCTTTGACTTTTTCTTCAGCTGTTAGGTCGTCCCACCAGCCAAGCTGCTTAAGCATGTCGGCAGTAAACTCTGGGTAACCATCTTCAATTTCAGATCCTTTAGAGAAAGAGCCTTCAGCAAGAATGTTATTGCCTTCGTGCTCCACACCATAACGCGCGCGGAAGTTACCACCACCGTCTTTCACTTCACGTCCAGTGCGATACAAGATTTGCGTGCCTGGGTGCTTGTTTTCTGGTGTACCCCAACATGGCCAAGGTAAACCATAGGTTTCGCCTTTAGCTGGGCCGCCAGGTGCTTCAAGTGAATTAACGTCGAAGGTGCCCCAGTTTTCTTGGTGCATTTTCAAGCGCTCAG
Source organism: Shewanella livingstonensis (assembly GCF_003855395.1). Lineage (NCBI taxonomy): Bacteria > Pseudomonadati > Pseudomonadota > Gammaproteobacteria > Alteromonadales > Shewanellaceae > Shewanella > Shewanella livingstonensis. The sequence continues at coordinate 319,446 of NZ_CP034015.1, read as the reverse complement.
GGCTTTGCCCTGTATAACCAATAGTCCACATACCAGTGTTAAATTCACGGGTAATGTCTTCCACTAATGGCTCATCGCCATTAACCTTGATGTGCTTACAGAATTGGTCCGCAACGCCCCATTTTTTGGCCAGTTTATACATGATGGTGTGATCAGGTAATGACTCAAATAATGGTTCGATAACTTGCGTACGCCACTGCAGTGAACGGTTGGAGGCCGAAACCGAACCGTAGGTTTCAAACTGAGTTGCCGCAGGTAATAAATACACTCCATCTTGGCGTTCGTGCATAACACCCGCCATGGTTGGGAATGGATCAACGACCACAATGGTATCCATTTTATTCAGTGCTTCACGGATTTCACGACCACGAGTTTCGGTGTTAACAGACTGACCCCAAAAGAACCCCAGACGAATATTGTCTCGTTGAGCAATCTTGGTTTTGTCTTCTAACACACCATCATGCCAACGAGAACAAGGAATACCCGCAGATGTTTGTGGAGATTGGCCTAAGTATTCACCTTGGTCAAAACGCTCGGTGATCCACTTTGGTTCAAGGTCCCACACATTAGCCCAATGGTCCCATGCGCCAGACGTTAAGCCGTAGTAGCCTGGTAAGTTATCAAATAACAAACCAAAGTCAGTCGCACCCTGTACGTTATCGTGACCACGGAAAATGTTAGTTCCGCCGCCTTCTATACCCATGTTGCCAAGGGCAAGCTGTAAAATACAGTAAGCACGAGTGTTAGCATTACCAATGTGATGCTGAGTCCCCCCCATACACCATACGACAGTGCCGGGCTTGGTTTCTGCCATCATTTTAGCGACACGGTACATTTGTGCTTTTGGCACACCAGCGATGTGTTCGACTTCTTCAGGGGTGTATTTTTTCACTTCTTCTTTGATACGTTCCATGCCGTATACACGTTGAGAAATGAATGAATCATCTTGCCAGCCGTTTTCGAAAATGTGCCATAACAGACCATAAATAAATGGAATGTCAGTACCTGGACGAATATGGACATATTCATCAGACTTAGCCGCTGTACGGGTAAAACGTGGATCAACTACGATGATTTTGGCACCGCGTTCTTTACCAATCAAAATGTGTTGCATCGCCACTGGGTGAGCTTCACATGGGTTAGACCCAATAAACATCATGCATTTTGAATTGCGGATGTCGTTAAACGAGTTAGTTTGCGCACCGTAGCCCCAAGTGTTTGCAACACCGGCTACCGTGGTAGAGTGACAAATACGAGCAGAGTGATCGACGTTGTTAGTGCCCCACATTGCTGCTAATTTGCGATACATATAAGCTTGTTCGTTGGAAAACTTAGCGCTACCCATAAAGTAAACAGAATCAGGACCAGACTCTTGACGAATCGACTCCATTTTGTCGCCCACTTCATTAATAGCTTGATCCCATGATAGACGTTTCCACTTACCGCCTTCTAACTTCATTGGATACTTTAAGCGTTTTTCACCATGACCATGTTCACGCAGTGCTGCGCCTTTAGCACAATGGCCGCCTTGGTTAAATGGATGATCGAACGCAGGCTCTTGCCCTGTCCATACGCCATTTTGAACTTCAGCATACACTCCACACCCTACTGAACAGTGTGAACAAATCGTCCGTTTTATTTCGGTTGGTGCATCATGGGGAACATCTTTAGCTTCTGCTTTACGCATCATACCTGCGCCAAGCATTGAAGCCGCTGCAATACCACCGGTCGCCAAACTGGCAGACTTGAGGAATTGACGTCGGTTAAGACCTAGGCCTGACTTTTCAGCTTTGGTGGCCGTGTCTGTTTTGCGGGTTAATCGCATCACACACTCTCCTTTGTTATTTGCTTAACGATGCATAGTAATTACGAATATGCTCAGTTTCGCGATAGTTACTGCCCGAAGGCTCTTGTGTAGACGGTTTAGTGACTTGAGCAAGTGCGGGTGCACTGACACTGGCCACAGCACCTACCGCACTGCCGAGCGCTAATGCTTTTAGCATTTGGCGGCGACCCATGTCGGAAGCTTGCTTGTTCATATTGTCTCCTTGTTAATAAAAAGGTGAGGTTAAATAAGCCATCACCCGGTTTAGTTAATTTGTACAGCGTCTTGTTCAAGCGGATCTAAGTCAGCACTACCTGGACAATTCACCGGAATATCTAAACTCAGTTGTTCAAATTCATTGGCTTCAGCGATAAAAAACGCTTTAGCTAGTTGCGCCACACTTTGGTAGAAAATGGCACTAGGCGTTTTGGCTAAATTATCACAAAAACGCAAAATCCAGCTGCCTATATGACGTTGATAAAACGCTAACTGACGGTAACCTGGTGCTTCTAAAATTAAGCAGCCCATCACTTCACATAATGCGGCAACATGATCTTCTGGTTCTTTAACGTTCTCTTCACGTTCAAAACCAAGTTGCATCAGGTCGCTGCGTAATGCCGCTAACGGTTTATCCATTAACGATCCGGTCATAAACCAACTGCCATAAGGCATTATTTCGCCACTGCCAACGCCTAAGAAAATGGCAAAGTATTCATCTTCCAGGATGTTGGTATCACTGTTTTGTGCTGCGAGTTTTAACGCATTCCATGCTTGACTCATGGTATTACCATCCTCGGCCTCTACCTCTAAACCTGCTAAGAACGTTAATAATTCAGCACTTGGTTGGCGGCGTAATAACGCAGCCAGTAACTGATATATATCGGCTCTTAACTGATCATTCTCACTTACTTGTCTTCCTGTTTCGGTCATAGGAGATCTCTTATTGCAATTGCTTTTCTGGATCGTCAAGGATGTCTTCAAACATGTCTTTTACACGGCAATCGCCACACATTTTCAAACGCTCAATATTGCCACTAAACGCGCTATGTTCACCCACCATCTCAATTATTTTGCGTACCATGGATTGGGTAGCAAATTCACTGCCACATCGAATACACTCAAATGCAGGCTCTTGCTTTAAGACTTGAACTTGTTGCCTTGCAGACTGATTGAAGTTGATTTGAGGTATTAAGCTAATCACGTTTTCAGGACACGCGGCTTCACACAACCCACATTGGACACAATCTTGCTCAACAAACTTAAGGGCTGGAGCGTTGCCACCATCTTTCAATGCTTGGGTAGGACATGTTGCTACACATGACATACACAAGGTGCATTTGTCGCTGTTAATGCTAACCATGCCGTATGGAATATTAGCCATCGCTAACACATCATCAACAGCTGCGGCTTGGCTATTAAGATGGTCAATCGCTTGAAACACGATACTGCGTTTTACATTGGTATTGGGTTCAATAGCATCTAAGACCATTGGCATAATCACTGGCCACGCTAAACTCACCGCGAGTGCATCATCTAATTGGCTTAGCTCTGATGGGGTAATTAAGCGGATCCGTTGTGGTTGACCCATTTGATCAAGAATACGATTGGCTAATGCTGACTCACCTTTAAGCATTTGCAATAATGTTGGTGCTGTAGCAGGCGTTTGCAGAATTAACACTTCGCGGGCACCATTGGCTAAGACTGCTAACCAATGATCAATACTCGCAACAGTGATTTCTTCCATTGCGACAGGTAATACGTCACCGCTTAACTGATCCGTAATCCATTCGGCACCAGCTTCATTGTCATGAAATAATATCACTGGGGCAGTTTGGGCTTCTTGGCGATAGCGGCTGACCAATTTTTCAAGGTAAGTATGCAGTGATGATGGGGTTGGTAAATCATAGCTTAGCGCCCCTGTTGGGCATGCATTAGTACAACTACCAGCGCCATGACAAAGATAAGGGTCAATTTCAATTTTGTGCGCTACGCTGCTAATCGCATCGGCAGGGCAAAAGTTTAAACATCGGTTACAGCCGTTTAAGCCGTGTTTGTCATGGGCGCAAATATCACTGTTAACCCGAACATAGCGCGGTTTATCAAACTCACCGATTAGGTCTGGAATGTTGGCAATGGCATCGGCAAGTAACGCCGCGTCTTGGCCAACATAAAAGTAACCTGGAGGAAGCATTTCAAGATTAATGCAAGGACTGTGGCTTAAATCGAGCACAATATCAAAATGTGCTTGGCGAATAGCAACCACACTTAACTCTGTAATGCCGCTTTCGCCTTCAACTTTAACCTGAAATTGGCCTAAAAACCCTTTAACACTCGTTAATTTATTGTAGTAACTTTCAACATCAGCGGCCGCATTCATCACTGCTTCAAGGTGGGTTTCATCTTGGCTAGTGATCGCTTCATTGGCTAAAATCACTCGGCTTGCCATTGTGGACAATTTGTCCGCAGCTAAACGCGCCAGATCTTCAGGCCCAATAATGAGCACATGCCCCTGGGTGGTATAGCTAACAGTGGGCGGAATTAAATTTTGCAAAATCTGCGTACTGGCCATCACCTGTTGTCGTGCTTGTTTTAGCTGTGGCTGGTTTTTTCTTATACTCATTGCGTTCCCAATTATCGGTTTTTATACCTCATTAACAGTGATAGCTCATTTCACTGTTCACGCTTATTGCACGTCATCAATTGACATTCACTTGTTCTAATTCTGTAACTAACGACTTTTATTTGTGTCACATACATCTGGTGACGGTGTCGTTATTATGCTTTCGCCTCATCACTGGCGATAGCTTGCTTTAGCAGATCATCATTCTGGTAAAGCGGTTGTTCTGCTGGAGATAACGCCGCAGTCGTTGTTGCATCATTATCGGCTAAATCGATTGAGTCCTCTTCGGCTATCGAGTCGGTTTGTTCGGCTAATTCGTTTGATGCTAATTCGTTTGGTGCGAATTCAGCTGAATCGGCTAAGTCAGTTGGCGCTAAGTCCGCGTCTAATTCTGGCTCAGGCTTTTCTTTTTCAATGACATATCGAAACACTTTACTGGCCAACTCGGCGGATACATCCGCTGACAATAACGGTTGATTGGTATAATCCAATGCATATTCAAGCAGCCCATCGATATGACCATATTGCGGCTGTTTCCATAATGCTCGTAGCGCAGCAGCTTTAGTAGTTGGGTCGACACTTTTGGCCATAAAGCGGGCAAAACTGCCACCGACTTCAATGGTATTTGGGTCTGGTAATGCTTCTGGCTCTGCCACCTCATCCGCATCAATTTCGCTAACGTCTTGAGGTGATTCAGCCGTAAGTATGTTGTAGTCATCGGGCTTTTCTTGTGCCAGCTGCAATAACTCTTCTTGCTGAGCCTCTTCAGCAACCCGCTGACGCCTAATTTCCCAACGGTTAAGAAGACCTTCTGCTTTATCGCTCATTGCATATTTCCAGAGCGATTCGCGCTCGGCCCTTCATTTTTACGGCGGTTAACATGCTTGCGTCTATGAGCACTGATTTCCACTTCGCCGTGACGAGTGATGAATGCCTCTATCCAACAGGCAATGGCGCTAGGCATTGGAATATTGAGCACTGGTGTATCTGACTCTAGGCAACCGGCACTCACGTGTTGGTCGGCAGAGATCATCGCAGGCACCCATGTGCCATCAATCAATTCGTCGCACACAATGAACAACGTTGCATTATCCATATCGAGATTGATGCGATAACTACCACGTTGATCTTTGTACAATTCCAGTGGCACCAAAACAGAATTGTCTGGTTGCAACTCTGTTGCTGGAACCATTTGGTCCAGTTCCCAGCGAATAGATGTCCAGCGCCCTACTTGGGTTTGAACTTTTTTCA